>CAZFCP010000008.1:22110-89698 GCA_964517775.1 uncultured Candidatus Marinamargulisbacteria bacterium | reverse complement strand
CCAGTCCCCACCGCCCCAACATCGGCCCCCGTTCAAACCCAAGTCACCACATCAACCCCTCTAACCTATACCTACGTTTCCCCAAGCGGATTTGAACCGCCAGCATCCCCAAGCCTTCGCAGGACAGCCAGAGAACTTGGCATCGACCTTGGACGCGTTAAAGGAACAGCCAACGGTGGACGCATCACAACAGAAGACGTTAAAACCTACATCCAGTTTTTACAGGCCAAAGCTTTCTCGACAGAAACAGAAGCATCAGCTTCTCCAGCCACACCAAAAACAGAGCCAGCCAAAACAATAGCCCCTCTACCAGACTTTTCAAAATGGGGAGATATTGAGCGTAAAACCGTATCCTCTCTTCGGAAAAAAATCGGTCAAAAAATGTCAGAATCCTGGACAACAGTTCCTCATGTTACCCAGTTTGAAGACGTGGATATCACAGATTTAATGGCATTGCGTAAAAAACACAATCCATCTTACGAGAAAAAAGGCGCAAAACTCACCTTAACTATTTTTGCTTTAAAAGCCTTGGTTAATTCCTTAAAAGCCTTCCCTATTTTTAACAGCACCTTTGATGAAGCAAAAGGTGAATTGATTTATAAACAGTACCTCAATCTTGGGGTTGCTGTTGATACGGAAAACGGGCTGATTGTACCGGTTGTAAAACAGGTAGATACAAAATCCATGTTAGACCTTTGCAACGACGTTAACGTGTTGGCCGAAAAAGCCAGAAAACGCCAGATCGGCATCGAGGATTTACAGGGCGGAACCTTCACGCTTTCCAACCTTGGCGGGCTTGGCGTTGGTCCATTTACACCGATTATCAACACCCCGGAAGTTGCCATTCTGGCTCTAGGTGCCGGAAAAACCAAGGCCATTGTAATGCCGGACGGCACCATTCAGCCGCGGTTAATGATGCCTATCGGATTATCCTACGATCACCGTGTTATTGACGGTGCCGATGGTGCCCGATTCATTAAACATCTTGTCGGACAATTTGAACAATTTGATGCTGCACAGCTAAAAATTTAGGAGAAACACATGAAAACAACTCAAGCAGACCTTATTGTTATCGGTGCAGGCCCAGGCGGTTATGCAGCAGCTTTTTATGCGGCCAGCAAAGGGAAATCCGTTATCCTTGTGGAACAGGATGCCCAGCTTGGCGGCGTTTGTTTAAACCGCGGCTGTATCCCATCAAAAGCACTTCTACATGCCTGCCATATTAAAGAACAGGCTGAAGGGGCTAAAAAAATCGGCTTAACCTTCTCAAAACCAACGCTGGATTTAGACGCACTTCGCGGATGGAAAAACGGCATCACCAAAAAATTAAGTGATGGGATTTCACTTCTAGCCTCAAAATATGGCGTTACGGTTATTAAGGGTAAAGCCAATTTTGAAAACGATACACTGTTACGCATTGAAACAGAAAACGGTCAGTTATTTTATACGTTTAATCATGTGATTATTGCAGCGGGGTCCAAACCTGCGATTCCTGGAGCGTTTGATCTTGGAAATAAACGGATCATGACATCCACCGAAGCCCTGGATGTGACGGATATTCCGGAGAAGCTGCTGGTTGTGGGCGGCGGATATATCGGGATGGAGCTTGGCACGGTTTATAGCGCATTAGGAAGTGAAGTCGTGATGGTAGAAGCCAACGATGCCATTCTCGCCGGTGCTGATCCTGATCTTGCAAGACCTGTGGTCAAATACGCAAACACTCATTTTAAAGAGCTTCGCCTCAAAACAAAAATCACAAAAATGGCCACCAGCGGCAAACAGATTAAAGTAACCTTCGAATCATCCGAAGGCAGCGTACAGGAGCTTTACGATAAAGTTTTGGTATCCATCGGACGCACGCCAAACAGCAAAGATATGGGTCTTGAAAATACAGGCATTAAACTGGATGACAGAGGCTACATCACCATCACGAAAAAACAGCAGACAACCGTTCCAAACGTCTACGCCATCGGCGATATTGCCGGAGGCCTGATGCTTGCCCATAAAGCCAGCAAAGAAGCCCGCATCGCTGTCGATGTCATTTGCGGCGAAGAAGCTGAATTCAACCATTTTGTACCAGCCGTTGTCTTTACCCACCCGGAAATTGCCTGGTGTGGCCTTACCGAAACAGAAGCCAAACAAAGAAACATCGCCGTCAAAGTAGCCAAATTCCCATGGGGTGCCTCCGGCAGAGCCATGACATTAGGCGCCACAGACGGCCTTACCAAATTAATTATCGAACCTGAAACCGAACGCGTTCTAGGTGTAGGCATCGTTGGAACCGGCGCCGGAGACCTGATCGGAGAAGGCATGGTTGCCGTAGAAATGGGCGCAACTGCCAAAGATTTGGCGGAGATTATCCACCCTCACCCTACCCTTAACGAAACCGTTATGGAAGCTGCAGAAGTGTTCTATGGACACTCTGTGCATGTATATTCAGGGAAATAGAAGAAAAACAGATTCCCCGGGAAATAAACACCGGGGAAAATCAAAAAAAATTTAAGCGCGCTTAAACTGTTCAGCAAACCTCTTCATCGCAGCCCCATCATAAGATGGGGTATCTTTTGTTACAAAATCCAGACTTCGAAACGTTAATAAGCCGCGCAACCAAGAACTTTCGGAAAATTTTAATATAGAACTGTGAACTTGACCAGCAACACCTGTTACCTTTACCGATACAGGATGTTGAGGCTCTAAAAAAGCAAACCGAACTGTGGTTCCAAGTGTATCAGTACCTTTTGGAACAGCATTTCTTGCGTGTGTACCCCAATTTTCAACACTCGTCGTCTGACCGTTTGTTGATATTTGATAACACTGATATAAACCATCTGACCGCTTAAAAGCAACAAAACTGCTTCTTTTTCCAAAATCACCAACAATCGATAAATCAATTATATGAACATGAGACTGTGGCAATACAGGATTGAATTGTCGATACAAAGCTCTTACGTCTTGATCACTAAGCCTATTAACAGTCAGAGGAGCGGCTACTGGTCTTGAATGCAGGGAAGCCCCTGTTCTTTCTTGTAATTGTACAGCAGAAGAATTATGAGATTTATGACGACTGTGAGCAGGTTTTTGCCGACTAGAAGATTGAGCATGAGATTGAGGGGGAATAGCACCAGAACCATAAGACATAGGAATCTCCTCTAAAATAAAGCTTAACTACCTTAGTATCGGAAAAATGTATCAAAAATTGCAAAAAGGTCTTTTTTGATTTTTACTTCCGCCAGGAAATAGGCTGAATATCGGCCATGGTTCTTAATCCTGGGGTAGCATTTACCACAAAAGGCACGGCATTAACCAAGATCGAACAGGTCGCAGTATCGCCGTTTAATCCACCTTTAATCTCTATTTCCATTGGCGTATTTTTACCAAATATTTTCACTTTATCACGTGGATCAGGCTCTCCGATAGTGGCTCTGAACAACAGGCGTATAACCTCTTCTTTGCCCACAAATCCCCTACCCGTTTGATTCACACCAAGGATATCACCTTTTGCAATGAAAATATCGCCAAAAAAGACCTGTTTGGAGGCTATAACAGGTTCAATAACATCTTCGGTTTTATCCAAAGTCCAGCCTAGGCAATCGGCCAGCATGTGCATGGATTCGATAAGGCCAACATGACGAAGGGCGCCTTCTTTTACTTTTGCAAAAAAGTCCTCGCGGCTTAGACCCATTCCTATTTTTTTCTGAAAAGGACGGCGTCTGAACTGAGCATCCTGAATACGTTCTACAACAATTTTATTAACCTGATCGGTAACGGCTGTCATGGCCATGGGGAAGAAGTCCATTAAGAAGCCTGGGTTTACGCCGGTTCCTAAAATCGAAACGCCGTTGGCTTTTGCACAGGCATCCAGTTTTTCGGCCAGTTTGGGTTGTGTGACCCATGGATACACCAATTCTTCACAAGAAGACAACACATTGACGCCTTTTTCCATGATGGATATAAAAAGATCCATATTTTTTTCAATGCTGGATACGGTGGTCACTAAAGCAATATCCGGGGTTTTTGATTTTGTCTCAAAAAAGTAACCCATATCCTGCTTAACAGGAGCCTGAAGCTTGTTTTTCAAGCCTGCAATGACACCTAAATCTTTTCCATATTTATACGAGTCTA
This sequence comes from uncultured Candidatus Marinamargulisbacteria bacterium, assembly GCA_964517775.1. GTDB lineage: Bacteria > Margulisbacteria > Marinamargulisbacteria > SXXA01 > JAHFDB01 > CAZFCP01. The sequence continues at coordinate 85,576 of CAZFCP010000008.1, read as the reverse complement.
TATCTACGGCACCCACAAGTTTTACGGACGGACGATCCACTAATAATAAGGTGGATTGTACCCCAATTGGACCTAATCCAACTTGTAAAACTTTAATAGGTTTTTGATTCTTTTTTACCATACCTAAAGGCTCCTTAAAAATAAACGAGATCTATATTTTTTCATTTAATACAATCTTTTTCAACCCTCTCACAACATAATGTTGCTTTATGACATGATGTTTTGGAAAGTAATGATGTTTTTTCGTTTCCTTGATATGATAGGTGCCCACATGGCTGACTTACTTACACTTTATGAAGATACAAAAAAGAAACTCCAATCGGCTGGATTTGTTGTAAATCCGTACCGGGACATTCAGTATGGCATCCAGTTTCTGGTGTTTTTTCAGAAAAAAAATGGGGTTATCAGGCTGTATCAAAGTAAAAAAGGGTTAAAGTGGGATTTATCACAGGTAGATAAAGACCTGGTTCCTGAAATTCGGGATCTTTTGGATACGCCACAGCCGGCTCCTCTGGTTCCCTTTGATTTTTCCCAGAAAAAAACAAGCACCGACGATTTAAGTACAATTGATACCATTATTGGGATTGACGAGTCTGGAAAAGGCGATTATTTTGGGCCTCTTGTGGTGGCCGCTGTTCATGTAACACCGAAAAGCAAACGATTTTTGAAACAACTTGGCGTCATGGATAGTAAGGATTTATCCGACAACTATATCGAAGAGATTTCACCTGAGATAAAAAAACATTGCGCCCATTCATTAGTAATTATGGGAAATCAAAGCTACAACGATATTTATGAAAAAATTAAAAATCTAAACCACATTCTTGCCTGGGGGCACGCCAGAGTTCTGGAAAATGTCTTAAAACAGGTGGATTGCGAGTTTGCTTTATCCGATCAGTTTGGGAATCCTGCTCTGGTTCAAAATGCGCTGATGCAAAAAGGGCAGCAGGTTAAACTGTTTCAGCAGCCAAAGGCCGAAAGTCATATTGCGGTGGCTGCAGCCAGTATTTTGGCCAGAAACGGATTTGTGAATGCCATACGCAAACTTGAAACCGCATTCGGCATGCCTTTTCCAAAAGGATGCTCGGTTGAAACCGTAAGGGCCGCCAAAGCCTTCGTAAAACGCTATGGAGAACAAAATCTGGCTTTAGTCGCTAAGACTCACTTCAAAATCACAGCACAGCTTAAAGACGACTAGAGCATCTTTTAGAGGCATCTGATTTTAAATGAGGGTTAGACTAAAATGGTCGCCCCACAGCTTTTCAACCGTGTCAGGAGCCTGACGCAATACAATATCCAAAGACGGGTGTTTTTCCTGCATGGACTGTAACAGTTGTAACCCAATTGTATAATGCGTTTTGTATTCGACCAGAACATACCGATAATTATGATGAGGCTGAGCCAGAACTTCCAGAGCTTTTTGCAGTAGCAGTTCGGCTGCTTCTTCCAGGTGTTTAACAGAATGTAGCACAAACGGTTCTTCGTACAGAGCCAAAACAGGATGAAGATCGTTCCGAAGCGGAGACCGTTTCGGCAGTCGTTTAAACCAGGGCTGTCTGGCCACAGCCGGTAATTGAGGAACAACCCAGGATCTGAGGTGGTTAATGGCATTCTGGATCATAAATTTCGTATTTTTTCGGGTTCCGGTTTTGTATAATACATCCGCCAGATGTTCGATTAAAAACCCTAAACAGGAGCCAACCATGCGTGTATCAATAACGGTTATGGGACGCTTTAATTCAGATTTTGCAGATTCAACGGCATCAAATGACGGAGAATAGTCACGGTGAGGAACCAGAACCAGGCAGTGTTTATATCTGTATTTAAATAAGGTCATGATTTTTTCTTCAAAAGCCTTTGCCAGATCGTCGGAATGAGCCGGCACAACCTGAATGGCAAACATGCCCATCAACTCCGTTGGAATGCAGGCTGATGAATCGGTTACAATGCCAACTTCCTCGTATAAAGTAGGCCTAAGCTCGCCTTCCAGGCCCATAGACATTTCACCCACGTTCATCAAAGCGGCATAAAGCAGGGCCATATTGCTAAATTCTTTTTCTTCAACAAAGGTTGTCAGTGCGCGCTGTGCCAAAGCCATTAATGCCAGACGCTGAGGTAAAGGCAAAGGAGCCGCTTCTGGAACTTCGACTACTGGAGCCGCCACAGAAATTCCCTGATCCGCCAGCCGCTGGGCTAAACGCAACGCCTCGTTACGCACCATTTCTGGAGACTCTTCGTGGAGGAAGTTTCCTTTTTGGAGAAGCTGGGCCACATCCTGAAGGACTCTGGGAGGCAAATCCGGAAAGCGGTCAGAAATAGCCCGAAGTACGGAAAATAAAAGAAAAGGTTCGGAATATTCCGTGGCATAGGACATTAACTGATTAATGACGTGCTGAAGCAAAATAGGGTCGTTATTTACTTTATCGTATACAACACCAACGAGGCCAATCAACCATACGTCCTGGCCAAGCTGATCTGGAGTGAACTGGGTTAAAATACTGGCGCGAACAGCGGGGTCATCGCTTCGTTTGGCGGCTAAAAATTCGGAGAGGCGCTCGAGTTGTTCAGGGCTTTGAATTTTTTCAGTAGCCTGAAACAACAAGGAGGTCAGGATGCTGTCGGGAGCGGCCTGAGGTACATCTGTTGAGGCCGAAGCTGATGCCGCCGTATTCGATTCCACAGGCTTTACGGCTTTTTTTTCCCCGTTTAGCTCCTGATCAACTGTTTTTTTTACCTGATCAAAATTTGGCCGAGGCGGGAGAAAGGACGGGTTTACAGATGATGAAATACTCATAAAGAGGAATGATACTGATAAGCCTCTACCGTATTGGATAATAACATCGCAATTGTCATGGGGCCTACCCCTTTCGGAACAGGTGTAATGGCTGAGGTTTTTGGAAAAACAGCCTGAAAATCAACATCCCCCACCAGTTTTTTTCCGGTTTCTGTCTCGATACGATTAATGCCTACATCAATAACTACCGCGCCTTGTTTTACCATCTCCGGTTTTACAAAAAACGGTTTTCCAATTGCAGCAATAAGAATATCGGCACTGCGCATATGATCTTCCAGATTTTCGGATTGAGAATGACAGACAGTGACCGTTGCATTTGCAGCACCCTCACCTTTTTGCATTAACATTGCTGCAAGAGGTTTGCCTACAATATTGCTGCGTCCAACAATCACAACATGTTTTCCTGAAACTGAAATCCCATAATACTCCAATAATTTACAAACCCCAAAAGGTGTACAGGACTTAAACGCCGGAAGTCCGATAAGCAGTTTGCCAACGTTCACAGGATGAAAACCATCCACATCTTTTTCAGGCGCAATAAGTTGCAGACATTTAGACTCGTCAAATCCTTTTGGCAGTGGCAATTGAAGCAGAATACCGTCAATATTTGGATCATTATTTAGAGCTTGAATACGGTCAATAAGAGCCGCTTCGCCATCTTCGGGGCGGAGGAGATATTCGAAAGAATTAAGACCCACTTCGTCGCAGGCTTTTTTCTTCATCCCGACATAGGCCTGTGACGCCGGGTTATCACCCACCAGAATAACGGCCAACCCCGGGCGTCTTTTCCCGGCAGCTGTCCATGCCGCGCATTGCTCTTTTAACCGGGATTTGATCTCGCCGGCTACAACGGTTCCGTCAATAATTAAAGGACTATTCATGACTGTCCTTCGTCAATAACAACCGGTTATCTTCCACACCGTCCTGAACTTTTTGGTAGGTTCCTTCTTTGTAACCCTCGTCCTGACGTTTGTGGTTCAGCTGGTTTTTCTTAAAATAAAGCTCTACAACATCCTGAGCGGTTAGCCCGGCAATCGTACACATGGATACCCAAAAATGCAGCATATCCACCAACTCAATTTTAACGTTATCCCAATCGTCATCCATTTTTTTCCACCATTTCCAGCTGAGGCTGTCTATGGCTTCCGCCGACTCCTGTTTTAAGGCCAAATCAAACTGCATAAAGCGTTGTCTGCGAATTTCGGGGTCCTTTAAATCGTTATAAAAATCAGGGTTAATTTTCTGATTCAATTCCATCTGTTTTAAAAAAATCTGTTCCAAATCCATCTTAAAATCCTTTACTGTTTATTTTTGATTTAATGCTTCCAAAGCTGATTTAGCAGCAGACTGCTCACCTTCTTTTTTGGAATGGCCGGTGCCGAAAAAATCCTGACCTTCACCTTTATATTCAATCGTCACTTTAATGTAGAATATTTTTTGATGATCAGGGCCTTCGATATGGGTAACCGTATAAATGGGAAGCGGCATTTTTTTACGTTGAAAAAATTCCTGAAGCTGTGTTTTGTAATCGCCAAGCTGCTCTTCGGATAAAAAATCATCCAGGTTTTTATCAATTAAGGTTTCAAAAAACTGTTGCACAGCATCAATGCCCTGATCCAGATAACAGGCACCTAAAACAGCCTCAAATGCGTTGGCCAGGTTGGAGATTTTTTCAGCACCACCTGTGTTTTTTTCACCAAAAGAAAATAAAATATATTTGCCAAGATCCAGCTGCAGGGCCAGTTTGTATAAATTTTTATCGGAAACCAATTTGGCTCTGATTTTTGTAAGTTGACCTTCCAGATAACGAGGGTAACGTTTAAACAGATATCGGGACGCCAAAAGTTTTAGAACCGCATCGCCTAAAAACTCCAGACGCTCATTGTCCTGAACCAGAAAACGGTTGGCTTTCTGCTTGGCATACGAGCTGTGTGTTAGCGCCGTCCGCAACAGCAGTTTATCTTTAAATACAACACCCATTTTTGATTCTAGTTCAACTAGATTATCCATAGATCTTCTTCCAACTCCACCATAAAATATCGCTTATTTTCCAGACAAATACGCCACATACAAGTCCTAAAATCGAACGATGGAGAGATAACAACAAAGGCGTATGTGTATGTAAAAAAGAATTCAGCACTGAAACAAAAGGAATGGTTCCAAAAACCGGCAAAAGCCAAGACCAGACCCTTTTTTGATCTAAAGCAGGACACATTAAAGCCCAACAAAAGAAACTATATCCTATCAATTCTTTTGTCCGTGGTCTAACCCCAAAAATAACATCCAGCCTGGATCGAAGGAGAAGTTCCGTTTCTGACACAAAAGAGGTTCCGTTGCCGCTGCGAAGAAGGTACAGGCCAACCATGCCAACCAGAAGTCCGGCCAATAAAATCCACCATAATCGAACTTGAGATTCGGCTATATGTTTTAAAATCTCCCCTATTGATTTTTCTTTCTTTGTGAGAGTAAACAGACCAACCAACAGTAAAGGGAGTATAAATCCGGCCTTGATGCCGACAGCGGTTGCAATTCCCAGGTAAAAATCAGGCGTTGAGGTTATGCCGGTAACGGTCACAATTCCCAAGATCAGAACGGCAAAAGGAACGCTCCATCTTTTCCAACCGGACAAGGAAAGTGCTGCAACTACAGATAAAGTCGGGATGATGAGCATTACCCAAAACAACAACGCTTGTTGAGTAAGAGTCATCCAACCCAAAACAGATGCCGCCACAACAATCACAGCTGATATAACGGGAAAAATCATATCTAAAACACCGGATTTTCTTCCATAACAGACCGTTAACAGGCTACTTAAAATACTTAAGACCGCAGCAAAAACACCAAGCTGCCAAGGCCGAACGGATGCAAACAATGACCATTTTACGGAAGGATTTGCCGTTAAATCATTATCACGCAAAGCCTGTAATAAGGTTTTAAAATACGATAGATTTTGAGTTAAAGTTCCTTCGATAGACGGTAAAAACCAAAACGGATGAACCACGATAATGGATATTTTTCGTTCTTTTACGGCTCTGATATAACGTTGGATGGCTTTTTGAGGGGTCATTTTTAGCAATTCAGGCTCGGAAATACTGTGGACACGTCGGGTTTGCAAAGGGAGATGTTTAGCCAGAGTTTTAGATCCCGTTTGTTCTGCAAATTCTATCCAGCCCCAATAGTGTTGGGTCTCTTTTAAAAACGATAGAGTTTGATCTAACGGAGTAGAGGCTGCAATGGAAGAGCCTTCAAATAATACAGTTTGTGGGCTATCAAATATGTGCAAACGAGTTACAGGACTTCCTGGTTTTAAACGAGGAATAACAGCCCAGCCGCTTTGTTTAAGGGTATGAATAAGCTGTTGATCGAAACCAAGGCCTAACTGTTTAATATCATCCCATTCGGCGGCAATTTCCAAAATATGACCTGGTCGTTCGGTAACAGAATAAGCTGGATATTGTTTTAAAATAGACAGACATTGTTGATGATCCGATTCAGATAACCGGATAAAAACATGGCGAGCATTAAGCGGCTTGTCTGATCCAAGTGAGACGAGTTGATCCGGGGTGAGCAAAACGGCCCTGGCGGAGTTCGTCCAGTCTTCCAAAGTGCTTTCATCTACAATAATCGAGGTAAACCCTGTTTCCGTTTTTAATCGGTTCAAAACCCCAGCAGGAAAATCGGAAGCACCCAGCCGTTGAACATCTTTAAACGGAATAGCCACCTCAAGGGAAGACTGATGGGCCTCAAAATCAAGACGATGGGCCGCAAAAAAACAGCCCAAAATAAAGGCCAGACCGATAACGAAACTCCCTAAAAATAGAGCCAGACGGTTCATTGATTTTTTTGCCGATTTAATAACAAATGCGCCTGAATAAAATCATCCAGCATATCGCCGTCCAACACAGCCTGGAGGTCGGTTTTTTCAAGTTCGGTACGTAAATCTTTGACCAGTTTATAGGGATGAAAAACGTAAGAGCGAATTTGATTGCCCCAGGAGTTATCGGTGATGTCGCCCCGGAGGTCGGTAACCTGCTGTTTTTGTTCCTGGATCAAACGCTGCATCAGGCGGCTTTTCAACAAGGTTAACGCGGTTTCACGGTTGGAAATTTGGGATCGGCTATGCTGGGACTGTGCCACGGTTCCGGTTGGAATATGGGTGATACGTACAGCAGAATCGGTTTTATTGACGTGTTGGCCACCGGCTCCGCTGGATCTGAACGTGTCTACACGTAAATCTTTGGGATCGATATCAAGTTCAATTTTTTCATGTTGGAAATCGGGAATAACGTCCACAGCCGCAAAAGAGGTTTGACGCTTTCCATTGGCATTAAAGGGGGAAATCCGTACCAAACGGTGAACTCCGATTTCGTTTTTTAACAGTCCGTAGGCAAACTCGCCTTTGACTAAAAAGGTGGTGGATTTTAAACCGGCTTCGTCTCCGGGGGTTTGGTCGATCATTTCCACGGAAAACCCTTTGGATTCGAACCAGCGAGTGTAGAGTCTGAGCAGGATTTCGGTCCAGTCCTGAGCATCTGTTCCACCGGCACCGGAATTTAAGCTAAAAAAGCAATTTAAATTATCATAGGGGCCAGATAACAGGGATTGGGTTTCCAGAGCATCCACTTTTTTTTGAAACTGTGTCCATTCGGAGGCCGCCTCTTTTTCAAGATCGGGATCGGAATGATCGTCCAGAAGTTCTAAATAAGCTTGAATATCCTGAGCTTTTTTATCAAGATCCTGAAAATGCTGCACGGAACTTTTATAACGATTTAATTGAGAAAAGATGTCTTGAATTTGGGTATTTTGATCCCAAAAACTGTCCTGACTGACATCGGCCTCCAGCTGTCTGATTTTTTCCTTTAAGCTGGAGATTTCAAAGATAGTCTCCCAGATCGGATAATTTTTGTCTGTAGAGTGAAAAATCTTTGGTAAAATCAGCCATTTATGAATCCTCCGCTGTGGTTTCCATCATTAAATGTGCTTTAAAAATCATTTCGAAAGCTTCGATAGAAATGCTCATCAGAAGTTCCTGAAACATATCAAACGCTTCCATTTTGTACTCAATTAACGGATCTTTCTGGCCGTATGCGCGAAGGCCAATCCCCTCACGAAGCACTTCCATTTGATGCAGGTGATCTACCCATTTCCGGTCTAATGTCGTTAATAACACCTGACGGGAAACAGCCAGTTCAAAAATCGTGTCAGGATATTGAGCTTTTTTCTCGGTATAAATCGCGAAGGAGGCTTCGGTTAGGCCGGAAATAAGGGCTTCTTTTGATTTAAAGGATTGGATCAGTTCGGCTATATTTTCCATAGGCAGAACCTGCTGAAGTCTTTCGGCAAGATCCGAACGACCGGCAAGATCAGTAACCGATTGTTCGCCAAATGAAATGGCTACAAGTCCGGTTATTAAATCGGAAAGCAATTCCTTGATTTTTCCGTCAAGGCTTTGAGGCTGAATCAGTTGTCTGCGAAGCGCATAAATCGTATCGCGCTGTCTGTTCATAACATCATCATATTCCAAAATGCTTTTTCTCATGCCGAAATAATATTTTTCTACTTTGCTTTGTGCTTTTTCAATAGAACGGGTGATTAAGGGATGTTCGATTGGCGTATCTTCCGGCAAACCCAGCGTTTCCATCACTTTGGCGATTCTGTCTGAACCGAAAAGCTTCATCAGATCATCCTGAAGCGATACATAAAACCGTGAATATCCTGGATCGCCTTGTCGTCCTGAACGACCACGAAGCTGGTTATCAATACGACGAGATTCGTGACGTTCGGTACCAATCACGTACAAACCACCAAGCTCTGGAACGCCTTCGCCAAGGGTAATATCAGTTCCACGGCCTGCCATATTGGTTGCAATCGTCACCATACCTTTTTGACCGGCATGAGAGATGATTTCAGCTTCTTTTTCGTGATATTTTGCATTTAGAACATTGTGGGGAATCTGTTCATTTTTTAAATATCTGGATAATTTTTCGGATGTTTCGATGGAAATTGTACCTACCAGAACGGGCTGGCCTTTTGCGTGAGCCTCTTTCACATCATTTACAACGGCTTTATATTTTTCATCTTTCGTCTTGTAGACGACATCTGGATTATCTTTTCTTACCATCGGACGATGCGTTGGGACAACGATAACATCCAAATTATAAATTTTTCCAAATTCAGCTTCTTCCGTAAGCGCTGTACCTGTCATGCCAGATAGTTTTGGGAACATTCTGAAATAGTTTTGGAAGGTGATAGACGCTAAAGTCTGACTTTCTTCCCGAATGGATAGACCTTCCATAGCCTCGATAGCCTGGTGTAATCCATCTGAGTAACGTCTTCCGTCCAGAATACGGCCGGTAAATTCATCAACAATTAACACTTCATCGTCTTTAACAACGTAATCGACATCTTTACGGTATAAATACATGGCTTTTAGACATTGAAGAGCCATATGTGCCCACTCCATATTTTGGATGGAATAAATATCATCAACCTTTAAAAGAGACTCAAGCTTTTCAATTCCAGGCTCAGTCAGCACAATATTTTTATGTTTTTCATCAATGGTAAAATCGGCTTCTTCTTTAAGATGACGTACAGATTCAGCCACCTGACCATATTTATGGGTAGAATCTTTAACCGGGCCGGAAATAATCAGAGGGGTACGGGCTTCGTCAATTAAAATGCTGTCCACCTCATCGATAATCGCAAAATTGCGGCGAGACTGGCAGCATTGAGAGCTGTCATACACAAGGTGGTCTCTCAAATAATCAAAACCAAATTCGTTATTGGTTCCGTAGGTAATATCGCAGGCATAGGCTTCCAGACGATCCTGAGGCGGCATGGAGGATTGAATTAATCCAACAGTTAATCCTAAAAATCTAAAAATACGTCCCATCCATTCGCTGTCACGTTTTGCGAGATATTCGTTAACGGTGACCACGTAAACACCTTTACCTTCAAGCGCATTTAAATAAGCAGGAAGTGTTGAAACCAGGGTTTTTCCTTCCCCTGTTCTCATTTCGGAAATTTTACCTTGATGCAACACCATGCCACCGATCAGCTGAACATCAAAATGTCTCATATTTAAAACACGGCGGGAGGCTTCTCTTACAACAGCAAAAGCTTCGGGTAATAAATTGTCCAGTTTTTCACCGTCGGCCAGGCGTTGACGGAATTCTTTTGTTTTATCGGCAAGCTGTTCGTCTGAAAGAGGTTGAATTGACGCTTCCAACGCATTAATTGACTCAACAACAGGCCAAAACGGCGCTACAACTTTAACGTGAGGATCTCCAAAAATTGTCTTAACTAATGATGAAAGTATGCCCATGAAGTGTCCTTTTTTTTAAATTTACGTTAGTATACGTTGCACTGGCATCACTTGTGAAGTTTTTTAAAGGAAAATACACCATGAAATGCGTTATTTTAGCTGGGGGCCTCGGAACACGAATTAGTGAAGAATCTCACTTGAAACCAAAACCTATGGTTGAAATCGGCGGCAAACCGATCTTGTGGCATATCATGAAATATTACTCTCATTTTGGCATTACCGATTTTATTATTTGCCTCGGCTACAAAGGCTATGTGATTAAAGAGTATTTTGCCAATTATTTTCTTCATTCCAGCGACCTTACTATTGATCTGGCTAACAACACGAAAACCTACCATCACAGCAAGTCCGAACCCTGGACGATTACGCTTGTAGATACGGGTGATAAATCGAACACGGGCGGACGTATCGGCAGAATCGCCAGTTATCTGGGCGACGATGATTTTTGCCTTACCTACGGAGATGGCGTATCCGATGTGGATATTCACGCGCTGCTTAAACATCATAAAGACAATCAGACTGAAGCTACAGTTACAGCCGTTCGGCCTCCTGGACGCTTTGGGGCTTTGGAATTTTCAGGTTCAAAAATAACTAAATTTGTAGAGAAACCCCTTGGGGACGGAAACTGGATTAATGGCGGATTTTTTGTATTTTCACCCAAAATTCTGCAACACATCCCCAACGATGACATTATTCTGGAAAGTCAGGTTCTGACAGTTCTTGCGGAACGTGGGCAGCTTTCAGCTTACAAACACAGTGGGTTCTGGCAGCCTATGGATACGTTGCGGGATAAAAATCATCTTGAAGAGTTATGGAGCAAACAACAGGCACCCTGGAAAGTTTGGATGTAATGTCGTTTTGGAAGAATAAACGGGTTCTAATTACAGGACATACAGGATTTAAGGGAAGCTGGCTGTCATTATGGCTAAAGGAATGTGGGGCTGATGTGTATGGCATATCGCTTGAACCTCAAACCTCTCCTAGCCTTTTCTCTATTTTAGGTACAGAACCTCAACACACTTTTTTTGCGGATATTCAGGATTTTCAGACTGTTTCAGATCTGTTTAAAAAGATTCAGCCGGATATTGTCTTTCATCTTGCAGCACAGGCGCTTGTAAAACCGTCTTATTCAAATCCTTTGGAGACGTTTTCTACCAATGTGATGGGAACCGCTCATGTTCTGGAAGCGATTCGTCAAACGCCTTCGGTTAAAACGGCACTTATCGTATCCAGTGACAAATGTTACGAACCATCAGGTACAAACCATGCCTTTGTAGAAACAGATCCCATGGGTGGACACGATCCCTACAGCGCAAGTAAAGGCTGTACGGAACTTGTAACGGCTTCCTATTTTCATTCTTTTTTCAAAAATCACAGCTGCAAACTGATTTCTGCCAGAGCCGGTAACGTTATCGGAGGTGGCGATTGGAGCGCAGATCGACTGGTTCCTGACATTGTAAGAGCCGTTTATACAAAAGTTCCGTTGGTTATCCGCAATCCACTTTATGTAAGACCCTGGCAACATGTATTGGATCTTACGCAGGGCTATGTGGATCTGGTTCAAAAAACCTGGGAAGGTGATATTGAAACCGGCTCAGCCTGGAATTTTGGGCCGCTTGAACGTGTTAACGTCACGGTAAAAGAGGTTGTGGAGTTTGCGTTACATGTTTTAGGAAAATCGGGTGAGCAGTCCGTACGCATGGAGCCTGCAGTTTTTTATGAAAATCCGTACCTGGCCTTGAACTCTGAAAAAAGTCATACACGCTTAAACTGGACGCCAAAACTATCCGTTGAAACGACTCTGGAATGGACGTTTCAATGGTATTCGTCTTATTACGGTCATCAGGACATGATAGAATTCACAAAAAAACAACTTCAATCTTATTGGAAAAAATCGTTATGAGTGCAGAACATCTTCGTAAAAAAATATTAGAAGCTGTTGAACAGTATTATCAGGAAGCCTTTCAGGACAAACCATTTTCGCCTGGAGACAAAATTTCGTATGCAGGCCGTGTTTTTGATGAAAAAGAACTTGTAAATCTGGTGGATTCCAGCCTGGATTTCTGGCTGACAGCCGGCCGTTATTCCAAACAATTCGAGGAACAGTTCTCGGATGTATTAGGTGTAAAATTTACGAAACTGGTTAATTCAGGATCGTCTGCCAATCTGGTGGCTGTTTCTGCTCTCAGTTCTCCACTACTTCAAAACAGGCAGCTACTTGAAGGCGATGAAATTATCACGGTTGCTGCAGGATTTCCAACCACAATTGCTCCTATTTTACAAAACGGATTCGTACCCGTTTTTGTGGATATTTCACTGCCAACTTACAATATGGATGTAACACAGCTTGAAGCTGCATTATCGCCTAGAACACGGGCTGTTTTTGTGGCCCATACCTTGGGAAATCCGTTTGATATTGGTGCTGTTCAGGCCTTTTGCAAACAGCATGGTTTATGGATGATTGAAGACAACTGCGACGCGCTTGGAGCGTTATACAACGGAAAACCAACCGGATCTTTTGGGGACATGTCTACACACAGCTTTTATCCGGCTCACCATATTACGATGGGAGAAGGTGGAACGGTTTGTACCTCAAACGCCATGCTGTCCCGGGTAACAGAATCGTTTAGAGACTGGGGCCGTGATTGCTGGTGCAGCTCTGGCGAAGACAACTGCTGTAAAAAACGTTTTGAATGGGAATTGGGCACGCTGCCAAAAGGCTATGATCACAAATATATCTACAGACACTTCGGCTACAACTTAAAAGCCACAGACATGCAGGCAGCCGTTGGGGTTGCCCAGCTTGAAAAACTTCCTGAATTTGTTAAAAAACGCCGCGAAAACTGGCAAAAACTGTATGACACCTTTAAACCGTATGAAGACGTTCTTATTCTGCCGGAACCTACGGCAAACAGCATCCCATCCTGGTTCGGGTTTATTATTACGCTAAAAGAAAACTGCCTGTTTAAACGACAGGACATTGTTCAGCATCTGGAGTCCAAAGGCATTCAGACGAGAGGATTATTCTCTGGAAATATTCTTTGTCACCCTGCTTTTGATCCTATTCGGAACAACCCAAGCAAGTACAGAGTCGTTGGTGATTTGAAACAGACCAACACCGTGATGAACAACACATTCTGGCTTGGCGTTTATCCGGGATTAACCGATGAAAAAATGACCTATATCAGCACTACCATTCACGATTTTTTTCAAAACAAAACGAGGCTAGAATGGTAAAGAAAACCACACCAATTGAAGGCGTTTACATCCTGCCTTTTTTCAAAGCTGCAGACAACAGAGGCTTTTTTGCCAAACCATTTTCAGCCGAACAGTTTGAAAAATGGGGATTGGAAACACAGTGGACAGAATGTTTTTATTCGATGTCCAAGCCCAAGGTATTACGCGGCATGCACGATCAAAAAGCACCTCATGCCATGACAAAATGTATCTGGGTTACCAGCGGCTCGATTTTAGATGTGATTCTGGACTTAAGAAAAGACTCTGCCACCTTCGGCAAAACGTTTTCCGTTGCACTGGATTCAGACACCCCGAAAGCCGTTTATATCCCGGAAGGCTGCTCGCATGGGTTCACGGTCACATCGGATACAGACGCCCAGGTTTTTTACCTTCAATCCGGGCCCTATGCGCCACAATCCGAACGGGGAGTTTTATGGAATTCTTTTGGATTTCAATGGCCCAGTACAAATCCCATCATTTCGGAACGGGACAACGCCTTCCCGCCTTTTAACGCCTTAGAGCTATGACACAGAAAACCATTCTTTTAACCGGCGCAACAGGATTTATAGGGAAGGCTTTAACACAGTCTTTGATACAAAACGGCGTTAACGTTGTAGCCCTGGTACGCACTGAAGCGGCATGTAGACAGTTGCCGGAAGGCTGTATCGGCATTATTCATTCAGATCCCAATCAAACCTTGGATCAGGTAGCCAAATATACTCCGGCCGGCGTTATTCATCTGGCCACACAGTTTATGGCTGCGCATACCCTCGATAACATCTCCTCTATGATTGATGCCAACGTTAAATTCGGAACCCTGCTTTGCGATATTGTCACCACATTAAACTGCCCATGGATGATTAATACCTCCACGTTCTGGCAGCATTTTAATCACGAGGTTTACAATCCCGTTAATTTATATGCAGCCTCAAAACAGGCGTTTGAATCGATTATTACGTATTATCAGGAAACTTCGCCTACGTTATTTGTACATCTGGAACTTTGCGACACCTTTGGCCCAAACGACACTCGAAAAAAAATCATAGCGCTTCTTAAACAAACAGCCTTGTCAGGCACACCGCTACATATGTCCCCCGGCGAGCAGCTGATGAATCTTTTATATAGTGATGATGTGGTCTCTGGTTTTTTGAGCCTTGTTCAGCAGCTTGAAACTCAATCTTTATCTAAAAAATCCTCTCATTTCTGTTTGTCTGCATCCGAACTTTTAACCTTAAAAGATGTGGTCAAAACCTTTGAAACTGTTTACAACGTACCCGTTCCCATTCAGTTTGGTGCGTTGCCGTACAGACCTCGCGAGGTGATGAATCCCACTCCGTTTTATCCCATTTTGCCAAACTGGAAGCCTCGTTATTCCTTTAAAGAGGGGTTAGAGCAATTAAAAAAACATGAGTAATTTAAGCCTCTATTCCATTATTAATTTTAGAGATACGGCTTATCCTGTTTTAGAGTCGGATTTTATAAAAAGCATTCAAAGCGGCTGTGATATCAACGCTACTTTTCCAAAATCCATTCAGGACAATACTGGCGATCATATTTCTTCAAAAAATGCTCTTTACGGCGAGCTTACAGCCCATTATTGGGTGTGGAAAAATGCACCCAAAACCGACTTTATCGGATTTTGCCACTACAGACGATTTTTTGAGCTAAAAAAAAGGTTTTTATGGTTTAAAAAACGGCATCATTATCCACACATAACACATGAGGAACTCACACAAAAATGGGAAACCCATTATTCCCGAGCAGACTTATTCCTTAACCATCTAAAAAAAACAGATATTATTCTTCCCAAACCCATGGTTTTTAGGCAAACTATCGCCGAACAGTACAACGGATGTCATGGTGATTTTTCGTGGTTTGTTGGGCATTTTTATAAAACATACCCGGACTTAAAACACCGCTTCGATCAGTACTTCTTTGAAACAAAAGTCTTTTACCCCACACTGTTATTTGTAACCCGCTACGACCACTTTAACGAGTTTATGAACTGGTTATTTCATTTTCTATTCAGTCTGGATGAGCAGGCCGTCACAGAAAATCGTTCTTTAAATGAGCGTGATTTTGCCTTTATCGCCGAACGGCTTTTTGGGTTTTATTTCCATTATGTAAAATCGTATAACGTCTGTATTAAAAACCTGGCTATTCTTGTGATGGAACCGTCATCACTGTAGCTTTCCTGAAAACGCCAAAGCCGCTGCAATCACATGATGCATATCATAATACCGATATTCGGCTAAACGACCTCCAAAAAACACATTTTTCTCGGATTCAGCGAGAGTTTTATAGCGTTTGTATAAAGACAAATTAGTCTCGTCACCAAGGGGATAATACGGCTCTTTACCGATGGTCCAGGTTTCAGGATATTCCCAGGTTACCACCGTTTGGGACGATTGAGGCTGAAAATCAAAATGTTTATGCTCGATAATGCGGGTAAAAGGAATCTCTGCATCCGTATAATTGATGACAGCATTCCCCTGAAAATCTGGATTTTGGAGGGTTTTTGTATCAAATCGTAAGGATCTGTAGCCTAAAGCTCCGTAACAGTAGTCAAAATAGGCATCGATGGGGCCGGTAAACAAAACGGCTTTGGCTTTTGATGTCCAATACTCCCGCTTTGCAAAAAAGTCTTCTCCCAGCTGAACATCCGCACCCTCAAGCATTTTAGCCACCATCTGTGTGTAGCCGCCATTTGGAATGCCCTGATAACAATCCTCAAAATAATTGTCGTTAAAATCAAGACGTATTGGCAGTCTTTTGATAATAACCGCCGGCAATTTTGAGGGATGAACGCCCCACTGTTTTTGAGTGTAGCCTTTAATAAAAATCTCATAGAGTTCAGCTCCAACCTGAGATAAGATCCACTCTTCAAGATTGTGTGGATGGTCAATTTTATGACGAACCTCGTTCAACTTTTTTTTGGCCTCTTCGGGAGTGTGAACGCCCCAAATCTGATACAGTGTCATTAAATTTATGGGAAAAGAAAACAGCTTGTTTTTGAACCTAACTTTTGGACGATTTACATAATGATTAAACGATGTAAACTGATTTACAAAATCCCAGACCTGTTTGTTACTCGTATGAAAAATATGGGCACCATAACGATGCACCTGAATACCTTCAACCGATTCCGTATAGGCATTTCCGGCAATATGAGGCCGTTTATCGATAACCAGAACCCGTTTTTTTGAGGCCGTATACTGTGAGGTAACTGTTGCTCCGTAAAGCCCTGCCCCAACAATCAGGAGATCATAATCGGGCATTACAACCGCTTATGATGCAATAACGGAAATTGTTGACGCAGAGAGGCCAGACGTTCAAAATCCAGCACGCTCATGATCAATTCTTCTTTGTCTCGGCTACCTCTGGCTAAAACCGTGCCCCAGGGATCGATGATCAGACTGTTTCCGTAGGTAGGAACCCCACCTGTTCCAACGCCCGTTTGATTGGGTGCAATGACATAACTTTGGGTTTCTATGGCCCGTGCCCGAAGCAGAACTTCCCAATGGGCTTCTCCCGTAGGTGCGGTAAAGGAGGCTGGAACGCATAGAATTTGAGCCCCATGGCGGTAATAACGTTGATACAACTCTGGAAAACGAAGGTCGTAACAAATCGACATGCCCATGGGAATGCCTTTAATATCCGTTAAAACCGGCGTTTTCCCACATTCGTAGGTATCAGACTCTCTAATCTGTTTGTTTTCAACTTCAGCATCAAATAAATGTAGTTTTCTGTATACCGCATGAATACCTAAAGGACTAAGCAACACACTGGTGTTATACACTTTTCTTTTTCCTGAGGTTTCAGCCAGACTTCCAGCTAAAATCCATACGTGATGATCGGCACATAAATTTAAAAAAGGGATGAGACTTGGACCCGGAATGGATTCACTTTCGTGAAATGTATTCGGCCCGGCACCACGGAGGTTAAACATTTCAGGCAACGCAATAAATTCAGCCCCATTATTGATGGCCGTTTGAGTCATAGCCAGCGCTCTGTGCAGATTTTCCGACTTTTCAGGCGTGCTATTCAGCTGAACAACAGCGGTTCTAAGATGTTTCACAGACATGAGCTTATTATGACACGCTGAGACATGTTAAAAAAGAGGAGAATTTCAAAATCAAGCCGGTTGTATTGGCAGAAAAAACCTAGTACCCTTTCCAAGGATTATTTAAAAATATTTTAAAGATTATGTAATGTGATTTTAACGTAGGAGATGTACTGATGATTAACCGTTATTCCCGTGAACCCATGAAAGCTGTGTGGGAACCTCATAACAAATTTCAAAAATGGATGGATGTTGAGATTGCCGCCTGCAAAGCTCACGCTGAAATGGGAACCATTCCATGGGATGATGTGAACATTATCATTGAAAAAGCCCAGTTTGATGTAAAACGCATCGATGAAATTGAAGCTGAAATCCATCATGATGTGATTGCCTTTTTAACCAATGTTGCCGAACATGTTGGCCCGTCTTCGCGCTACGTTCACCTTGGTTTAACCTCTTCCGATGTGGTGGATACAGCCTTCAGCATGCTGATCCAGGATGCCGGAGCTTTACTGTTAAACGCAATAGACGACTTCCAAACCGAACTTAAAAAACAGGCTGACACTCATAAATTTACACCGGCCATGGGCAGAACTCACGGTGTTCACGCAGAACCTACAACATTGGGCTTAAAGCTAACCGTATTTTACGAAGAAATGAAACGCAACCGTGAGCGTCTGGTTCAGGCTATGGCTCAGACAAAGGTTGGAAAATTATCAGGTGCGGTTGGCAACTACGCGCATATGTCTCCGGCCGTTGAAAAACGGGTGTGTGAGCTGTTGGATCTGGAGCCGTCAAAAGCCTCGACACAGATTCTGCAACGGGACAGACACGCTCATTTTATAACGACTTTAGCTATTATTGCCGGAACATTAGATAAATTAGCTACCGAAATCCGTGCCCTTCAAAAAACAGAATTAAATGAAATTTTAGAGCCTTTTTCAGACAAACAAAAAGGATCTTCAGCCATGCCGCATAAAAAGAATCCGATTCTATGTGAACGGGTTTCAGGACTATCACGTACCATTCGCGGGTATGCGTTAACGGCGCTTGAAAATCAGAATTTATGGCACGAGCGTGACATTTCACATTCCTCTGCTGAACGGATTATTTTCCCTGATGCCACCATCAATCTTGATTACATGTTCTCCATCATGACCAGAGTCATTAAAGGCATGACCGTGAATGTGGATCAGATGGCCATCAATATCAAACGGTCTTACAATGTATTTTATTCCCAGCAGCTTCTTTTAAAATTGATTGATAAAGGCATGCTGCGTGAAGATGCCTACCGTGTGGTACAAAAAAATGCCCACGAGGCCTTTAATTCAGGCACCTTATTTGATGATAGAATCAGGGAAGACAACCGTATTACAGAAACCCTGAGTGACGCTGAAATTTCAGAGATTTTCTCACTACAAAAATATATGGCCTACGTAGATTTTATCTACCAGAACGTTTACGAGAAATAACCCAACCCACGATGTTTTGGAGGCGGCACCCAGAGTCGAACTGGGGGTGGAGATTTTGCAGACCTCTGCCTTACCACTTGGCTATGCCGCCAAAACGGAGGTCAATAGTAAAGGATTTTCAGCAATAATGCAACACGATCAGTACGCCCAAGAGCTTCAAATGGCCAAAAAAGTACAACAGGGACTTCTGTCCGTGGAGCCGCCTCAGATTCCGGGATTTAAAATCGAAAAGCGGTGTATTCCGGCGGATAATGTTGGCGGAGATTTTTATGTGTTTAAAGGCCATACGCTGACAGGAGGGTCACTGTCGTCGTCGCAATCTGGAATTTTTCAGTATCAGGATCAGCGGCAACAGTGTCTGGACATTGTTCTTGGAGATGTAGCAGGACACGGCGTATCGTCAGCATTAGTGATGGCTTTAACATCTGGATTATTAGGTGAAATTTTAAAAACTGCAAAATCTCCTTCTCAGATATTGGAGCTTACGAACAACACGTTGATCCCCTATCTCGAAAACTCTCAAATCCGTTATGTCACCGGTATTTCGGCACGTTTTTATCCTCAAAATAAAAAAATGCTTATCTCCAATGCCGGACATCCGCCAGCCTTGCTTTTAAGACGGGGACAAATTACCCCTCTTTCTCAAAACGGACTGTTTTTAGGTATGTTCGACAATGAGGACTATCCTCTAACAGAAGTGGCGCTTGAAAAAGGAGACCGCATCATTTTTTATACAGACGGACTTTTAGAAGCCAGAAACCCTCAAGGAGAAGAATTCGGATCCGACAGGTGGGAAGCGTTAATCCGTTTTACATCCAAATCAGCCTTATCGCAGCAGTTAGAGGATATTTACTTTGGAATAGCCTCATTTTCGCAATCAGAAATCTTAAAAGACGATCAAACCCTCGTAATGGTCGAGGTAGACTAGGAATTTTTTTATGTGGATGAGAACCGTAACCGTCATCAAACACGATGACAACAAACACCGTAAAAGCAATGAAAATTTAGGCATGGAAAAAGAGCTGGAACTGGTTATAAACGGCGTGAAAAATCAGGTTTTTTCATTGACCCCAAACCTGGAAAAAGAAGCGATGGTTGGCTATTTAAAAAGCAAAGCCTTTATTTCAGGAATGCAGGATATTGAAAAGATAACCGTGGACAGTCCGCTGTGTTCGGTGTCGTTGAAATCGGGTCAGCAACAACAGCAGCAACAACAACAGGCTCAAACGGAGGTTCTCAGTTTACCGGCGGCTGTGATTTTTCAGCTAACAGCCTCGTTTCAGGAAAAATCCATGTTGTATAAGGATGTTTCGATCAGCCACAGTGCCGCCCTGGCTACCCCGAAACAGATTGTTTATTTTGCAGAGGATTTATCCCGTAAAAACGCCTGGTATAAAACGCTTGGACTTTGTGTGTCCAAGGAGCAGCCAGCGCCTTCGATTCTGATGTTATCGGGAAAAATCGACGCGTGGATCGTTGAGGAGGCCAAAGCGATTGGCGCGAGAATGGTGATTTCTCGGTTAGGGCCTACGGATAAGGCGTATCAAAATGCGAAGGATAATAATATTACGATTATTGGATTTGCGAGGGGGACGCGGTATACGCAGTATTTATAGCTACAGACTACCCCGTCAGCTGCGCTGCCACCCCTTCTGGGAAGGGGATTTTTTTGATTATACAATTTTCATGGTGGAATTTTAGAAAAACACCATGAAAATCTTATAGTGCTGTTGTATTTTTTCATGGTGTTTTTAGGTGTTTTTCAAAAAATATTCTCGATCGGGAATATCTATAAATCATACTCAGAATTAAGCTTCTCCATGTATCGTTTCTCATTCTAGCCTTTTATTTGCCATGCAAACCTTTTACTTACCATACCACTCTCGTTTGCCATTCCAGCCTTTTGTTTGTCATTCCAGCGCAGGCTGGAATCCAGTATAATTTCGCTCTAAATGGAAAAAACATACTGGGTATATATCTTGGCAAGCTCAAAAAACGGCACCTTATACACAGGAGTAACATCTGACCTAACTCGTAGAATTTATGAACACCAGCAAGGATTAATCGAGGGCTTCACTAAAAAATATGGGATTAAAACACTCGTTTACTATGAGTACGGACATAATATTCAAGCAGCTATAACAAGGGAAAAACAAATTAAAACATGGAAAAGAGCTTGGAAAATAAATTTAATTGAAAATCAAAATCCAGAGTGGAAAGATTTATCAATCGATTTTCTAGACTCTAAGTTTTGAACTAGATTCCAGCCTACGCTGGAATGACAAGTCGTATCCCTAAATATCCAACGGCGCCTCTTCAATAGACTCGGCCTTTTTGATTTTCAACACCCATTTCCCCGGCTTTTCTTCAACCAACTGTCCCTTAATTTTCATCATTTTATGTGAGGATTTTAGCAGGGTGCGGCTTACATCGTCTTTTACAACGGGAAATACCGTCCATACGCTTAAGCCCTGAGGTTCGTTGTTTTTAAAAGAGCTGACTTCTACCATGCCTGAAAATTCGATTTCGTTGGCTTTTAGCTTTTCTTCATTTTTTTGGGATTTCGAGTCATCTGAATTTTCAGATTTTGATTTGGAGGCTGTTTGTATGGGATTTTTTTTGACCGTATCTGTTTTTTCGTTTTTGGATTTTGAGTTAGCTGATTTGGATGTTGTGCCTTTTGTTTGTCCGAAAGCAGGGTAAACGAGGCAAACCATCAGCAAAAACATCATCATGCGCATTCTCATACCTTGTAGTCCTTTTTCCCTAAATTTTGTATACTGATCAGACATCTAGACACAATCATTATGTGTTGTTTTATTCTACCTTGTTTAAGGACTTGCGACTATGCCCATTTCATTAAAAGATACGGTTAATCTTCCTCAAACCGAGTTTTCCATCCGTGCCGGACTTGCAACTGTCGAGCCTCGTTTTTTAGAAGATTGGGAGAAAACAGCTTACAATCCGCAGCCTCAATCGTCATCGTTTATTTTGCATGACGGTCCGCCTTACCCTAACGGAAACATCCATATGGGGCATGCTTTAAATAAGATTTTAAAAGATATTATTGTGAGATTTAATACCATGAACGGGCACTATTCGCCTTATGTTCCAGGCTGGGACTGTCATGGATTACCGATTGAAACACAGGTTATTAAAGAGCTTCAAAAAAATAAGGAAGAAGAAAAAAAGAAAGATATTCCCTGGTTTCGGGAACGCTGTAAGCAGTTTGCTTTGTCGTATGTTGAGACTCAGCGTAACGATTTTAAACGGTTGGGGATTCGTGGCTACTGGGAAAAACCGTACCTGACCCTAAATCCGGAATATGAGGCTAATGTGCTTGCGATGTTCGGGAAAATGGCAGAAAACGGGCTGGTGTATCGAGGATCAAAACCGATTCACTGGTGTACCCATTGCGAAACAGCATTGGCTGAGGCTGAAATCGAATACGCCGATCATAAATCTCCCTCTATTTATATTAAATTTCCTGTTCAAACACCTAGCGAGGCTTTAGCAAAAATCGCCGGGAATGAACCTGTATCGGTTATGGTGTGGACAACAACACCGTGGACATTGCCAGCCAACGTAGCCATCGCGGCTCATCCCGAGTTTACCTATGTCGTTTTGAAGTCCTCAAAAGGCTGCCTGGTTATGGTTCAGGAGCTTGTAGAACCATTGACCGCACTTTTAGATCTTCAAGACACAGACATTTTAGGCTCGCTTTCAGGAGCAGAACTAAAAAACACGGTAGCCAATCACCCATTTTTGGGTCGGACATCGACGGTTGTAACCGCTGATTACGTAACAAAAGAAGACGGAACGGGCTTTGTACACATTGCACCTGGACACGGTCAGGACGACTATAAAGTTGGGCTTGAATACGGATTGCCAACCATCATGCCCGTAGACGGAAAGGGCCGTTTTACTCAGGACGTAGAATGGGCTGGAACACCGGTTTTTGAGGCTAACAAAGCCATCGGTCAGCGTCTGGAAGAAAAAGGGAATCTTCTGAAATTAAAATTTATTACTCACTCGTATCCGCATTGCTGGCGCTGTAAAAACCCTGTGATTTTCAGGGCTACCCAGCAATGGTTTGTTGCCATGGATAAAATCATGCCGCATACGGGCAAAACCCTGCGTCAATCGGCGTTGGAGGCTATCAAGGCGACAACCTGGTATCCGGCATGGGGTGAAAACCGCATTACATCGATGATTGAAAACAGACCGGACTGGTGTATTTCACGGCAACGTTTTTGGGGCATTCCCATCCCGGCGTTTACCTGCAAAACCTGCAGCCATTCGGAACTAACCGGGCCATTTAACAAAGCGGTTGTAGAGGCCGTTAAACAACATGGAACGCAATTATGGTTTGATAAATCGGCGGAGGAACTGCTTCCGACTGGTGCGGCCTGCTCTAAATGTGGCGGGACGGCGTTTGAAAAAGAGACGGATATTCTGGATGTGTGGTTCGAATCCGGGGCGAGTTTTGCTACGGTGCTTTCACAATTTGGAGCGGAACATACTCAGGCGGATTTGTACCTTGAAGGGTCGGATCAGCATCGGGGGTGGTTTCAATCGTCTCTGCTGATTGGGGTTGGTGCGTTGGGGAAAGCTCCGTACAAAGCGGTTTTAACGCATGGTTTTCTGGTGGATGATAAAGGCCGGAAAATGAGCAAATCCATGGGGAACGTGATTTCTCCCGAGCAGGTTATCAAGGATTACGGCGCCGATGTGTTGAGATGGTGG
This sequence comes from uncultured Candidatus Marinamargulisbacteria bacterium, assembly GCA_964517775.1. GTDB lineage: Bacteria > Margulisbacteria > Marinamargulisbacteria > SXXA01 > JAHFDB01 > CAZFCP01. The sequence goes on along the minus strand of CAZFCP010000008.1, from coordinate 61,940 downwards.
ATTGCGAGTACGGATTTTAAAAATGATATTGCGATTTCTCAATCCATTTTAAATCAATGCAGGGACAGCTACTCCAAAGTAAGAAATACCATGAGGTTCTGTTTAAGTAACCTGTTTGATTTTAACAGCACCACAGATGCCATCTCGTATGAAAAGCTAAACACTTTGGATCAATGGGCGTTATTAGAGCTGAACACGCTTATCAAAACCGTCACTCATCAGTATAAAAACTATGAGTTTCATCTGCTTACACAGGCTGTTCATCATTTTTGTGCAATTACGTTAAGCTCGATGTATCTGGATATGGTAAAAGACAGGCTGTATTGCGGCAAAAAAGACAGTCACGAACGCAGAAGTACTCAAACCGTTTTGCATCACATCGTCACCACATTATTGAAGCTTTGTGCCCCGATTTTAGCCTTCACCATGGACGATGCCTACGCCTATTTCTCAGATAAATCGACACCATCCGTGCATGATCTGGCCTACCCGGCAGAGCAACCGGACTGGGATAATCCGTCTTTGCAAAAAACGGTTCAGTCGTTATTGTCGGCAAGAGACGCCGTTTATCAACAACTCGAGCCATTACGGGCCGACAAAACCATCAAAACCTTTCTTGAAGCGGTTGTAGAAATTCCGGACGGTTTTGGATTTCAAGACTGGGAATCGTTTTTGATTGTCAGCAAAGTGACCGTAAATTCGGCATTATCAGACATCAAAGTTGGAAAAACAACAGAAGAAAAATGTGAACGGTGCTGGCGTTTTCTGCCCATCAATCACGACAAGGTTTGTGCCCGCTGTGAGGCCGCCATCCATCAGTTTCAACATTAAGGAGTTATCATGAGCGTTGCTATTATCGGAACCGTTGCATTTGACAGTATAGAAACCCCAAAAGGCCAGTTTGACCGTATTTTAGGAGGGTCAGGCTCTTACGCAGGTACAGCAGCCAGCTTGTTTTCGCCAGTGCATTTGATCAGCGTGGTGGGAAAAGATTTTCCAAACGAACATTTAAATTTCTTTGAAAACAGAGGCATCCAGGTGAACGGGATTCAAAAACTGGATGGCGACACGTTTCACTGGAAAGGCTATTACAAAGCGGATATGAATCAGGCCTTTACGGTACAAACCGACCTGAATGTTCTACTGCAATTCGACCCGAAAGTGCCTCAAAATGCACAGGACAGCAAGATCGTTTTTCTGGCAAATATTGATCCGGTTTTACAGAAAAAAGCGATTGAACAGTTTTCTTCACCTCAACTTATTGTACTGGACAGTATGAATTATTGGATTGAAAGCCATTGTGACAATTTGAAAGAAACGCTTAAATTAGTGGATGTATTGATTTTAAACGATCAGGAAATCAGATTATTAACGAAAATAGATAATGTGATTCAGGCAATGGCGGAAGTATTGAAGCTGGGGCCGAAACGCGTGATTGTTAAAAAAGGCGAACATGGCTCGGTGATGTATAACGGCAAAGAATTTTTTACCTGCCCTGCTTTTCCGTTGGAAGAGCTGGTCGATCCGACTGGGGCTGGAGACAGCTTCGCAGGCGGATTTTCAGGCTACCTGGCTCAGGCAAAAGAACTTAACGAAGACGCTTTCCGTAAAGCTGTGGTAGCAGGCACGCTTATCTCATCGCATACGGTAAGAGACTTTAGCTTAAATCAGCTCAAAAACTTAACAGTGGATCAGCTTCAGGAACAATTTGAACAATTTAAAGACTTTGCCATGATTCCTCAAAAGATTTAAACTGTTACCATGAAAATCAAGCCGGTGATCTCTATTCCACGAAAATATTCTTTCTACTTTATGATTGGAGTGATTCTTGCTATTAAAATAAGTATCGCCACTTTATTTTCCTCAGCATTCCAGAATCAGCTTTTTATCCCGTTTATTAAGCTTTTTTTAGAAAACATACTGACAAACCCCTGGGATAAGATGGTTCAACAGCATCTTCTGTTTGATTTCCCTTATTTTCCTTTGATGTTGTGGATACTGTCGCCCTTTGTCTGGATTTCGTCTTTATTTTCGGCTCCACTTTTTGAAAACTTATGTTATAAACTCCCCTCTCTTTTTGCAGACATCTTTATATTTTGGAGCTTACTGTCGATTTTCCCACGCAAAAAAACGCTGGTAACCCTCCTCTATTTTGCCAATCCCATTATTTTGTACGCTGTGTTTATACATGGACAGCTAGATTTAATTTCCACGGCATTTTTTATGGGCAGTTTAGTGGGATTACATGAAAAAAACTGGACAAAAACCGGATTATTTTTAGGCCTTGGGCTTGCCACAAAATTTCACCTTATTATGGTTGTGCCTCTATTTCTTATGTTTTTATACAAACGACACGGGCTGCAGGCAAGCATCCACACGTTGGTTTTCAGTATAGGGATTCCTATCCTGTGTACGCTTCCTTATTTATTCAGTTTTGGGTTTTACCATATTGTTTTAGTGAACCCCAAACAAATGCAACTGTTCAGCTCGTTTTTATCAGTAGGATCGCTTAAATTATACTGGCCTGTATTTTTATTGGGCATCCTTTGCCTACGGTTCTGGTGCTATAAAAAAGTAAATCTTGACCTTCTTTATGCCTATGTTGGCATAGCCTTTGCCATTTTTCTGTTTTTAATCAAACCCTCTCCCGGCTGGTACGTCTGGTTTATTCCAACGATGGTACATTTTCTCATCAAACATCAGGAGAAAAATCCTCAATACATTTTTTTATTTTCAGTCTGGAATGTTGTCTATCTCATCTTTTTTATACACTTTTATATTCCGGATTATGTAGATCTGGAATGGCTTAGACAGCCGCTGATGTGGAAGTTTTTTGGGGATGAAAAATGGCCAAATCTCTGTTTTACAGCACTTCAAATAGGTCTAAGCGGGTGTATCTATGCCCTTTATACCAATGGGGTGAAAAGCAATGCGATTTACACACAAAATCTGGCCACTATTATTGGCATTGGCGGAGATAGCGGAACAGGAAAAACAACCCTGAACCAGGAACTTCACAAGATTTTAGGGGAATCTGTACTTAAAATTGAAGGAGATGGGGATCATAAATGGGAAAGGCATGATCAGCACTGGAATCATATTACGCATCTTAATCCCAAGGCCAATGCGCTTCATCGTCAGGCCGACCATCTTATTTCACTCAAACACTGGAAACCTGTCTGGCGCTCGGATTACAACCATCACACGGGAAAATTCGATCCTCCTAAAAAGATTATGCCCAAAGATTTTATTATCATTTCCGGACTTCATCCGTTTTATCTTCCCATTTTACGAAAAAACATAGATATTAAAATTTATCTGGATACAGAAGAATCATTACGTATATTTTGGAAAATCAATAGAGACAAGGATAAAAGAGGTCATAGTCACGATCATATTTTAAATCAGATAAAATCACGAAAAGCAGATGCCGAAACGTTTATTTCTCCTCAAAAAAACTTTGCCGACCTTGTCATCAGGTTTTTCAAAAAAAATAATGAAGGAACATTGTCTCTGGAAATAACCTGTGATACGACACTTCATCTTGAAGAAATTATCGCTACACTTGAAATTCATTCTATTTCCATAGAATGGGATTACAAAGATGATCTTAAAAACCAAAGCATTATACTTCATCAGCCGATCCCGACAGCTTTGTTATCCTACTGCTTTGAAACATTTATTCCAAACACTGACGAGCTTCTCTCATCCCAACCCAATTGGGCAGACGGCTACTACGGATTTATACAGCTCATTTTTCTTATGGTGTTAGCCTCAAAAAAAGGAAGGCTGGATCATGACGTTTAAAGCTGTTTTTTGTGATTTGGATAATACACTTTACCCCTATGATCCTGCGCATCAGGCAGGGCTGTCGGCAGCTTTAACATGGCTGTCTCATCACACACAACATACTGTGGAATCGCTTCAGGCAGCTTATGATATCAGCAGGCATACAACACATACTCGTCTTAAGGGAACAGCCGCCAGTCACCACAGACTGCTTTATTTCCAGGGGCTTTGTGAATCCCTGTCCCTACCATTGTTTGTTGCGTATGAGGCCACAGAGCTGTATTGGGAAACATTTTTAAACACCATGGTGCTTTTCCCGGGATGTATGGCATTCATCAACCGGTTACACTACAAACAGATTCCATTAGTCATCGTCACAGATCTGGTGGCAGATATTCAGTTCAGAAAGATCAAAACATTGGGACTTTCTACGGCCATCACCTTTCTTGTAACAAGTGAAGAGGCCGGATTTGATAAACCGCATCCCTCACCATTTCGGCTTGCCCTGGATAAAGTATCGCTTCACCCTCATGAGGTATGTATGATTGGAGACGATCTCAAAAAAGATGTGGAAGGCGCGGAAAATCTGGGAATTACCGGATTTCATTTTCAGCCTGAAAAAGGATTTGAACCTCTTTATGAAGGATTGGGATTATGAGTCTTTCGGACTTTGTAACGCTGTCTAAACAGGCTGGAACGCGATTAGACTGGACTCAGGCCGGAGGAGGCAATACCTCCATCAAACTCAGCCCAACCGTCATGCTGATTAAAGCCTCAGGGTTTTCGTTATCAGAAGTCGATGAAAAAAAAGGATGGATCGAGGTCAATCCCCAAATCATCGCAGAGGTTTTGAATCAGATTCCGGATCATCTTTCAGCGTCAGAACAGGAGCTTTTTGGCAAAACGCAGCTTGGATTTGATAGTTTACCTGTAAAACCGTCCATAGAAGTGTATCTCCATGCCTTGCTTGGAAAAGTAGTATTACATAGTCATCCCTGGGTTATTTCAGCGTTAGCCTGCCAAAAAAACTGGAAAGAACTCTGGTTGGATTTATATCCGGACAGCCTCACTATTGACTATGCAACGCCTGGGGTTCCATTGGGGTTAGCCCTCAAACGGGAATGCAGCTCTTCAAAAAAATCCGCATCGATCGGGCTGTTACAAAATCATGGACTGATTGTATCTGGAGACTCGATTGAGGAGGTTATGACGCTGCAGCATCAGGTTACAGACCGTTGTGCCTCTTATTTAAATGTTGATCTTTCAGACCATCATACAGCCTCCCGTATTCAGACGGAGTTTTATGACTGTACGCAACAGTGGTGGAGTGTTGTGCCAGTTCAAAACGCAACCATTCTGGCCTATATTCAGGATCATCCGGAATGGCTTGTTCAGCCTCCGTTATTTCCAGATCAGGTCATTTACGGGGGATTTTCGATTCCGACTTTAACACCTCTTCACGAAAAACAGGGGCTGCTGGCGTATTATCAAAAACATCAGGTTTGGCCTCGTTTTGTGGTAGCTCAGTCGAGGCTCTATTCTATTGCCCAGACCGTAAAAAAAGCCCGAGACAACGAAGATGTTCTACTAGCCCATTTTATGACACTTGCATTAAGTCCATCATCACCTCAAGAGCTCGATTCTGAAGAGCTTCACTATCTTGTCCACTGGGAAGCAGAAAAATGGAGACAAAATCTACAGCAGTAACCGTTGTTATTCCTATGTCAGGAATCGGAAAACGATTTCTTGATGCCGGATACACAGATCCCAAACCCTTAATCCAGGTTGAAGGGAAGCCCATCATTGCGCATATTATTGATTTATTTCCCAAAGACACCCGGTTTATTTTTATTTGTAATGACGAACATCTGCGTTCAACCTCTCTGAGGCAGATGCTTCAGCACTATGCTCAGCATGCAACGATTTTATCCATTCCTCCACATAAACTTGGGCCTGTTTTTGCGGTGTCACAGGTATTTGATGCCATTCCGGATGACGAAGAAATTATCATTAATTATTGTGATTTTTCCAAAGCCTGGAATTATGCTGATTTTTTATCCACAGTCCGAAGACTAAAAGCCGATGGAGCCATTACCGCGTATAAAGGATTTCATCCTCATATGGCAGGATCAACCCATTATGCCTTTATCAAGGAAAAAAACCTCTGGCTTCAACAAATCAAAGAAAAAGAGCCGTTTACCCAAAACCGTAACGAGGAATTTGCATCAGACGGCACCTATTATTTTCGTTCCGGCGCACTTATGAAGAAGGCTTTTACGGCACAACAACAAAAAAACCATCATACAAACGGGGAGTTTTATGTCAGCCTCGCTTTCAACGAACTGGTTGAGCAGGGGTATCAGGTAAGGATTTTTGAAATCGACCATATGCTTCAATGGGGAACCCCTCAGGATCTTGAAGAGTATTTGGTATGGTCTCGCTTTTTTTTGAATGCAGAAGAGGATTTTCAGCCACCTCATCTTGGATCAGAGTCGATTACACTTATGCCCATGGCCGGTAAAGGAGAACGATTTGCAAAAGAAGGATATGCGACATCCAAACCACTTCTGCCCGTTCAGCAAAAACCCATGGTGATTCAAGCGTTGTCCGAACTGCCTCAAACACAACGGACACAGGTAGTGGCATTGTCATCCATTAAAGACACGCCTCTTCACGCGTTTCTTCATCAAAAAGGAGACATAACCTTTCTCGATTCCGTCACAAACGGACAGGCAACAACCTGTGCTGAAGGCCTTTCCGGACTACCATCCCATTTTAAACTTATTATCGGAGCCTGCGATAACGGACTAAGATACAAAGCTCAACAGTTTCTGGAGCTTACTCAGGATGACACCGTAGATGCCATTATTTTCACGTTTAAACATCATCCCAGCTCCAAAAAAAATCCTCATATGTATGGATGGGTACAGGCAACAGAACAGAACACAGCTCTTTCCGTATCGGTAAAAACACCGGTTTCTAACAGTCCTGAAAATGATCATGCGATTGTTGGAGCCTTTTATTTTAGAACCGTTGGATTATTTTTTGAGGCGTATCAGCGACTTATCGATACAAAAACAACGATTAATCAGGAATACTACGTGGACAGCTGCATGCAAATGCTGATAGATCTTGGGAAAACCGTTAAGGTTTTTGAGGTCGATCACTATATCTGCTGGGGAACACCAACAGACTATGAAACCTATCGCTATTGGGATGCCTTTTTTTCCCGGAAAAAACAGTCATGAAAAACCTTATGAAGCAGTTATCCCGTTTTGTTATCATAGGACTTTGCGCAACAGGGGCCGATTTTTTAGTGTATACGCTTTCACATCCCTATCTCACCACGGCTTTAGCCAAAGCACTGTCCTTTATAACAGGAACCTGTGTTGCTTTTTTAGGAAACAAACAGTTTACATTTTCGTCGGCACCACACACACGATCCGGGCTGTATAAATTTTTCTTTCTTTATCTGTGTTCACTTTGGGTCAACGTCGGTGTAAACGAGCTGTGTTTGTATAGTGTGCCCTCTCCAAAATGGATAGGCTTTGTTATCGCCACGGCAACCTCCATGGTTATTAATTTTTTAGGTCAAAAATTCTGGGTATTTAAGGAGAAAACCCTATGAAATTTTCGCTGGTCATCCCTTGTTATAATGAATCCGGAAACTTAAAAGCACTTGCAGACAAACTGCACCGTGTCTTTTCAGACAAACCTGATTACGAAGTTATTTTAGTAAACAACGGGTCAACCGATTCGTCGGCCATCCTTTTAGAAGAGATCCGTAAACAACATGCCTTCATTAAAGTGGTACACGTAGAAAAAAATCAGGGATATGGACATGGGATATTACAAGGATTATATGCGGCTTCAGGTGAGATTTTAGGCTGGACTCATGCCGACCTTCAAACCGATCCACATGATGTGATTAAAGGATTGGATTTTTTTTCAGGATCCTCCAACACCTCCATTTTAGTAAAAGGGAATCGAAAAGGACGCTCGTTTTTTGATACGCTTTTTACAACGGGCATGTCCTGTTTTGAATCGCTTTTATTTAAAACATTTCTTTGGGATATTAACGCGCAACCCACCCTGTTTTCCAAAACCTTTTTCCAAAGCCTTAAACATCCCCCTTTTGATTTTTCTTTAGACCTTTATATCTATGTGATGGCTAAAGTCAAAAAACACACTATCCTTCGATTTCCTGTACATTTTCCACCCAGAGTTGCCGGGCAATCCAGCTGGAATACAGGCCTGAAATCCCGTTTCAAATTTATTAAGCGTACGGTGTCTTACAGTATGACTCTAAAAAGAAAACTGTCTGACTCTCATCTGGAGGATTAAGAATGCTTTACATCGCGCACAGAATCAATACCATTGAGGCCTTAAAAACCGTACCGTCTCATTACGGGATTGAAGTGGATATTCGTGACGGAAAAGATGGAAAACTCATCCTGCAACATGATCCTTTTAAAGACGGAGAGGATCTGGACGAGTTTCTTGGCCATTACACCCACAAACTCATTATTTTAAATATCAAAAGTGAACGTATTGAAATCCCTATCCTCGAGCTTTTAAAAAAACACGGGATTACCTCTTATTTTTTTCTGGATTCTTCATTTCCAATGATTATTCACCTTCTTACTCACTTTCAGGAATCCAATACGGCCATTCGTTTTTCCGAATATGAAGGTCTGGATACGATACTTGCCCTAAAAGGGAAAGTAAAATGGGTGTGGGTCGATTGTTTTACAAAACTGCCACTGACTCCTGATACATTTTCACGCTTAAAAGAGGCTGGATTTCAGCTCTGTCTCGTGTCTCCTGAGCTTCAGGGAAGACCGAATGATATCGTCGTATACAGAGACTACCTGAACCAAAATAGGCTTCAGATCGATGCCATTTGCACGAAAATGCATAACATTCCGATCTGGAAACCTTAACGTTTTTCCCAGAGGTACCCTATAAAACCCGGTGGAGTCTGAATTTGCGAATAATGTTCTATTAATAAGGTTCTGTTTATAATTGCATCTCTCCTATAATCTTTTAACACATAAACAACATCGAATTCCTTGCGTAAAAGAGCCTGATCAACATAATCGGGCTTTATACCCGCTATATGGTAGTGAAAAGCAGTAATAACATCTGAAATAACTAAAAGATTTGCCTGCTTAGCTATAGGATAAATATCAGCATCAATAAGAGCTTTAGAACCCGAATACGGCTTTAGAAATTCTAGTGTAACGGTTTCTTTAGACGTATTGTATTGAATTTTTTTCCACAGTCCGTATACATGCTGTTCATTTGAATCTGTATTAAATAAAACTCTGGATAGGAGTAATCCAAAAAAAAGAAACAAAAAAAACTGAACATGTTTTTTATGATAAAATTCTGTCTGAGAATCAAAAACAGTTTTATAAATCAATCCTAAAACAGCTGGAATAAATACAAGAGCCCCCACTTCAATATTACCTATATTACCTCCTTCTTTAAAAGCAGATAGTAATGAAAAAAACATCCACGAACATGATAAAAAAATCCACGATTTTTCACCAAAAAAATGAGGAGCTCTAACTCCTTTAATGACAAGAAAAAGCAAAGGAATGCTATACAGCATTGTTTTGGACTTAGTAAAAAATACATACAGAGATTTTAACCCACAATAAATAGATAACGGATGCTTAGACATCACAAAAAAAGTTCCAAAAAAACTATTAGGAATCTGCATAAGAATGGCAACAGCCATAAAAAAAGACAATCCCGAAACAATAATAAGCTTTTTTCTTACAGAAAGTGATAAGGAAGAGTCAAATAAAGCACTCAAAAAAAAGGCTATAAAAAAGGCTAAAGCTTGCTGCTTAAAAAGTAACGATAAACACAAACTTAGTGCACATAAAAACCACCAGAACATCTCTTTTTCACTCTGTTTCTGTTCAGAAAAAAAAGAAGCTTTCTTCGCAAGTAAAAAAGCTAAAATCCCAAAAACAAGTGAAGCTGTATCCGGCTTAAACTCTTTTAAATAATCAATATAACCTTCAAAACCTTCAAAAGCACCCAAACTATACCAGCCTAAAATAAAAGTCGTTGTTAGCCACTTAGGAACATCAAAAAGTATAAAAGCGCAGTGCACAAGCAATGCAATCATGATCATCCCAAAACAAGACGCAGTAACAATTAATGGGAACCTGATATCATAAAACCCCAAGTAATGAAAAAAATAACCTAAAAAAGACACTCCGGGGAAATAAGCCGATTCAGGAAAAAACTGATGAGTAATCCCGGAATAAAAGCTCCCATTTTTCAAAAAACTATCTACCATGCCCACATGCTGGTTGAGATCCCAGTTCAAATTTGTTGCCCAACCAAAAAGGATAAAGTATCCAAACAAAACCACACATAACAGCCACTGCATTATGCTACGTAAAATACCCATACTATTCCTCAAATAAGTTTATAAATTTTTTTAAAGTTTAAAATATACTTAACTGTATTAATATAAAACTATAATATTTGAATAATAACACTTCATAGGAGATAATCGTAGTGCTTTAGTATCACTAAAAACTGTTTCAGAAAATCATAATGTGCGTATTTATAAAAATTAAACTCCAATGGATTTATCCCTTCTTTATTTCCCGACAGCCGTTGCTATAGGCGGCCTGCATGCACTGGAACCCGGACATGCCAAAACACTAACGGCAGCGTATTTGATTGGGACAAAAGGAACTAAAAAAGATGCGGTTGTGCTGGGGCTTTCGGTAGCTGTAACACATAGTATCGTGGTGGTGGGATTATGTGTTCTTGCCCTGTTTTTCGGCGAAAAAGCCTTTACGGATCAAGCCGGACACTGGCTGGCGGTTGGAAGCAGTGTGTTAGTTATTGCACTGGGAACCTGGCTTCTGGCCAAAAGGCTTCGGGTTTTACGTAAAATCAGACACCACGCCCACGATCATCATGGGCATGATCACGACCATGCGTTATTATCTGATGATGAGCACGCTAAAGCGCATATGAAAGATTTACCGGATTATGTTCATAAGGGGGAGCGGCCATCCGTTTCACAGATTATCAGCTTTGGAGCCGCCGGAGGTTTGGTGCCCTGCCCTGCGGCTGTCAGTGTTATGTTGATGGCGTTGTCGGTGAAAGAAACGGGAAAAGGGTTGATTTTAGTATTGGGATTCAGCATTGGGTTGGCAGCTACGCTGGTTGCACTGGGGTTAGCGATTGTAACCGGATTGAGTAAGCTTGATGCGAATGGGTTTTTATCTCGATTTGGAGTGTACGCACCGGCGATTTCTGCGGGAATGGTGATTTTATCGGGGTGTGTGGGGTTGTTGTTGCATTAATTAAAAAAGGTACCAGGGTAAAATTTAACTACCCCGTCAGGCTCTGCCTGCCACCCCTTCTGGGAAGGGGATTTTTTTATGCATCTTTCAGTTCAATAGTTTCACCCCTGCGGAGTCTAAGGTCCAGGCTGTTTTGTGTTTGAACTTGATTCATGCTTCCGCTGAAATGACATCCCATCAAAAATGCAAAAACGGCTGTTAAATTCCCCTTCCCAGAAGGGGTGGCAGGCAGAGCCTGACGGGGTAGTTAAATTTTACCCTGGCAATTTATATATTACAGGTGAAATTTTAAAAAAATTTGTCGATAACATAGAAGATGAATACAAAGATTATAGCCTTAAAGACACCAGGACTTCACGATCATCTGTCTCCGTTTATTCCAGGACTATCGGCATTTGTCGTGGAAAAAGCAACAGAGTCCCTTCTGGAGCAGATTTTCTGGAACAATCCATTTCAATTTTCAGCCTCGGAAATTTTAACAACAGTAACAGCATGTTTTAGTCCTACTACTCAGGATTATGGGAGTGTTTATACGGGCTTGTCGATAGCTGCAAAAGAACTATGCGGCTATCCATTAACATCGGAAGAACGAATCTATAAACAAAAAGACGAAGCCGGAAAACTGAGTATTTCACTAGTAAAAGAACTTCAAAACGGGTTATTGCTGTCAGGGCTGGCCTCAATGGCTGCTGTGGGTTATAAATCGTATGCGGCAGGAGTAAAATCACCGTGGCCGTTTATTTGTATGGCAAGCCAGTTTTGCGGGAAGATGTTTGCACGACCAGTCTGCACGGTTATTGGAGATTATGCCGCCGAAGCCTTTATCCAGAAAAAATCCATTACATCCGAGCTGCAAAAACAAACCATCAAACTATGTTTTAGAAGCTTTTTTTATTCACTCCTCACACAAACGCTGCCCAGAGTCAGTATTTTTGAATCACATATGGAGTCACCGGAAGTTCCTTTCTCTGTGAGGACACAGACTGTTTTTGGAAATACAACGCAGGACTCAATTATTAAAAAACCGTTAAAATCAGGAACAGATTATATCCTTAGCTTTGCACAGGGAGTTGTAACATCGACAACAACAACCCAACAATACACGGTGACTCAAGGTGAAACCGTTATTAAAGTTACAGTCACGAAAGAAAAAGAGTCGCTTAACCTTACATTTGAAGGTGGCTCGATTCAGAATCAACAGGACATTTTAAATATAATGATGCTTGATTACGGGATTGGGCGCTTTGCACCTCAACAACAGACAGCACCGGAAAAAGATCCATCAGGAACATCAGCGCCTTCTGTGTTTAGCAGGGTATCCTCGGTTGTTTCAACACTGGCGGGAGCGGTTCAGTATACGGTAACCCTTATCAGGGACGGGTTTCGCTCGCCGTTTCTTTTTGCAGCAGCAGAATCTGTTCCTCAGGAACACTTATTATCCGAACCCAGTGCCAAAGTTGTGGGTAGTATTGTTGGCTCTCACGCACAAATCAAAGCATTTGAAGGCGATTCTCCGGCAACAGCCGTTCGGCATATATCCGAACTTATTACGAGACTTGAACATGAACAAACAGCCACAGCATTTGGATTTGATTCATCTGAGGTCGCCCAACTTCAGGATGTTTTAAAAACCATGCCCGAATATGCACGATTAGCACTCTCTCAGTCTGGATTTCAAAGCTACCCAAAAGCACCACCTGAAGCGTCCTCTACTTATGACAGACTTTTTAATGATCCACACTTCAAGCACTTTATAGAAACCATAAGCGAAAAAATCCAAAACCTTGCTGTAGATTCTCACATGTTTATTCCGATAGTATCGAAAGTGGGTCAGGACGGACATGCGATGTTTTTCAAAATCGAAAAAACATCCTCAACTAACATCATTTTGTCCATAGGTAATACGGGGGCCGGGCTGCAGTTTCATGGTCGGGATCCACAATCCGGGTTACATCAGCTATTATCCAGCTCGCTCACAACCGTTTCAGAGGTTTTACAACATCTTCCCGAGCTGTATGCCGCTGCCTTTGTTGATTCAAAAGACAATGTTGAAGAGCTTTACAGAACATTTTTCAGACGTTTTCAAACTCCTGCAGAGTCGGACAGGCTGATCCGGCCTCAATTTTACGGAAACTGCTGGTCTGAATCCGTTATCAAAATACTCAAAGACAGTGTGCCGGAAGCCTTGTATAAAAAATTCAGATGGACGCTGGATTACGCTATTTTATCCAGTCAGTCCTCACATACGTTAAGCTGGGATGGAACCGCACAGTTTGTAAGGCGGGTGGCTTTGCCGTCTTTTCATCAGCGGACAACCGAATCGCTGGCAAGAGGATGGATTTCACAACAGGCAGCCGAAGCCGGATTTAAAGAGATTTTGAGACCATTCAGCCAGGATTTTGCCATTAGAGAACAAGCAATGACCGTACAGGGTGTGTCTACAGAGTTAACCCCGGTTACGGTATTAAAACCCAATCTTACACAAACAGAAACCGTAGGACAGGTTGAGGCTCAACCAGTATTTACACTACCGGTATTACAGGCAGATACCGTTGCCGCAACACTGTTTGCCTTTAATAACGCACTAACTGCGGATCAATCCAGAGGACAGCGTTTTAAACTGTGGGACAGAGCCCTGATCCCGTTTTTGGAATCCCTACCCCTTGTTACGGATACTTTTTGGAAACAGGTTCCTGAAGATCAACTCGAGCAGACCATCAGCCAACTTTACCGGCTTTCAACCTGTCTGTCTGGATACAGCAGCCAGGACAGCCATGTAACTGTACCTCTAAACGGATGGCAGACGATTACGGAACGGACAGACATCAAAATAGGCATGCTGCACCTCTTCACAGTCATTTCAGAGCTTGCCAAACGTCTTGATCCCAGAGTCGAGAGCTACAACTGTATGCCACACAGAGGGTACTCGGGCGAAAAACGTGAACTCATGTTCCTGGGTTTCAAAGACTATCTCCCTCAAACACCTTATGCAGTATCCGTTTCTGCCTCATTAACAGAATGGGTAGAGAAAGAAAAATCCAAAGGAAAGCCCTTACTACCCTATTTAAGCTATCAAGGTGAAAATGAAGCTTTTTTTGATGAAGAAAGCTCGGCTAACAATTTTATCACCGATCAGATTTCAGCCTGCAGAGAAAAAGGAACCTGCTCTCGAGATGCCAACAATCTCTACTCGGCAGCTCTGGCCAGAACACAGGATATTTTACCGGAATGGTATCACTCGTTATTAAAACTGGGTGTGATTATTTATACCGGCTGTACTCTTTTTCAAAGGCCAGAACCCAGAGAACTGACACCCGAAATTCGCTATGGCCATAGAGTGTTTGTTACCTATCCCCAATCGTATCTTTTAAAATCCGCAGCCCTTACGCCTGACATCACGTTTTTCAGTGCGACCATCGATCCTAACGCAGGAAAAAGGGAAAGTAACCTGGCTATCGAGTTTTTAAAACAGGAAAGCCAGCTTAAACTGAATCCTCAAATTTATTTACAGTTTACCGAATTATGGCATCAGGTAACGGATTTTGCCTTTGCTCAGCTTGTATCCAAAATCGTATCTACACCTGTTTTATTATCAGCACCAGAATCGAGGGCCGAGCTTTTTAGATTATTAAACAGACCTTTTGTTTTAGATCAGATTAAAAATCACAAAGGCTACGCAAAGGTTTTTATAGAATGGTTGACGCAGGAAATTGGAAGTCGAATGCAATCCAGTGCGTCTCAGGATGTAGCAATTTTTAACGAGCTGCTGTTTTGGGCAGCCTCACTGGCCCCGTATTTAAAAGAAAGTCCCGGATGGACAAACTGTCAGGAGCTTATCCAGGATATTTTAGTCAAAACACTTACTCAAAAATCGATGTCTCCAGATAGGCTGATTACAGTGATGACCTATCTTGAAACCAGTACCTTATCTGACCCAAAAAATGTTGCAGCCATTGAACTGTTTTTATGGAGATTTGAAAGCACTATTGGACTTGAGGAAACCTCGCCCAGCCAGAAACGCATGCTGGAAAGAACGTTCGGAAACCTCTACTCAAAACTGGTCGCTTTACCCAAAGAAGTGTTAGCACAGGCCGAAACCCTGGCGTTACAAACCATCGCTGTTTTCGTACCGGATCTCGTTGAAAACAGGCAGCATTACGTATACGAACCTTTTGAAGGTGTTTTAAAACGAGACGGATTTAGAGTGGGCGGACTACCTCACGATATCCAACGCCATGCACTTTTCACTTTTAAAGGCTTTACTATTCCCAATGATCTTCAGCAAACGTTATTTTATAACGGGAAACTTATTCAGTATTCCAATGCCAATATGACTATTCTGTATGCCGTTCCAAATCAGGATTTATCTGATCTTCCACGCCATTTACAGGACAAACTAACAACCTTCGGCGGCTGTATTATCACCCTCAAACAAAACGACGACTGGTATGACGTTTTGATCAACAGCAATGGAAAAGATGTGTTATTTAGAGGCGCGCCTCTGTTTGCAGAATCCTCTACACACATTCCGTTGCTGAAGCAGCAGACATCAGAAGCGGCATCCTCGCACATTTATTACAAAGATACATCGGAAAAACCGGTTGAAGCTGTGTATACAGTGCGTATCGGAGAAACACTCACAGTTGAATCGCTGCAGATTTCAGATATTGGTAAAGCCGTAACGTTTCAACCCGAGGGGTTATCCCATCTGGCCGGACTGGGTATCGATTATCTGTCATCCGCAGATAAAATTATTATTCCCGGACTTAGCCTGACCTTTCCCGATTCCCATTATGAGCTATTGAAAAAAGACATCCCAGAATTGTCGAACAACCGATATATCGTTGTGAGAGACAAACGTACAGGCCAGGAGGACGTTATCCTATTTGTTGATGCCCCAAATCCAAATGAAATTCTGCCTATTGGAGAAAAGGATTTCTGGAAACTGGAGCTTAGTCAGCAATCCAAACCCCAACTCTTTGTCCGTATTCCTTACGATACCCTTTTAGGATTGAGGCCAACCGACACACTATCCCGGTTATATCTAGCAGAAATAGCCTTTTATAATCTCGAATTCAATAAAGCGTTGTGGTATCTGGAACCGGTGTTTGAATTAGGAACCGAAGCCGAAAAAACCATTGCCAGACATTTTTTTGGCAAAGAATTTACCGCTTATGAAATGCCGGAAGCTTTGGTTGTAAAAGAACGAATCAAGCACATTCTTGACGGAACGTGGACATCGACACAGCCAACGGTGACTCATCACGACAGGGTCAGCCATTTGTTATCGGGATTAACGATGGCTTCCGCAAGCCATTCCTCCGCATCAACACTTTTACGCATAGCCAACGATACCTGCAGCCTTGAAAAAAGCCCATCTACAGCAGAAGCATGCAGAAACAGGCAACAGGAATTACTCCAGTTTATTATGGATACGGCCACCCCACGCTTCAGCAGCGACATAGAGCGTCTGCATCATACGTCTTTGCAATCCACACGACTAACTCCATCGCTGCAGTTTCAAACCATTTTGCAGGCTGTGATAGCCAGCGATACAGCATTACTACTCAAACTTAATCCATCTTTAACACAACAAGGGCTGACACACATTGCCAACGCCTGTTTACACTTTATGAGATTAGACACGGTAGCCGCCCAACTTGAAAAAAATCCGGATACTCCCGCCGTTCCTTGCTATTTGGATTCTCATCCTCATGCCCATGAATTTATTGTCAGGGAATTTCAGCTTAAAAGCTTTTTAAGACACAATCAGATCGCCTATATTGACCTGTTACTAAACCCTGAGAACACCTTTATGCAGGCACGAACAGGGTTTGGAAAAACCACGTTGGTTTCATCACTGGTTCGGATTATTGCTGAAAAAGGCATTGTGCCTGTTCTGGTTATTCCCGAGGCCATTATCGGAGGAACCCAGCAGACACTGGAACGGGTCTCCTCTCAAACCCAGGATCCGATTTTCAGGTTGAGATTTAATTCAGGATTCCAACTGACACCTAGGTTTATGGCAACATTTCGGGCTATCACCGAGCAACACGGCACCATTTTGGTTTCCGAACAGGATCTTCATGTCTTTAAGTTCATGTTCATCGAGGCCGTCTCCAAAAATGAACATATCGATGACTGGAAAGAAATGTACCACACTCTATTTAAAACCAGCGCACATCTTGTAGATGAGTGGGACAGCGTTTATGCCATCGATGAAGTCTTTATCCGAACCTATGGAGAAAGCCGCCCGCTTCCAAAATCCGCGTGGGCTGACTGCCATGACTTTATGAGAGATTTTTATCGAGACCCTGTACTGCTGGAGTTTGTTAACAAACACGCAACAGATGGATTATCCGTAAGACGGATATCGTCATCGTTTGCTACCTTTAGACTCCAAAACACAGCCTTGCTGGGAGACGTTCAATCGATAGCCGCTGACCTCATCCTTAAAAAGCTGGTAGCCGATCATAGCGAACTTTCAGAACAACAAAATCATATCCGCCAATATCTGCTGGATATCAAAGAAGACAAATCTGTTATAGCCGCTGTAGACAAAACCCTGCACAACTATCTATCGGTGATGAGAGGGCTGCTGCTTCAGGTTTTTCCAATTTCTCTAACCTTATCTCACAGCCTTGATTTCGGACGTTACAAAAAACCAGATGGAACCGCATTACCAAACCGCCATTTATCTCAGCCGTTTCAACAGGGGATTCCTCTGGGAGACTCCACATTTTTTGATAACAACTACCTCACCATCTCCCTATCCATTCAGCGTATTCTGACGGAGGGTGTGGATATCGATGAAGCACAGTCCTTTATCGAACGCATTAATGCTCATATAGAAAAATTAAAACGGTCTCAGGACAGTAAGTTTCCTCTGTTTATTGAAAAAATAAACGCCGTTTTTTCTCAGGCTGGATTTCATAATGGATTTGCCACGCTGGACACCGGAAATACCACTCACATGGAAGAATTACAGTTAGCTATAAAAACAAACCACGGTTTAAGACAGTTTTTTATAGATGTGATGCTGATACCGGAGCTTCGGGTTTTTGCCCAGCAGTTTTCAGAAAATCCTGTTGATATTCTGCCCAGCCATTTTGACGGATTTTCAGGCACATTGGGGGCAGCATCCGCCATGGGGACACTGGTACCGGATACTCAGGAAAGCCAGCGCATTGCCACGATTTTGCGCCGAAACAATACCCCTGTTTCCGATCTCATCACCTGGACTGAAAAAACGGTTTTAGACAACTGGTTTGAGGATTTAAACACCGGAAAAGAAGCCGCATCCAGGGTTTTAATCGACACAACAGCCACTGTGACTCTGTCAGTCGATGATCTCAGCACTCTTATTTTCAGGCAGGTAAACTGGGTCGATCATATTATTCTGGTTAATCCGGCAGACGGAAAAACAATGGTCGTTTCCCGCAAAGGGCTGGTATCCGAATATTCCGCCGATCAGCCTTACCCGGAAAATGCAGTTGCCTTTTACAGAACCGCCGATACACGAGGCCGCAACATCCTCCACCCCAAAGGATTTAAAGCCAAAGTCCTTCTCTCCGACCGTATTGATCCCAACCACTTCATCCAGGCCATCGGCCGCATGAGACTGCTCACGGAAGGCCACCACAGCATCAATATCCTGATGGCACGCTCAACCCATGCCTTTTTTGCCAAAGCACTTAAAACCACTATCGAGCATCCTCTCTCAAATGAAGCTGTTTTTGAGGCGATTTCCCAGCAGCATATCTTCAAACAAAAACAACAAAACTTCCAATTCAGACTTCAACAGATGATGGTAATCGTCAGACAAAAAGCCTTTGCGCTTTTAGCAGAAGAAACGCTAAGCCCTCAACTTAAAGAGGTCTGTCTGTCCGCCTTTAAAGACGATGTCGTTTCAGATCCCGTTGCCCTGTTCGGAAACGCAGAGCTAGACCTCACACCTTATGATTTTCTGCAAAAAACAGCCGTTGACATCCAACAAAAATTTACAGCCATTTTATCTCCATTCGAGCTTTCCGATCTACGTAAACTGGCCACACAACCTGGGGACTTTCCCACAACCGTAAGCAGCAAAAATCAAGGCAGTGTCAAGGTTCAAACTCAAACCTCAACCGAAACAGCCACCGAAACGGAAACCTCTACAAACACGCAAACCCGTCATGATCTTTCCAGACTGCAACCCTCAGAAATAGACTCCTGGTTTTCAATCGATTACACCGAACATACACATCCGCTTCCTCAGGCAGAAAAACTATTTCCTCCAGAGATTTTGGCTACTGAAATGTTTTTATCTACTGAAAAAAGCAGTCCGCTTACAGATCAACCCATCTACAAACCAGCCTCATTTTTTGTGATGATGGACAATAAAATCTACCTCATCTGTCAAAGAGATTTACGATCGTTTAGCCGTTGGTGGGGTAACAGCAATTATTGCATCCTCCCAATCCATGAAGGTTTACCCGTTGTTGCTGAACGTAATAGCAAAGATATCCCGAAAAAAATGAGAGATAAGGTGGATTTATACAGAGGTCTTCTACGTCTGTATCAGGGCGATACCTACCTGTCCGAAAAACAGCTGAAAGCCGTATCCGCTTATATTCAAGCGTCAGGAAAGCCAGCCAGTGACTGGATAGGGTTTTTACATAGACGCGGGGCTTTTTACAGAGTTCCTCAAAAAACCATTGATGAAAGCAGCATCATGGCGGCAATAAAGGGTACCATCATCCAATCTGCAAACGAGGTTAATCTTTAAGGATTAAGCAACACTGGAGAAATCTGAATTAACGGCAACGGCCAAAATCTTGGATAAGGTCATGATGTTTAAATTCACTCTCAAAGGGAATAACCACAGTACATATTTTGTTTTTAAAGTTTAATCATCACGGTCAAAAAAGAACAGCTTAAACTTTCAAAACAGAATACCCATTAACTGAATCGGGGGATCACGTTATGGCTTACAGTAAAGTAATTGCAGCACTTTTTACGGTTGGATGTTTAAGTTGCCCGTCGTTCGCTCTTTCAAACGACTGTCCTCAAAATACGATCTCACCTGTGTTTTCAAGTTCAAGAACACTTGAAACAACATTGTCTCAGGATTGTTTTTTAGATTTTGGCTCAAACGGCAATGTCGATATGGACGTGGCCTTACAAACAGAAACCTCTTCGGTGTCTTTCGATGGACAGCCGTCTTTATCGGATAAATCACCGTCTAAAACATCGTCTACACTGGCTGTTCCTACGGATCTTATTTTGTCGGGAAAATGCCTGTTGTCCAAAACGGTGTCACTTATCGGTCAGGTTAAAGGCAGTGACGGGTTAAAATCTGTGGGGATTGAATACTGTCCTGTTACCGGAATCAGCTTATATAGCGGCTGGAAAGAAGTAAGAATGGCAAATGCCAGACAAGTATTCTCATCCGGCATTTCCGTGATCTCAAAAGGATCAAAAATGAACTTTTCTTCTACAGATGGCGCTTATGGAGTTTCAATGGATTTGGATTTATAAGATCTCAGCTCTGCCGCAACCGTCACCATATTGGATAAAGCTTCTTTGACCTCGGGCCAGTTTCTGGTTTTAAGTCCGCAATCCGGATTTACCCACAGCTGACCGGCAGGAACAAACTCTGTCGCTTTTACCATCAGGGCCAGCATGGATTCTACGGTTGGGACATTTGGGGAATGGATGTCATAGACGCCAGGCCCAATGTCGTTGGGATAATTAAACGTTTCAAAAGCATCCAGCAACTCCATGTTGGAGCGTGAGGTTTCGATGGTAATAACATCTGCATCCATTTTTGCAATATCTTCGATGATGTCGTTAAACTCGGAATAACACATATGCGTATGAATCTGGGTTGTATCTTTAACGCCGTTTGCCGTAATCCGAAACGACTCCACCGCCCAGTTCAGATACGTTTTCCAGTCTGCCCGACGCAACGGAAGCCGTTCACGTAAAGCCGCTTCGTCAATTTGTATAATCGTAATACCAGCCTTCTCCAGATCCAAAACCTCTTCCCGTAAAGCCAAGGCCAGCTGCAGACACGTCTCGGAACGCTCCTGATCATCACGGACAAACGACCAGTTCAAAATTGTTACAGGACCGGTTAACATGCCTTTCACCGGTTTTGTACTCAACGATTGAGCAAAGACACTCCACTGTACAGTCATAGGAGTCGGACGGGACACATCTCCCACAATAATCGGCGGCTTCACACAACGTGATCCGTAAGATTGAACCCAGCCGTATCGGGTAAAGCAGAATCCGTCCAGCTGTTCGCCAAAATATTCCACCATGTCGTTACGTTCAGCCTCACCGTGAACCAGAACATCCAGACCTAAAGCCTCTTGCTCACGAATGCAACTTGCAATTTCATACTGAATATCGGCCACATAACGGTCGGTGGTGATCTCACCTTTTTTATAGGCTAATCGCTTTTTTCTAATAGTTGCCGTTTGAGGAAAAGACCCAATTGTCGTGGTAGGAAAAAGAGGCAAATTCAACGTTTTTTGCTGACTATCTTTTCTGATGTTAAACGCCGACTGCCGGGTTCCCAAATGACGGTAACTGGCCGATGCAACCGCTGATTTTACGGCTGGATTATGAATCCGGGACGATATTTTTCGGTTTTGTATGCTATCTGCGTTAGCTTTTAAAGCAGCCGACACAAACGCTTTACCCTGATTAAAAACCAGAGCCAGCAATCGAATTTCATCCAGTTTTTGAACAGCAAAGGCAAACCAGGAGTACACATCATCATCCAAGTCCTGTTCCTGAAGCAAATCCACAGGCACATGAAGCAGAGAGCAGGACGGGGCCAGCCACAACGTATCAGGACGCTGTTCATAAACAGGCTCTAACCACTCTAAAACAGCGGTTAAATCGGTTTTCCAGATATTACGACCATCTACAACCCCAAGCGATAAAACCTTTTCTTTTGGCCATAAAGTCAGCACAGCAGGAAGATCAGATTTTGCGTTTACGGCATCGATATGGAGGCCGGCTACCGGTAAGTGGCATATCCAGTCGGCGTTGGAATCCAAACGGTCAAAATAGGTTGCGAGAAGAATATTTAGGGAACCTGTGTTTAATTGGGAATAGGCTTTTTGGAAAGCGTTTTTCCAGGTTTCGGATAATTCGGTAACGAGAATGGGTTCGTCTACCTGTACCCAGGTGATTCCTTCCTGTTTTAGCCTTAGGAATAAGGCCTGATATTGAGCTAACAACGGATCCAGCAAATCCAGTACGGACGATTCATCCAGAACTTTTCCCAGGTACAGATATGTCAAAGGCCCAACCACAACAGGCTTGATGGGTTTTCCCAGCTTTTTCGCTTCCTCTATCTGCGTTAACAGCCACTCGGGATTTAGGCTGAACTGTGTCTGAGCAGAAAACTCCGGCACGATATAGTGATAATTCGTATCCAGCCATTTTGTCATTTCTCCGGCACGAACAGAGCAACAGTCGTGTTCAACAGAACGCCCTCTTGCCGCACGAAAATACTGATCCACCCAATGACTTTTCTCATCCGCAGCCCGATCAGGCAAATTTCCGACTAACAAACTGGTATCCAGCATATGATCGTAAAGAGAAAAATCTCCAGCCTGAACCCAATCCAGGTGGCCCTGATCACTTAGATTTTTTGAATAAATCTTCAACGCAGCCTGTAGCAGCTCGTCCTGAGATTTACCGCCTTTCCAATACGTTTCCAATAACGTTTTTAACTCTCTTTGTTTACCAATTCTGGGAAAACCCAGGTTATGTACCGTAACCATAATTCTCATCCTTTTCTCTAAAAATTGATGCAAATACCGGTAGTTTACAGAACATAATAAATGAATAATAATGATTTATTCTGAGAAATCCATGAAAAAAAATCATATATTAAATCCTGTTATAGACCGCATTCATCTGGACGTCCTTCACAGTATTCACTGTCTGGGTACGGTAACGGCAGCCTCAAAACATCTGCATCTTACCCAGTCGGCTGTCAGTCATATTCTTAAAAAACTGGAAACAAACCTGCAGACAAAACTGATGGAAAAACAGGGGCGAACCCTGCGTTTTACCCAAAGTGGACGCTATCTTGTAGAACTTGCCGAACGGGTTTTGCCTCAATTTGAACATGCGGTACAGGCCTTGAAGCAATTTTCTCAGGGCAAACAGGGAGGCTTGAGAATCGGGATGGAATGTCATCCCTGCAGGCACTGGCTGAATGGTGTGGTGAAAAAGTTTATTCAGGCCTTTCCGGGCGTGGATCTGGATGTTGAGGAACAGTTTCGGTTTAATGCGTTTTCGGCGTTAATCGATCATGAAATTGATGTGGTGATTACCCCGGATCCAGTGTACAAAAACGGGCTGGAGTTTTATCCGGTTTTTGATTACGAATTCAAAGCGGTTTTAAGCCCTTTAAATCCCTTAAGCCGTCATCCGTTTTTAAATCCAGACGATTTTTCAGGAGAAACTCTGTTTACCTACCCCGTTCCCATGGAAAGACTGGATATTTTCACCCAGTTTCTGATCCCGGCCAACTACAGACCGGCCACCCATAAAACCATGCAGTCCACGGATTTAATGATGCAACTTGTATCCGCTAACAGAGGCCTCACCGCCCTGCCCGACTGGCTTATCGAGTATTACCAAAAACAGCATCCGCTAACCGCTATTCCACTGGGACAAACAGGGATTCATAAACATATTTACGTAGGAATTCGCTCCGCAGATCAGGACATTTCGTATTTAAAAGGCTTTATTGATTTCGCCAAAGAAAAGTAGATCGTCTATTTCAAACGGCTGTTTTTCTCATCCTCTAAAAAACTCTTGTATTCTTTTTCATACGGCGTTTCCACAAACAGATTGCCAAGCGCAAACACCCCCTGAACAATCAGTGTAGGCCTATAATCCGTGTTTGGAGATTGATTTTGAAGCAACGTATACACAATCAACCCCGTAATCAAATTGGAACCAAACGCTACCATCCTGTCCTGAAATGCCCCGTCAGACAGTCGTTTTAGGGCCATTTCGGCCATTTTTTGTTTATGAGAAGGTATTGATGCGTCCACAAGTTCTTTTTCGATTTCACTGGGAAGTTTCCAATGGTTTTTGCCAACCTCACCCAATCCAAAAAATCCAAGACTGGCAGCTACCAAATAGGATTTTGTCTTCATGTCAGGCTCAAAAAACACAGGAACCAGGCAGGCTCCGCTTAACACATAGGAAAATAAGCTGGAGGCTTCACGGTTTGTTTTATCGCTCAAAGCCAGGCTTTCAAGACGCTGCTGGGCAGACTTTGTCGGAACCGTTTCAGCATAAACGGGCGCCATCATCATCACACATAACATACCTGCCAGCCATTGTTTCATTAGAAAATCTAATCCTTTATTTTTTTAATCATGACGATAATCAAAACAATAATGACAGCTACAACCCATCCATGCCAGCTGATGCGGTCTCCCAACAAAAAATAAGAGAAAATAAGGGTAAAAAAAGTTTGAAGAAGCTGGATTTGGGATACTTTAGCAATCCCTCCCAGATGAAGACCCGAGTACCAGGGCACAAATCCCAAAAACTGACTGATCAGCGCTAGGTATAAAAAAGAGCCTATGGCAGCAAACGACGGATGATGAATGGGATGATAAACATACAACAACCCTAAAAAACAGGGGATTGTGAGCGGCAGAATAAAAATCAAGGCCCAGGAAATGGTGTTCAAACCGCCAATTTCCTTTGTAAGTCGCGCACCTACACTGTAGGAAATGGAGGCTGCAATGGAAGCCACAAGCAACCAGCCATCCGCAGGTACAAGCGTAAGGCCGCTGTTCCACATCACATAGGCCAGCATCACCAGACAGCCCAGAAAGGTCAGTGTCCAGTACAACATGCTTTGTTTTGTCTTTGTAATAAACGAGCCAACAATAGCCGTAAACAAGGGAATAATCGTCATCACCAGCCCGGCATGAGAAGCACCGGTTTGACTTAAAGCCATACTGAGGCACACCGGAAACCCTATGGAAATGCCCGCCGAAATAATAAAAATGGATGGCCAGTGGCGTCTTTCCGGCCAGCTTTTACCGGATAAAACAGCCAGCAATGCCGCCAACGTTCCCGCAATACTGACTCGTCCGATAGCAATAAATAACGGCGAAAACCCCTCAAGCGCAACCTTCGTTAAGGGCACAGTCAAACTAAAACACAAGATTCCCAAAGCCCCCAGTAAAAGCCCAAGTGCGGGTGCCGGAATCCTACGCATAGTCGGCCAGATACTCCCACCGTTTCAGTTTTTCATCCAGAAGCTGCTCGATTTCCACCAGCCGTTTCCCGGAGGTTTCATAATCGGAAGCTGGGACATCAGGTGATGAAAAAAGATTGGTTAATCGAACTTTTTCATCTTCAAGGTTATGAATATCCTGTTCCAGTTTTTTAAATTCCTGGGTTTCGCCATAGGTCAGGCGTTTCTTTTCAGTGGATGCAGACGGCTTTTCCTGAGGCTTCGATACGACAGCCGCTTTCTGGGCCTCTTCTATGTCAGCAAGGGTGTCCAGATAATCCGTATAACTACCCACAAAAGGCCTAATTTTGCCCTGTCCTTCGAAAATAAAGAGTTTGTCTATCACTCGATCCATAAAATAACGATCGTGGGAAATAATGAGAATACAGCCCCTAAAAGCGTGTAAAAAATCCTCAAGCACAGACAACGTGATAATATCCAGATCGTTTGTAGGTTCATCAAATACCAGAAAATTGGGGTTGGATAACAACAAAGACACCAGATGAAGGCGGCGTTTTTCTCCACCAGACAGTTTTCCGATCAGGGTAGACAGCATCTGGCTGGGAAATAAAAACCGCTCCAGCAATTTGGAGGCCGACAATCTGGAACCGTCATACAATTCGATTGTGTCACCGATAGAGGATATATGCTCGTAAATGGTTTTATCGTCGTCTAAAACCCGGCTATGTTGGTCAAAATAGGCGAAGCGGGTGTTTTGGCCCACTTCAATGGTGCCGGAATCGGGTTCAAGCTGCTCTGTCATCACATTTAAAAACGTGGTTTTTCCAACACCGTTCGGCCCAATAACCCCGATTTTTTCACCGGCTGTAAACGCGTAGGTAAAATCGGTAATTACAAGCTGCCCGTTGAAGGATTTCTTAATCTTTTTAACATCAATAATTTTTTTACCCAGACGTTGATGCTGAACACCAAGCTCTAAAACCGCCTCGGGGCTGAATTTTTTGGAGCTCATCATGTCATAAATGCGGTCTTTTCTGGCTTTTTGTTTGGTGGATCTGGCTTTTGGGCCTCGTTTAAGCCATTCCATTTCCCGTCTTAAGGTGGATTGAATCACATCCTGTTCCCGTTTTTGTGAGCTGTAACGGAAATCCCGCTGCTCTAAAAACCGCTGATAATTTCCAGGAATCGTAAACAGGGTCTGCTGGTCGATCTCAAAAATTTTGGTGCAGATGCTATCCAGAAAATACCGGTCGTGGGTCACCATCAACACCGCGCTTGGCCTCTTTTTTAAGGCAACTGTCAGCCATTGAATGGTCTCAACATCCAGATGGTTCGTAGGTTCGTCCAGAATCAATAAATCAACATCCTCAAAAAAAGTCTGAGCCAGCCCTATTTTTTTAATCATCCCACCCGAAAGCGCTGCCATTTTTTGGGTGAGATCATGAATATGCAACTCTTTTAAAATAGAGGCCACACGTTGTTCGTAAGGCCAGGCATCGAGATGATCCAGGGTTTCGGACGCCTCGGCAAGCTGACGTTCGAGATCGGGAGAAGGATGGGTTTCCAGCTGATCCAAAACCGCATGATATTGCTTGATGGACCGCACAATTTTACTTTGAGACGAGAATAAATGATCGAGAATGGTATCGTCAGGAGAAAAGAAAGGAAGCTGGGGAAGATAGCCAATAGAAAGCCCCTGCCTGACCATCACGTTAGGATGAGGGGTTTGAACAGCCTCCTGAATAAGAGATAAAAGCGTGGTTTTCCCACAACCGTTTACCCCGATTAACGCACATTTTTCGCCGTCCTCAATGCCAAACGCAATGTTTTGAAACAGGGTTTTCGATCCCTGAACGGCACTAAGATTCTGAACGCTGAATAAAACAGACATGGGCCCATTTTACCAAAAATGCACGTTGACGCCCATGGAGGCCAATATCCCCCATTTAATTTTCATTTTCATTCATTTTCATTTTCGTTTGGTAGAGACGCATAATTATGCGTCTCCTCAACACCACCCCATAAAACCCCATGTATATCGCACACCCATGCCGCAAAACCAAAACCAAAAAAACCAAAACCAAAAAAACCATTTTTCTCACCAAAACCATCGGTAATTCATTTTAACGTTATCGGTCACCATGCAAAAAAAAGAGACGCATAATTATGCGTCTCTACCTTGGGCCGTGCGACATTGGACCGTGCGATTGAAACGTGTGGTTTGGGCATGCGCCCCCCTATTTCACGCATGAAACCGTTATTTTTTATCGGGACCTTCAACAATCCCCTTCAACGTGTTCAATCCTTTTTCAAATTGGCCGCCCACCATTTTATCCATATTCATAAAGGTGCAAAACAAACGTCCCATAAAGGTATTTTTACCTGTAACTGTCCAGTTTGCCACGGTACCGTCAGGGCCTTCAACCAGAGTCATTTCTGCCTGCTGGGTCATGGCCATGGGTTTTGTGTAGGTTAATTCGGTTTTAACGGATTTATTTGGGATGCTTTCGGTAACCACCGCTTTTCCCTCGCCCATTTTGCCTTTGCTTGTCCAGCTGGATCCAGCACCAACACCTTCTTCAGGGCCTGTCATGGTGATGACAACCTGTGGATCAATCTCTTTCCAGGGCATCCATTCGTAGCCTTTTTTGGAATTATTGATATATGGGAAAATGACTTCCGGTTTTGCATGAATGGTTATTTGTCTGGAAATCTTAAAATCGGCTGGTTGAACGGCTACATAAATCAAAAATGCGGCCACTAGAACACCAATACCTGCACTTATTTTCAAAAACATTGTGTACTCCTTTATTTGGTTGGGAAATTGACCATCCATTGAATGCCGAACTGATCGGTACAGGATCCGTAATAAGCACCCCAAAAGGTATCCTGAAGCGGCATGCTTACTTTTCCACCTTTGGATAAGGCATTAAATAGTTTATCGGCATCTTCACGGCTATCGGGTTCAAGGCTGATGTGAACGTTGTTGCCAACGGTTACGTTAAAACCCATGGACTCTGGAGCATCGGTACCCATTAACATATGGCCGCCGGGAAGCTCGAGGGAAACGTGCATGATGAGGTTTTTGTCCGAATCGGAAAGAGGTGGATGCTCGGGGCTTGCGGGGATATCAGAAAAACGATGAATCCCGCCTACAAAATCGCCACCAAAAACGGATTTGTAAAAATTAAAAACCGTCTCCGTGTTTCTTGGGAAGTTTAAATATGTACCTGTTTTAGCCATAAAATGAACCTTTCGTTTTTAATGAGAGTCTTTTTATTTTATCTTATTGGGACGGGTTTTGATATATAAAAATGAGTGGGTACCTCCTTAATTTACCCTGGCACCTCTTCTCGGTTAGAACCCTGGCACCTTCATTGGTGGCACCTTCATGGCACCTTCAACCTCACAACTACAGACTACCCCGTCAGCTGCGCTGCCACCCCTTCTGAGAAGGGGATTTTAACAACTGTGATTGCATTTATGATGCTGTCTCATTCCAGCAGTGGCTGGAATCCAGTTTGAATAAAAACAGCCTGGACCCCAGCCTCCGCTGGGGTGACACTAGAGTGATAACAGATATAGAATCAACAAAAATTCCCCTTCCCAGAAGGGGTGGCAGCGCAGCTGACGGGGTAGTCTGTAGCTATGTAGCTATGTAGCTATGTAGCTATGTAGCTATGAAATTTTATAGCCCTACACCCCCTACTCCCTCATCACTATCTCCTCCCGAACACTTTCAACAACATCACCAACCCCCAATTGTCGCTTAACCGTCCCCAATTGCCTTAAAAACTCCACTTTAAATTGTTCCAAAGTCATGGATGATGACGAAGACGATGTATTCCCCAAAAGATCTGGAAGTCCAATATACCGTGTGAGCAGGTTATGAAGGGGCACAACAATCGAAGACCCCGATTCAATAGCGACAAGACCTTGCAACAAAGGTAACGCATCCTGAAACTGTCCATTACCAATCAGCTGCTCTACCCTGTCTAAACTGTTTTTCTGAACCATTCGACTCATAACGGCTAGAATACTGGAAAAGGGGTCTTGAATGTAACGTTTATAACAGGCCTGAAGAGTAGACTCCTGAGTTGAAAACATAGTCGACAACATGGAGTAAACAATGCTAACGCCATGGTTATACACCTGCAGCGTTGCAGCATGTGATGTACAGAGCAAAGGCACATAACGTTCAAGGGAAAACGGAGGTAAGGCAGACGATGAGGGTCCATCAGAATGCAAGGCCGTTTCGAGAGTTCGATGTGTTTGCCTCAACGTATCCAGTACGGTGTTTAAAGGCTCGCTATTGAGACTTCTTAATTTGATATGAATAGCCTCCGTGTCACAAAAAGGAGCCTGAAGAATGCTTTTAGCAATAAGACTTGCCTGCAACTCTGTTTGGCTGGCCATTGAAAAAGTTCGTTTAACAGGCGTGGAACGTGGACTTGGTTTTACAGGAGGATTGGGAATTAAAAAACCATCGGGTGTAATCTGATGTGGGATAACACCTGTTTGTTTAAAAAAGCGCCTCAACGGTTTATTTTGCTCCTGCTTAGGGCTTTTCAACAATTCGTAATAAACGGCAGACTGCATCTTTGAGGATAATCGTCCAAAAAACTCATTTTTCAAAACGTTTCTGTTAGGAAGAACCTGGCATAACTCATCGAAAACAACCAAAAAACTAAGCGGATCGTGACACTTGGATTCTGTCAGCTGCCTGATAACCACCATAAATAATGAAGCATTCAAAACCGGTCTTTGACTCATGACATCCTGTAAAATGAGATTTTCAACCTCAAACTGACAGGGATTGCGCTCAACATCAGTAAGAAGGCCGTTTGCAACCATGTAGCCGAAAAAGGCGTTCTTTTCATGTTGGTTGTGAACACGATCGTAGAATCTAATCAAAGCCGTGCAGGCATCCTCGGAATTTTGTGTGAAGATTGATTCCAAAAAATCGTTCAATTGGCTGTCCAACGTATCCCTGTAGCCCTTAATAGCCTGTTCAAAATCAGGAGAGTTCAATACCGTACAACATGTGTTTATCAGCTGTTCATAGCCAGAATGGAACGGACGATAGCTCGATCTCAAAACCTCCAAAAAAAAGCCCCTGCACTGTTCATCATTTAATCCATGTTGTTGCAACGCAGTGAGTACAGTAGACATAAGCTCGGTTACCAGTGTTGGAGGAAAATCCAAATTCCCGGGCTTCAATAAACCTGCAAGTTCATCCAGGCAGATTTTTAAATGAGTACCACACTCTGTAGTACTGCTAATAGTTGTGGGATTAGATCGGGCCACATGAAGGCTGTTTAAACAGTTATCAAGGGCACGAACAAAGGGATTTAAGGGATAAACAATGTCTGCGTGAATCGGGATGGCCAGGAACCTGGCTCTAAAGCAAGACAACATGAGCCTAATAAACTTAAAAGAAGATTCAAAATAAGCGTGACCATTTGGATAGATTTTTTTGGGATGTCTGAAGGGTACAGCAAGGATTTTGTGCATAAAAAAGGCCTTTTCATAAAAAAGTCCCTTTCAGGGTCTAAAGAATACCATAATCGATCAGAAAATTTAAAAGGTTAGTGTTTGGGTAACGTAAAATAAAAGACAGCACCCTGATTAAGACTGGCTTCAGCACGAATACTGCCACCATGAAGCTCTAAAATTCGGGCTACAGACGATAAGCCAAGACCAGTACCCGGAAATTCAGATTCGGAATGCAATCGCTCGAGAGGATGAAAAAGTTTGGATGTATAAGCAGGATCCCAACCAACACCGTTGTCCGATATAAAAAAGGTAACAGTTGAATGTGTTTCGTCATGATGTCCAAATCGGATAACCGTTTCAACTTTTTTGCTGGTAAATTTGAAGGCATTGGACATCAAATTCTCCAAAACAATGTTAAGCAGGGCAAAATCTGCATAAACGGTTAAGTCTTCCGCAATATCCACGGTGATTTTACGGTCTGGAGCATTCATCTTAAATTGTTCCGCCAGCTCCTGACACATGAGTGTTATATTAACGGTCTGTTTATCAATCTTGCTCTGACTCACACTGTATAAAGCCAGCATTTTTTTAATACTTTCATTCGCCTGATAGCCTGTTTTTAAAATAGATCGAAAATAACCATTCAACTTATCATCAAGTTGATCCTGCAAACGAATTTGTAGCAGTTCGGCAAAGCCCATCATGGCGGTAAGCGGGTGTTTTAGATTATGTGCCATGGTATGCAACGCGGTTTCAAGCTGTTTTTCCCTGTCCTGTAAAAACTGACTTTCATCATTAAATTTCTGGAGGCTGGTTTTTAATTCCAGATTTTCCAAAGCTATTGAGGTGCTGTTGGCCAGAACCTGTAACAATTTTATTTCTTCCTGGGATGGACAGTAGCCATTTGCCCAATAATTTCCAATAGCACCTATGGGATTTTGCTGACGAATGGGAACCATACATAAACTTTTAACAAAGGTAGGCCTGTAGGCATCGTGAGGAATTCTGGAATCTTCATAAATATCCTGTATGACAACGGTTTGCTTATTCAGCATACTCCAGCCACTGATACAAGCCTCTAAAGGGAATTTTAATCCCTTCCACAGGGGTTCAATAGCATTTTCATCGACGTAATAACATTTGTTTCCTTCACGCAAAACAAACGTGGACCCATCAGCACCTGTGAGAAGCCTGGCCGATTCGGCAACAGCCTTGGTAATTGCCGGAAGCGTGGATGCCATAGACAAGGTTTCCACTAATGCTGTTAATACAGCAGACGGGTTTTCCGTCTTTGCAATATTACCCATATTCAATAAAGTAGCATGAAATTTTCAAAAAGGAATCCCCCCCTTTTAACGCCCCTTTTTTTACAGTCGTTTACTCTTTTTCAATCCAAAGCAACAGCTGGGGGATAACTACCAGCGTCAGTAATGTGGAGGTAATTAGCCCTCCGATAACAACGGTTGCCAATGGACGCTGAACCTCTGACCCGATGCCGGTGTTCAAGGCCATGGGGATAAAACCAAGGCTGGCCACCAACGCCGTGGACAGAACCGGTTTTAACCGAATCATAACACCGTTTCGTACGGCCTCACGGGTAGATAATCCAGATTGTTTCAGCTGATTTATAAACGTCATCAGTACAAGCGCATTTAACAGAGCAATTCCCATCAAAGCGATAAACCCTATTCCGGCCGAAACCGTTAAAGGAAGATGTCTGAGATACAACGAAAAAACACCTCCGGTTACAGCAAAAGGAATGCTGACTAATACAACAATGGTTTGTTTAAGATGTTTTAAATAACCAAAAACCAGAATAAAAACGGCTAAGAGTGTCAGTGGGATAATCATCATC
Organism: uncultured Candidatus Marinamargulisbacteria bacterium; assembly: GCA_964517775.1. Classification (GTDB taxonomy): domain Bacteria; phylum Margulisbacteria; class Marinamargulisbacteria; order SXXA01; family JAHFDB01; genus CAZFCP01. Next base: position 29,215 of record CAZFCP010000008.1, on the reverse strand, counting down.
AGGCGTTGTTTGGCGCTGTGGAGATTTTCAAACTGACCGCCCCATTCGAGTGTGTATTCTTTTGGGATGGATAAGGCATGGATACGTGTTTTAGCCTCTGAAACAACACTTTGGACATCTCGGCCATCCAGATTGATAGACAAACCGGCATACCGTTTTCCATTACTGTGAGCAATGGTTGTTACCTGACTTTCTTCACGAAGGGTGGATACCTGGGATAATGGAATGCTACCGCCTTCAGGAAGCGAAATGGCAATATTTGAAATGGATTGAGGGGAACCTCGGTGTTCTTCAGCCAGTCTGACGACAATGGGATAGCGCCAGTTATCCGCATAAAAGCTGCCAATCTGGCGCCCTGTCATCGCCGTTTCGATAATGAGGTGAACATCGTCCAGATGAAGACCATAAGCAATTAATCTGGATGTATCGGGAACCACATTTAATACCGGGCTTTTCCATAAAGCGGTTAAGGCATCCAGTTCTATTTCTGTTCCTTTTACAGACTCCAACGTCTCCAGAATCTGATCTGAAAGCTGGGCCAGGCGATCTAAATCCGGGCCAAAAATCCGAAGCGAAATATCTGCCCGGCTTCCTTCCAGAATCTCGTTAAACCGCATTTCAATGGGTTGGGCCATGGAGATTTCCTGCTCGATATTCAAGGCCTCCAATTTTTCTTTTATCACCTCAAAAAACTCAGACTTTGTAACCGTTTTCCCATTTTTTTGAGGCCAGGTTTTATGATCTTTATTCAACACAATAAACGTATCCGACAAATGAGGGCCCATGGGATCGGTAGCAGATTCTGGGGTTCCCATTCTGGAAAACACGGTGGTTATGCCAGGAATTTTGGTAACTACAGCTTCAGACTTTTTTTGGATGGCCACGGAGGTATCGATGGAAATTTTACTGTCTCTGGACATGTTGATGACCATATCGCCTTCATCTAAAGGCGGCATAAAATCAGAGCCCATTCGTCCATACAAAATACAGGCCAAAAGACACAAACCAACAGCCACGACCACAACGGTTTTAGGAAATGAAAAACCCGCTGTGATGACAGGAGAAAACACTTTTTGAAAGCCTCTAAAAAGCAAAGGCTCTTTTTCGTCATGTGTCGATTTCAGCATAAAATAACTTAGTACCGGAATGAGTAGGAACGTGGTAATAAGGGCAGCACCCAAAGCCAGCAATACGGTTGCGGCCATCGGCTTAAACATCTTGCCTTCAATGCCTTCCAAAGACAGAACCGGGATGTAAACCAGCATAATCAAAATGAGGCCAAGTAACACGGGGCCCATTACATCTTTTGAAGCGGTCCAAACCAGTTTTAGTTTTTCTTTTGAGGATAAAACCACTGGCGACTGACGCATCTGTCTCAACACATTTTCAACGATGACGACTGCACCATCTACGAGGAGGCCAAAATCGATGGCGCCGAGGCTCATCAGGTTGGCGGAGATACCTAGGGGTTTCATGCCGGCAACAGCAATCAGCATAGCTATGGGGATGATGGAGGCTACAATTAATGCAGCGCGGAAACTTCCCAGAATCAGGACGAGAACAACAATAACCAGAAAGGCACCTTCAGCCAGGTTTTTTGCAACTGTCTGGATTGTGGCATTGACGAGAAATGACCGTGTATAGACTACGTTTATGGTTACATCATCAGGTAAAGTCAGTGCTTTGAGAGCTGCATCAGCATCGTTGGCAACCTGCCTGGAATTGGCACCGCTTAACATCAACACTGTTCCTAAAACCGCTTCTTTTCCTTCATAAGTTGAAGCTCCCAGACGTTGGGCCTGATCCTCTCTCACCAAAGCTAAATCCTGAAGCTGAACAGGAGTTCCAGATACAGAAAGCTTAACCGGAAACCGTTTTAGCGTCTCCAAATCAGGAACCGTGCCTTTAGAGCGCACCACCACCTGATTTCCATCCTGTTCGATGTACCCTCCTCCAGCATTTTCTCCCAACCGTTCCAGCTGTTTGGTCAGCTGATCCAGACTAATGCCGTAAGCCGCCAGTTTTTGAGGCTCTACATCAATATGAATTTCTTTTTTAAATCCTCCCGTAGAATCAATGTCGGCTACGTTTTGGACTTTTGATTTTAAAAACGGACGGATTATCGTGTCCTGAACTGTTCGCAGATAACGAAGCTGTTCGATTTCAGGTTTCTTGCTTAAAGCGGAATTGGGTTTCGGTAAAACCACGTACATCAATACTTCGCCAAGGCCTGTGGTAATGGGAGCAAGCTCGGGTGACATGCCGGAAGGAAGCTGCTCTTTTACGGTCTGGAGACGCTCGGAGACCTGCTGTCTGGCCCAGTAAATATCGGTGTGATCTTTAAACACTAGGGTGACTTGAGACAAACCGTATTTGGATAGAGATCTGACATCTTCCACTCTGGATATACCGCCCATTTCCATTTCGATGTAATTGGTGACGGTTTTTTCGATTTGTTCGGGATCCAAAGCACCGGTTTTTGTATTGATGACGACCTGAACATTGGTAATATCGGGAACGGCATCGATACTGAGTTGGGGTAAGGTCCATAATCCGATTCCTGCGGCAGCTGCGATGAAAGCCAGCACCCAGACTCTATGGGATAAAGCACGTTTTAACCATCGATTTATCATAATGTGTCTCCTGAAAGGGAGGTTTTACCGGATAATTCGGCGAACTCTCCGTAGGAATTGATAACGTCACGTTGTGCGGTGTACTGCATGTAAGCTGCAGATACCCATTGGGATTCCAATTCCAGTACGCTTAGTAAATCAGTCTGACCTTTTTTAAAGGCATCAATGGCCTGATCGAGGCCGGATTCCATTTGAAGCACCCAGTCTGAGGAATATAACGACAACACACGTTTGGCACGATTTAAATCGGATAGCGCGACTTGCCACTGCGCCTCTTTTTTCTGCGTCTCCTGTTTAAGCTGCAGATCCAAAGCCTTTTGTTTATCCGATTGAATAGCTGTCATCACCGTGTTTTTATCGACAACCGGAAGCTCGACACCAAGTCCCACACTCAAAAACTGATCCCTCCCCGAAGCAGATTCCGACGCGTACCGGCCAAAGAGATCCACCCTCGAAGCGTTTTCAGCCGTAAAAACCCGAGTCTCCAGCCTTACTTTTTCTACTACCAAAGCCATCACTCGCAATCCCGGGTTCTCCCTCAAAAACCCATCATACCCCCCCTTCATATCCACATAATCATCCACAGTCCCCATATCCAAAAACCCATAAACAGGCTGCCCAACAAGCTGGCTTAAAGTTTGCCTACACCTATCTGCCTCCGCGTTTAACTCCAACTCTTCCAACTGATGCGATTTCAAATCACTTTCCACAAGCCGAAGCTCCAACCTCTTCTGTGGAGACACAAAAGGCCGGCTGTTAATATACTGCTTAATCCAGTTCAATTTTTTCATCCGTTTTTGATTCAAGGTCATTTTTTTACCTATCAACTCCAGCTGCGCAGCCTGAATCAGCACAGCATGCACCAGTTCAGCCTTTAACTGTTTGATCACAAAATCCTGAATCAGAACATCCTGCAAAGCAACAGCTTTTTTATGCTCAGCCTTCCCGGAAAAAACCAGCGGCTGTTTTAGCGTAGCCTCAACGGTCAGACCCGTGGACACGCCGTCTTGTTTTTGGCCAAGTCCAACCTCCATTTCCGGATTTTGGCCTTGTTGGGTCGTCTCAACCATTTTAAATAATGCCGATTTTTCAGCCTCAGCCGCACGAATGGCGGGATGCGTTTTCAACATATGTTGAATCGCAGTGTGAACTGACATCGTTTCGGCCGCCAGTAAGCAGGGAAATGCCAAAATTATATATATCAATACCCCCCCGGTTTTTAGGGAATTCATAGTACAGTCTCCTTCGTTATAATACTAAAACGGAACTTAGGAAAGCTGTTGTGGAGGGGCCCTGAATGCAATAGAGGATATGAAATACGAGGAAACCTGATAGCCAACATCGCTGTCTGTCCAGGTTTTATTTTCAATGGAACTATCAAGAGGGACGACACAGCTGACAGGGGTGAAAAGAAAGGCAATATCCGTATAAATCACAACGGGCTCTGCTTTTTTAAGCACCATGCCCTGCTCTGTTACGTGCTGGTAGAGATTTTCGGCCTGACACTCATCGGGATGTGAGCCATGTTCTGCATGAGAAGAAGAATGTGTTTCAAACCCATGATGACAATTTGAACAGGAATGATGAATATGCCAGCCAAAAACCGGTGACACGATCAATAGGCTTAAACACAACAACACCATAAAAGACAGTAAACGCTTTGTCATGGAACCAGTATAAAGCCTTACAGCCCGTCCAGCCAGTGTCTTAAACGTTGTTCCATTTTCTTAGATTACTCATAGACGTTGCAGTTTCCCTACCAGGTCGTTCAGAGTACTGGTACACCAAACTGTAATCCTCTACCGATTCTGCAAAATCAGGGCGAGAAAGTTTTAATGCAGCCAATTCTTTAGGATCAAAAACTGCGGTAAAAGCATCGACAAGATACTGACGTTCTGTTTCAACAGCCAGGCTGAACGATGGAGAAATTGGAAACCGGCGATAACGAACAGGAAGTGTTAAACCTCTGGTTTGCATATGTTTTAAAATACGGTCCATACTCCGACAATCATCATCGTGTCTGAACCCTACTTTAAAAAAGTGAGGTGCCATCTCTTTTGTCATAACAGCACCTAACTGGATCAGCCTATCAGCCATAACCAGTCCTGCATAATCAGAATGGAAGGTATCGTTTATATCTTTAAACACATTGGAATGCACCTTACAGGACAGTTTCAACAGGGAATGCAAAAGCGGTTGTGGCAAGGTATATCCAGATTTCACAGCCAAATCCACCGCTATTTCCATGAGGATCATATCAGAACCTGACACCACTGCTTTTTGGTGGAATGTACCAAATGTAACCTGACACCGTTTCAAAACATCCTCTAAAACAGGTTGCAAAACAGGCAAACTACTGGAAGAAATAAAATTAAAACGCGTCAACATCTGATACCATTGTTGTAGGTGTTCAAAACTCTCAGCCCTGTTTTCCCAGCCTCTTTTTGTTGTCAATGTGGTTAAAGACTCCCGCAAAAGTGTTTCAATATCCTGGCGGGCTCTATCAGGATTTTCACGAATAAACAACGAAGAGCTACATCCAGCACGTTGAGAGTAGTCCTGATAAAAATCTCGTGGACAGGAAAAAGGAAAATGACCCAGCATTTGTCTCATGTCAGGCGTATAGTGAGGAAGTCGTTGGAGAAAATCAGACAGCGCTACCTCTGAAATAAACACAAAAGAGCCTGGAAATCTGGCCTGATAATCGACCAGAACCTGCAACACAGTCGCGGCATGCTCTGTAACACCAACTCGTTTAAACGTATGGTCCAAAATCAGGTTTTTATTCGGCACTGTATGAATCCAGTCTAAAAGAGGCTCTTTAGGTTTGCCGGCATCCATATAGTTCACAATAAGGGTAGTTAACGTATCATCACAAACCATGGAAGATGGCATTTGGGAAAGATCAAAAAAAGGATTTTCAATCACAGTATTCCATAATAAATGGATATGTGTACTATTGAGATTGACATTTTGAATAAGAAAAACAGCCAGACTATTTACCAATGGAGATTGAACAGCAAGGAACGACTCTATCATATAGGTGAAGTACCCGGGCCTAACATCAATCGTTCTACATGCATGGCTAAGAGATTCCAATGTAGCTGGCGACAGGACAACGTTTTTCTTATGCAAAAAGTCAGCCAAACACACGATATCCTCACGATTAACGGCTCTAAAACATAACTCACTCAGAACATCATCAGGCAAAGCCTCACATAACCGTTTTAAATCAGCAGTGTTTCTATCTGGAGACTGAAAAACCATATCCATATGGTCAGTAGACAAGACAGATGGATTAACACTTACAATATCTACCAGCTTTGAAAACGTAAATCGATGTACAAACTCTTCACGTACTCTATCAGATTCTGCCCGTTCAAATAAAAATAGTAGCTGTTCAGGAGGACAGTTCGACACCCCCCTGCGATGAATAAAGAATGTTATGACACTGGACAGGTTACCGTGAACTGGATTTTTGAATTGACAGAAAAAATTCAGTATTTTGAAAAATTGGTGATTACGGATAAAAAGATCAAGGACAGTTTTAGGCCCCCTATCATTTTTCAAAAGCCTGTTAAGTGCAACTTCAACAGTTGGAACACTTTGTCGCGTACATAGCCTCTCCACTTCATTTGGTGAAAGTGAGTGCCCATTTAAAAGCTTTACCATTGAATATTCAGCATTAAAAGTTGGATCACGCAGTATAAAAGATCGGGTTAAATAGGATAACGTAGCCTCAGCTGACAGCTGAGCTTCACAATGACGCTTTAGCTGACCGGTTGAAGGGTCAACAACAGCAACAAGCACCTGGCGTTTCAGTTGAGCATCTGTTGCTACAAAAAGTTCGGGGTCAAAATTTTCATGAAGGGGATCAAGACAGGTTGGATCCATATCCGGCCTTAAAGAGGCCACCATCTCAGCTTGATTGCGTCCCTGAAGTCCATAGCGTCTGACCATATCCACACAGCCCAGTATATGGCCAAACTGTTGATCAAAAAAATAACTTTGAGGGTTAAAATAATGTGTAGCAAAGGCGCTCACTAATTTATTGGCAAAACGTTGTGCGTGGAACTGGGCCAACATGTTTCTCGACCCACCATACCCAACCAGTGTTTTCCCTAAAGCTAAAGACTCATTCAGAATATGCTCTGCGATAACGAAAAAAGTCACTTCTTCATTTTTCAATCGTGACCCATCGAATCTAACTTGATCCGCTTGTAAGCCCTGCCCCAGTCTCTGACCGTGTTCAATAAAACCATTAATATAAGCCCGTGCCTGGTCACGCACAAAAGCTCCTCGTTGCCAGGTTAAAAAATACTGCAGGTTATCAGCCAGGCTCACGCCAGCCATTGCGTCTACATGGGCACGCAAAAGAACAGGTTCAACATTAGACATGGGTTGATACGCACAATGGCTGGGATCCCCTATCATTTCAAGAAAAACAGCAAGTACATCCCCTGCTTTTTCTG
>CAZFCP010000008.1:0-22100 GCA_964517775.1 uncultured Candidatus Marinamargulisbacteria bacterium | reverse complement strand
CTTTTAATGTGGGTAATCCCCGAGTAAAATTAAAAGTCTGATACAGATATGATTTCAACAAAACCTCTATATCTTCAAAAAGTCCTTGCCTGAATTGTCCGTTATATCCATCATCTCTGGCCACCAGTTTACTCAGAAACAGTTCTGCATTTTTTATAGCCTGTCTCTCATGATGTTTCCAATCCCAGGCACGTTTCCACCCAAAACGGCTTGTCGACTGTCCACTTTGAATGCCAACCGCAATAAAAGCCTTTAAGAAAACTTGTTTCAAATTAATGCTATCCAGAACAGACTCCGAAGGAACCTCCATTAACCTGCCGCTGGATACAATCGGAGAACGAGTATTAATCATCGAAAATGCAAACGCTGTTACCAGCACAGATTCCAAATTTGTTATCTGAGTAAGCTCTTTAAATACATTTTTAAAAAAAGGCTCTCCAGATCCAACCATAACCAGGCCAGGTTCTATGGCCCCATTTTTGGAAAAAGTAGGCACAATAGCTTCATAAAAGGAGGCGTAGGTTCTAAACCCAGATGCGATAACAACCAGATCTTTTACAGATTTTATGGTATAAAAAACAGGCCTTGCAGGAAGAGATACAGCTAAAGAGGTTACAGCCAAATGTTTTTTCATGTTTTTTTATCGAAAAAACACACGTAAAATTGCAGTAGCACCATCATTTAAAGCTAAAAAAGGATTGGTATATGAGCACAGATAACAAACTTTCTATTTCTGATTTATTTAAAGACCAATGGACACAGGCCGTAGCCCTTTCGGTGGCCGTTTTTGCAGTTTGTGCTGCAATCTCAAGCCTAAAAGCCAGCAGCTTTTCCACAAAAGTATCTCTATTTACAACTGTTGAGAGTAAAAACTGGTCATATTTTCAATCCAAAAGTATCAAACAGCATACCAGCGAGTCCGACTTAAGACATTACACACTGTATCTAGCTGAAAATCACAGCGAAAAAGCAACGGCTTTTGCAAAAGAACAGGTTAAGTTTCTGGAAAAAGAAATTGCACGCTACGATTCCGAAAAAAATGCCATCAAAAAAGAGGCTGAAACATCAGGAAAAAACCAGGAACAATACAAAAAACAAAGCGCCAGTTTTAGCCTGGCCACTATGCTGCTTCAAATCTGCATTATGTTGTCATCCATCAGCACGTTAACTAAAAAAAGGTTGTTGTGGGCAACCGGGCTTGTTTTCGGAATTGCCGGGCTTGTGTATATGATTAACGGTTTTTTTCTGTTGTTTTAGCTGGACATTTATGGACACCATCACCTACAAAATTCTTGCACTACAATTTAACAGGCCTTTGGCTCTGGAACTACCACTAAAAGAATACGGAACAGCATTTTTACAGCTATCACCCTTTGAAAAATTAGAGGCTATTTTTAAAGATAATGACTTTTTAATTCGATTCCCGCAAACAGGTAACAGCCAGATTTCGTTACATACGATTATTGCTGAATTTTGGAGAGAAAACCCACCCGCTCATGAAAAAAAAGTCGTACAGGAGTCTCTTCTACGATTTATATATTCACAATTCCACCGTGTTAATACAGAGACATTTTCGCTTGTACAAGTCACATCTATCTTAACGTCTCTACCACCTCTTATTAAGTGTCTAAACAGCATCACACCCCCACCAAGAAACGCATTAGGTTTAGCAATCAGTCTGGATAAACAGGAGCGTTTAAAAAGGATTATTAACGCCTGTGTTCTTTTTGAAGATTTTACTGTGTATACGAATCAGGAATTATATATATTACCAAACGCAATACTCACACCAATGGTTAGCCAGGAAAACCTACATCGGGGACTTCTTGATGCCTACTCTCTTGAATTTAAGCTCAAAAAAGACGTCCTTCGCAACATGTTTAAGGAAACCTTTGAAGCAGGAAGCTCTGTTCATGCTTTATTTTCAGAATCTTTACCCAAGGAAGAACTGGTTCTTGCTTTAACACCATCTGACATATTACGGGAAAGATGCCTGTTACAATTTAATCAGATATTAGATATAGACTCAGACAACAACCACACAGCACTTGAAGCTGAAAATAGCTTTGTAATTCTACTTTTAAAAGAAATAAAAATAATGAGTCAGGCTTTATTAAAACGTCCACAGGAAGGCGAAGAGCCCCGGTTTCATGAACGGATTAAACTCATTCTAAACACCATAGAAGACCTGATTCCTGTATTGGATATCGATGTACACTCTAGAACCCAACAGGACGTGAGATGTATTGAAGATCAGTATATGAATCTATCCAATCTCACGCTCGTTTTTGTGGATAGGTCTGTGTTAAAGGACAATCTTTGTAGGGTTGTTTTAGACCTGAGCAAATCCATTCCCTGCCCTGCGCTTACTGATAAAAGAGATGAGGGTTCCGGTGCAGAAACACATCCAACACTGTTACAGATTCAGGAACAGTTCGAACCAGTATTTCATATCGCTCTGGCCATGGCCGAACAGCACAATGCAGAAACTGAAGCCATAGTGCAAGCACGTATTCAGGATGTTGCATCGTTTCATCATGATGTACATAAGGGGCTTAATCAGCGTCTGCAGGCAGTAAACATAAAAAGACCGTTTTCTCTTCTTGATGAATCCACACCGCTAACGCCAACCTATTACCGGGCATTCGGGTTTGCGTATAGTGGTTTTATGGAATGTATCCAGCCTTTTTTGGAGTAACAACTATGAGTTTATGTTTCAGTGTACAGAGAAACAGGGAAGATGTAAGCTAGGGATTAGCGGTTTAACGTTCCATTAAACAAGGAAAAACTATGTCATTCGGAATCGGCTCGGCAGGCGGCGGTTACAGCCCCAATTTTGAGAAAACACAATCACATAAAAACGATGGACCTTTGTCTAAACAAAATGCCAGGGATCGAGGCGGAAAAGGCGGCGGCTCCAAGGTTAAAATCCCTCAACTCAAAGAAGAATTGAACGTCTTAAACCAGGTCGTATTAACCGGTCTTCAGGAGGAATGGAAACCACTTCAGGAAGCCGATAAAGACGGCCGAAACAGAAATCCCCAGGACCCTCAGGCCAGAGATAAAGACAAAGACAAACAAAAAAAAGACGAGGAAGAACCTCCAAAACGGGTAGATGTCTTCCTAGCCTGACCTGAAATTTTTTCTCATCGTTCACGATAATGCTCTTGAACGATATGTCTACTTTTTACAAAATCATTTCTTGCAGACCATCTGAACCCATTCAAAAAACACCCGCTTATAACCATACCTTTTCCAGACTCAGTGCTTTCGACAAACTGGTGGTTATTGTTGGAGATTCGTCTTTTCTAAGCCTTCATCCGCAACAAGACGATCCACGTATAAACATCAATGATATTTACCGCAGCCTTATGCAATCCGACAAACCGGATGCCATGAAATATGCGGGTTACCAACTATTACACCGCTATGTTTTCAGTCAGTTTAAACGTGTACACAATGAAGGTCTTTCACCAACATCGTTCATGAACATCATGTGTTCCCTGCCTGAACTTACAAAAACAATCATACAGAATCAACCCGATATCAGCGGGGTTAGACTGGACATCAATTTTTTTAAAATACGGATAGCCTGTGGGATATTTCAGGATTTTCTTTCATCCTTACACGGGCCTGCTGAAGATCATACCAGAAACATGAGATGCGACAATCTGGCAACAAGAATCCGATATAGTTTTGGATTACACAGCTCGTTTCATAAGCTGGTCACACAAAAACGAACCACGACTTTTGCTTTACAGCTCACCTCAACATCACACTTAAAACATCAGCTGACTCAAACCGTTGAAAAACTGGATATAGATCTGAACTCTACACGGAATTCAGGAAAACTCAGACACATCTATCTGGATAGAGTTCAGCAGCTCACCAAAGAGCTGTTAGCAAGAGCGGGCACCAGAGAAGAACTGTTGTTTGAGGATCGCTTAAGACGGATGTTGATTGTCGTAGAGAATCTCAGAGAAACACTGGCCCAAACGCCTCCACACGTGCCAGAAACAGCGTATAAACACCTCAAGGAATTAAAAGATCTTAGCCTGGTTTTCTACAAAACACCTGTGCTGGTCGAAAAATTAAAACACGAATTTGATAAAACCCTTCCGATATTACTTACCGTAAATGCAAACGAAGATGAAGCTACTGTAGCCTCTATCCCCATAAACGATGTTCGGGCCACACTGTATCCGTTACAACCATTTACATCGGCACTTGCAGAAAAAGGAACAGAAGGTTCACCGTTTCAGCATATTCAAATGTTAACAGCTGCCATTATTAATTTTGATCAGACAACCCATAACGGATTAACGCATCTCAATCGAGGTAGAGCAACGCCATTCAGACAAGCTCACTTACCCCTGTCGGGCGTATACTACACGGTATTTAACAACCTCTATAGAACACTGGGCGATCAGATTTATGAGCTTAGCCCCATGACAGCAGCACAGGCATGACAATTTCGATGTTTAAAGTTATCAGCAGCACAGGTAAGATGGCTGTTTCCTGGACCAGCCCTGTCAGAATGTCGTCCCCGTACGAGCTTCATACTTATCAGGAGTCTCAATCTCACCTCTTCACACCAGCATTTGTAAGGTATTTAAAAGACATCCAAAAAGTCTGCGCAGGCTTTAAAATAAGCGATGTTACGGTCGGAGGATCTGCTGAAAAATCGTTGCTGGATACCACCGTAAAACCCAACGATATCGACCTGTTTTTTTGGGGTGAGTTTTCATTTACAAAAAGTTCACAGGGAAAAGACTGGGAATTTGAGTGTCCAACACTTGAAAAAATGCTGGAAAAAATGTCTCCAAAACCAGTAAAACGGGTTATTTCCGAGCATTGGGCCTTATACTCTGTAACATTGGAAGATGGAACAAAGTTGGATATCAAATGTATCAGCAAGGCATCGCCTGGGCATATTTTTGCCTTTAGTACAGAATCGGAGCATGTGTGGCTGAATGATTTTTTGGAATCGGGAAAAGCTCAGGATATTCGATTTGTAACCGTTGGACCTTACACGGACAGCGATAGAAACTGGCTGGCTGACCATAGTGTTAGGGATTGTCTGTCCCCGCTTCGATTTTATTCGGAGCAAACAGCCTTTATAAAAGAGGACAAGTTTTTTAGATGGATGCTGGAGTCTACACGTCAGTCTGATTTTTCGTTGTTAAATCCGTTTTATGAACAGCTTATTGTGGTTGGATTTTTTAGCGACCTGTACCAATCCGGGTTTAATCATGCGTTTGCTGACCGTATTAAACGTCAGTGTGACTCTCATTTTCCTGGCGACGCCGACAAATCGGTTGCGTTTATCATCAAAATTCTTCAAACCGTTTTTCAATACCAGCACCATCTCGTTAACGCACTTGGGGAAACAGGTTACGCACATATCACCCAAAGCATCTATGGAAGCCTGGATCAGTTTAAGGCAACCGTAGCGTTTTCAACCCTCGATTTTTTCCCAGATCAACTTATCCGAAAAGGCCCGGTTGTTCCGGAGGATAGACTTAAATCATGGAAACAGTTTTTCAGTGAACAGGATTTACAAAAAAGAATTGAGCAGGAAACGGTAACGAAGCTAAAACCCTATATCCCAGGCCAGTTTTCATGGCTGGTCAGCCAGGAGGTTCCGCCAGCACAGCTGTTGGTAAACGGTAAGGTTGTAGCCTTGCAAAAAGGAGACTCTCATCCCGCACTGATTCAAAACACCTTAAACCAGATCTCTGCCGTTTTAGATGAAACCGAAACAGCCGAATCCATGGTCATTATGTCCCTGCTTTACGGATTAAATCTCCTCATCACCTTAAAAACCGAAACCCCCGATTCCCACTTCCTGCGCTTTGCCTCAACCTGCGCCCCCGACCCTAATGCCGGATTCGACAAACAGCACATGGAAAACCTCATCAAAGGTATTCGCTTCGGCCTGGAACAATCGGGTCTGGCTACACATCTACGCGAAAAATGTATGGAAACACTGGACAAAGTGTCCGATTATCTCAGTCCAAAATCAAGCTCAAGCAGCGAAGTATCGCTTACCATAACGGTCTCAAGCACCTGCCACGTAGACTCTCATCCCGAGTCAATCGTCACAACAAGCCAAGAGTCTCTGAACTCCAAAGAATCGTCTCCGGCTCTATCACCTTGTGATATGTCGCCCCGATATTCCCAGCAACAACTCAGCCGGATGAGCTACAGAGACATCTGCAGATTTGGACTCACCGACTTTTTAGACCTCATAAAAGAAGATATGCCGCAAAAATATCTGGATACCCTTATTGAAAAAATAAGCCGGCAAAAAAATCCATCTTTAAAAGATCTTCAGGCACTGGTTCAGTGTTTTGCGGAAGGACGGCTGGTATCCATTGCCAAACATGGAGCCAAATTAAGTGCGATTGTAAGACTTTGTCATGCAAAATATCCGGAACTTTTTGCTGAACTGATGAAGGTTTTCCCTGAAATCCCGTCTAAAAAAGCTCAGGATCCTGATTTTAAGCGTATATATCTTTTTCAAGTTCTGGCCTTACATCCTGAACAGCTGATTGACACAGTATTGGGAAAATCACCGGAAGACTGGGACGGCGCGGAAAGCATCTTTTTATCCCAGAAAAAACATCTTGAAGCACTTGCAGCGGCCGTTTTGCAGCAAATTGGTCAGAATTTTTCAGACCAGTTCGGACAGTGGCTGATATGGACAGCGCAACATCTGCCAGCCTCTATTCAGCCTGCTCTTCAGCGTGTGATGCAAGAGCTTGAACCTGTTGCGCCTCCGGCTCTGCCTCGTGCGTCATTTTGTACGTCGCTGCTTCAATCTATGGGGATAGTGTCTCAGCCAAAACCGGCTGTAGCTGAAGACCGCTATACAAAAAACCAGCTGACTGTTTTAAGAAGACAGTTTATTCAACTTGGATTGATGGACAATCATTTTATAGATCACGCTACACTGTTATTTGAAAGAGAGCATCTTCGTCCTTACGTGCGGGACATTTTATTAACACTGGCCTCGGAATCTATTTATGTCCTAAAAAATTCAACCCTCCACCAAAGAGACCCCGATACGTTTGAGTACCGTCTCGGTCGCGTAAACGATATCGTCAGTATCCTTGCACCGATAAAAACCCTCCAACTTAGCTGGGCCGCCCAACACAGCCACCCATCCAATAGTATGATGGGCCTGCTTCAGGAACAACCGCATCGGCATCAGAATTTTATGAATGCGCTGGCTCAGCATCCGGCACAAATCTGGGTGGATTGGACTCAGGTTATCGCTGAAAGTCTAATCAGGCTGGATACAACACTCAAAGGAAAAATAAAAGGTAAAAAAGACCACTCAGAGTGTGTACTCATGCACATGAATATCCTCATGCATCTGAAGCGGCTTTTTAATGATGCTCCATTTTTATACCGTCATTTTGAATCGATTGAACATCTGATTTCAAGCCGCGTTTTAAAGCTGCCAATCGTCTCGACTTTTGAAGATGAATGGGCTGTTCTTAATGCCCATCTTTTCACCTCAAACAGCATCGCCGTAGTAGGTTCTTCCGAACGAGCGCTAATCTTAAAACGAGACACCTATCTGTCCAAGCTGTACGGAGCCTGCATTGAGTTCCGAAACAGCGAACGCTGCTACGAACCCTGTCTGTCTCCAGAAAACGCATTGGCAGAGGTCGAATTACTGATGGCTCAAAACTCAAAACCCATACTGGACTACCGCCGCACCGTATTATTTGAACGGATACTCACCTTTACCTCAGAAACACGTCCCGACCAACTGGTTAAAAATCTGATAGATAGCCCCGTTTTACCTGCATTTAAAGACTACCTGCTTAAAGCTTTAGGCGACAGGTGTGATGAACATTTACAATACTGGGTCCGTCTTTGTGCGGCACAGGATAGCCACTTCCTGGAAAAAGCATTACGGCTGACCGAACAAAAAAACAAACGCTGGAAATCAGAAGATTATCAGCATCTTTATGTTGATTTAACCGTAATTAAGGCCAAACAGCTAAATGCCTCACATTTCAAGCTGGGCGGACGAGCGCAAGACACCGTTTTTTACCACGAAAAAAGCGACTAATTGCTGTAAGTTTACTTCCACCTAAAATCGGGAAAATAAAGTACTTCTAAGCCTCAAATCATCAGATCATTATCAAAAATCTGGAATTAAATCTATTGGGTGTAGAATATAACTTTACCCTCATACAGTCACCGTATCTTAGGCAAAACAGGAAGGAAACACCACCGGATTATGTTAACAAAATTAAATAAATGGATACTTGGAGCCTCTGCCCTAACCGTAATTGTACTTGGATGGAGCCTCACCAGTATGGCTGCTCCCAAAACAGTAAACTTTTCCGGAACCTTAAAAAGCCAGCAAAACGTCTTAAACGGATCCTATAGCGTTAAAGTGAAGTTTATGGATACCAACTCCACCGTATTATGGGAAGAAACCCATCCTTCGATTACCTTTACCAATGGGGTATTTTCGGTGCCTATCGGGAATATTAACGGGTCTCAGCTTACGCCAACGCTTTTAAAACAAACGGATCAGCTTCAAATCGAAGTCAATAACAGTTTTCTTAAATTATCCTTTACATCAGGAATGTATGCCCAATTTTCACAGTATGCGTCAACGGCAGAAACAGCTACGACATCGAATGTGTCCTTAAAAGCCCTGTCTGTGGCATGGTCTGCGATTACAAACAAACCGTCAGGAATCGTAACATCGAATTATACAGGAACCATTACCGCCAATGCGTTTTCCGGTGACGGCTCAAAATTGAGAAATGTGGCTGCAAATTCTGTTGCAGATAACGCTGTAACCAGTGCCAAAATTCTGGACGGAACCATTGTGAACGCCGATATCAGCTCGGCGGCGGCTATTCCATTTACCAAGTTATCCATCACAAAGTCAGATATCACAGGTTTAGGTATTCCAGCCTCAGACACGACATACAGTGCAGGAACCGGATTAACCTTAACAGGCACAACCTTCAAGATTGCAAACACGGTTGTAACCTCAAATTATAATGGAACAATAACCTCGAAAGGATTTATTGGAGATGGAAGCGGGCTTACCGGCGTTACGATTGGAAACACGTTAAATGATGGCGCGGTTGGAACTTCCAAGCTGGCCGATTCGTCCATTACTCAAGCCAAAATTGCTGACGGTTCTGTATCCAATTCAAAACTGGCAACAGGTACCTTCACAAATATTACGGGATTGGGAACATTAACAACCTCTCTTGCAGGAACGTCAGGATTATTTTCAGGGACAGTAACAGCCAACGCTTTTTCTGGAAATGGAGCTGGATTAACAAACGTAGCAGCTACAACCATTGCAGATGGAGCTGTCAGCACCGCAAAGGTGGCAGACTCGGCCATAACATCGGCGAAGATTCTGGATGGCACGATAGTCAACGCCGATATTAACGCCGCTGCAGCAATAGCCTTCAGCAAGTTAAACATTGTTAAATCGGATATCACCGGGTTGGGCATTCCGGCATCGGATACAACCTATACAGCAGGTACTGGATTAGGGTTATCAGGTACAACGTTTTCAATCGCCAATACCGTTGTTACAGCCAATTATGCAGGAACCGTTACAGCCAATTATTTTGCAGGTAATGGATCCAGATTAACCGGGATTACAACAACATCACTTGCTGACAATTCGATTTCAACAGCAAAATTAGCCGACTCTGGTGTTACAACCGCAAAAATTGCTGATAGCACTATCACCTCTGCAAAAATCACAGACGGAGCCATTGTAAACGCCGATATCAACGACAGCGCAGCCGTTGCCTATTCCAAACTGGCGCTAAGCAACAGCATTACAAACAACGATATTCACACTTCAGCAGGAATTTCATACAGCAAATTAAGCATTGCAAAATCAGATATGACAGGTCTTGGCCTGGCAGATTCCAGCTTAACTGTTGCCAAAGCCAATAACCTCAGCGATCTGGCGTCGGCATCAACGGCACGTACCAATTTGGGATTAGGCACCGATAACGCTCCTTCTTTCGCCGGAGCGACATTCTCAGGCGCAGTAACTGGCACCACCATACTTGCCAGCGGAACCGTAACCGCCAACACCTTCGCCGGAGACGGCTCCCGTTTAACAGGCATTACCGGCAGCAGTCTTACGTCCGGGGCTATCACCTCTGGGAAAATTGCCGATAGCGCTATTATTTCTG
This sequence comes from uncultured Candidatus Marinamargulisbacteria bacterium, assembly GCA_964517775.1. GTDB lineage: Bacteria > Margulisbacteria > Marinamargulisbacteria > SXXA01 > JAHFDB01 > CAZFCP01. The sequence continues at coordinate 11,889 of CAZFCP010000008.1, read as the reverse complement.
CAAAGCTTGCAGACTCTGCCGTCATAACAACAAAGCTAAACGACGACAGCGTTACGTCTGCAAAAATTGCCGATGGAACCATCATCAACGCTGATATTAACGGCAGCGCAGCCATCGCCTATTCCAAATTAAATTTAGCGGGATCACTCACAAACAGTGATGTCAGTAATACAGCTGCAATTGCTTATAGCAAATTAAACATTGCAAAATCAGATATGACAGGTCTTGGCCTGGCTGATTCCAGCTTAACAGTGGCCAAAGCCAATAATTTAAGCGATCTGGCTTCAGCCTCTACCGCTCGTACCAATTTGGGGTTGGGCACTACAAACTCTCCGTCTTTTGCAGGTGCTACACTTACCAGTGCATTAACGGGAACATCCGCAACCTTTACCGGAACCGTTACAGCCAACTCCTTTGTAGGAGACGGCTCCCGTTTAACAGGTATCCCTACAACAGGTTTAGCCGACAGTTCGGTTACATCCGCAAAAATCCAGGATGGAGCCATTCTTAACGCAGATATCAACAACAGTGCAGCTATCGCTTACTCCAAACTCAATTTATCCAACTCGCTTGTAGCTGGTGATTTAACAGACAGCGCTGTAACCTCTGCCAAAATTCTGGACGGAACCATTGTTAACGCAGACATTAACGGCTCTGCAGCCATTGCTTATTCCAAGTTAAGTTTGACAGGATCTGTAACCAACAGTGACATCAGCAACACAGCGGCTATTGCTTACAGCAAATTAAACATTGCAAAATCCGATATGACAGGTCTTGGCCTGGCCGACTCCAGCTTAACTGTAGCTAAAGCCAATAACCTCAGTGATCTGGCTTCAGCCTCAACCGCTCGTACCAATCTGGGGTTGGGCACTACAAATTCTCCGTCTTTTGCCGGTGCCACATTAAGTGGAGGATTGTCAGGAACATCCGCACTTCTAACAGGAACCGTTACAGCTAATGCCTTTGTTGGTAGCGGGGCTCTTTTAACTGGAATTACAGCATCAGGTTTAGCTGATGGAGCTGTAACCTCTGCCAAAATTCTGGATGGAACCATTGTTAACGCAGACATTAACGGCTCAGCAGCCATTGCTTACTCCAAGTTAAGTCTTGCCAGCAGCATCCTGAACGCTGATATTGCATCCTCTGCGGCTATTGCTTATTCAAAATTAGCCTTAAGCAACAGCATTACAAACAGCGACATCAGCACAACAGCGGGCATTCCTTTCAGCAAATTGTCTATCGTTAAATCTGATATTACAGGTTTGGGCATTCCAGCATCTGATACTACATATACAGCTGGAACCGGATTAAATTTATCCGGCACAACATTTTCCATTGGCAATACGGTGGTAACATCCAACTATAATGGGTTGATTACGGCACCACGTTTCAGCTCTACAGTAACAACAGGAACAGCTCCTTTTACTGTTAGCAGCACTACCAAAGTTACAAACTTAAATGCCGATACGGTAGATGGTGTAGATTCCACAGGCTTCCTTCAAACTGCTAATAATTTATCAGATTTAAATTCAGCAGCTACTGCACGCTCCAACTTAGGACTGGCTATTGGATCAAATGTTCAGGGATATCATGCTAATTTACAGGCGCTATCAACACCAACCATATCGGGTGCCGATCAAATGTTTTATACCACAAGCACAGAAACCGTTGGGGTAACATCCATTTCCAGCCAGGCAAGAACATTGTTAGCTCAAGTATCAACAGCCAACATGAATTCCTATCTGGGATTAAAAAGTCTGGCCACAAAATCTACGGTTGGAACATCTGAACTTAGCGATTCAAGCGTAATCGGTGCAAAAATCGCTGACTCAACCATCACCAATTCCAATATTAGTAGCAGTGCTGGCATCACCTATTCAAAATTATCCTTAGCTAACAGCATCACAAACAGCGATATCAGTACCTCTGCAGGTATCGCATTCAGCAAATTAAATATCGTAAAAGCTGATATTACAGGTTTGGGCATCCCCGCATCTGATACTACATATACAGCTGGAACCGGATTAAATTTATCAGGCACAACGTTTTCCATTGGCAATACAGTGGTAACATCAAATTATAATGGGTTGATTACGGCACCACGTTTCACCTCTACAGTAACAACAGGAACAGCTCCTTTTACTGTTAGCAGCACCACCAAAGTTACAAACTTAAATGCCGATACAGTAGACGGCATCGATTCCACAGGCTTCCTTCAAACTGCTAATAATTTATCTGATCTAAATTCTGCTGCTGCTGCACGCTCCAACTTAGGGCTGTCTATTGGATCAAATGTTCAAGGGTATCATGCTAACTTGCAAGCTCTATCCACACCAACAATTTCTGGTGCCGATCAAATGTTTTATACTACAAGCACAGAAACCGTTGGCATGACAGCTATTTCCAGCCAGGGCAGAACATTAGTGGCTCAAGCATCAACAGCCAACATGAATTCCTATCTGGGATTAAAAAGCCTGGCCACAAAATCTACGGTTGGAACATCTGAACTTAGCGATTCAAGCGTAACCGGTGCAAAAATCGCTGACTCAACCATCACCAATTCCAATATTAGCAGCAGTGCTGGCATCACCTATTCACGGTTAAATTTAGAAGGATCATTAATAAATAGTGACATCAGTAACTCTGCCGGTATCGCATTCAGCAAATTAAATATCGTGAAAGCTGATATTACAGGATTGGGTATCCCTGGCTCAGATACGGATACAACTTATACAGCTGGAACCGGATTAAACTTAACCGGTACAACATTTTCCATTGGCAATACGGTAGTAACATCCAACTATAATGGGTTGATTACCGCACCACGTTTCACCTCTACAGTAACAACAGGAACGGCTCCTTTTGCCGTTAGCAGCACCACCAAAGTTACAAACTTAAATGCCGATACAGTAGACGGCATCGATTCCACAGGCTTCCTTCAAACTGCCAATAATTTATCGGATCTAAATTCAGCATCCACAGCCCGTACCAACCTGGGTCTGGGATCGTCTAACACACCCGTTTTTACAGGAGTCACTGTTAGCGGTCGTTTTACAGGGGCATCAGCTTTACTTACTGGAACTGTAACGGCCAATGCGTTTGTGGGTGATGGATCTCGTCTCAGCAATATAACGCTATTGGATGGCAGCATTACAAGTGAAAAACTGGCTTTGGGAGGGATTACAAATAGCCATATCAGTAATTCGGCAGGTATTTCAGCAAACAAACTTTCATCTGCCGTTGTAACCTCCAATTATCATGGCGCAGTAACCCTTACCGGGTCTATTAGCACTAATGGGAATATTACTGCTGCTGGAGGCCTTTCACTCGGTGGTGGTAATAACTTAAAAATTGCATCCGGCCAATATCAAAACGGCGGAGGTGGTTTAATCAACTCTAATCTGGTGCAAAGTATCAGTCATGATGAAAGTACTGGAATTTATGTTGTTACCTTAACGTTTTCAGCTGATAACATCAATCCAACTGTAACATTGCTAAACCAAGGATCCGTCTATATATCTGAGATTAGCAGTAATTACTTTATAGTTAGAACACTTGATACAAGTGGAACTCCTACAGATATAGACTTTTCCTTCATTGCGATCGGACATGGCTTCTAAACACAGATACTAAACAAACTCTGAAATTTTTTTCCTGTTTTAACGATAAGGATACTGTATTTTTATTATTGAACAGGAGAAAATTTTATGAGTTTTAGAACCGAAGCAATACCTAAACCACCGTCTTTCCTTTCCGCAGTAGGATTAAAACAAGCTGTAAGTGAGACTCTTGGAAAAGGACTAGCCGGTAAAGCCGGAGACTTACTTAAAAGCTGGAATAAGTCAGATGAAATCGGAAGAACCCAGATCATAGGACAACTTTTACTTCACTATCTACAAAAAGAAGAGACTCGCAGAAGCTCAAGTAGCAGCAGTGCAACAATTTTAGACCATGCCCATCAACTAAAAGATAAAGTAGATACCCTTCAGGCAAAAGTAAATTTAGCCATTTTTAAATGGAACATTACTGGAGATGCACTTGAAAGTCTGGTTTCACATTTAGACAGAGCAAGATTCCAAGGTGTTGGAGCCGTTGTCCTGGATCAAAACCCAACCGAGATAAACCGAGTGATAGGTGAAAGCAAAGAGAAAAAAGTCTATACGTACACCACTTTTGCCAGGTTTGAATATTCTACAGCATTAAACCAAGCCTTAGAGGCTACGCAAACTACACCTCGCCAGCACTCCTCAGAGTCTTCTGATTCTGACCTAGCCAGAATCTCCCAACTTCAAATTACCCGTACGGCTACCCCACCAGAGACAGACATTGCAACACAATATAGAGACTGGGTAAATCATTTACTTAACCTAGCAACAGGAAATCCGCAAGAGGCATTTAACGAATTTCATCAGGCAGAACCAGGGCAAAAAGCAGAAGCAAGAAAAGTTATGACACCAGAAGAAGAAGCCTGGTTTTTTCATCATGAAACATCATCGACTTCAGTTTCAACACAGCAGCCATCTCAAGAGAAGATTGATGCAATGACACCTCAAGAACGATTTCAAACACTCCAACGGCATAGTAGATCAGGATCGGTTGTACTTGGTGTTTCTGGACTAACCCATCAGGATTTTCAAATGGGAGGTGGAATAAGTGCTGATCCAGAGCATATCCGTAGGCAATCACAATCTGCAAGGCAATCATTTGAAACGGAGCAACAAACAACACCACAATGATAAAGGTGCCAGGGTTGTAAGGGGAAGAAGGTGCCAGGGTAAATTCAGCGGTATGGGCTAAGAAAAAAAGAACCCTGGCACCTTTACAATTTCGGAAAAACCATGAAAAAAATTATCTCACTCGTTACCACTGACTCTGCTGCTGTAGCAGAACAACAGAATCCTATACTTCTTATAGGACTCATCAACGCTATAATTGCAGAAGTAGACAGAACCTTAGATCCACTCTTTAGAAGAGTTACAGACACCCTCAGCCCATCTCATGAAACAAACAAGCAATTTTTAGAAAGAATTAGCCAATTTGTTATCATAAATTCCTTAAAATTACTTGCAGTTGTCTTACTCTTCCCAGACTTATTCACACCATCATCCACCCTACCCCATGCCGAACAAGCAACCCCATCACCACCGTTTTCAAGTGGGAGCACCTTACTTATTCCTTTTATACTTAGCCTGGCAAAAAGCCCGTACGCATCTTATAGAAACCCCGCCGAAGCTGTTTCAACACTGCTAAGTTTCGCAGACCTTGTTACACCAACCGAAGGAAGAACTTCCACCAGACACCGAGCAGAAAAAACTAACACCCCTTTATCAAAACGGGATAGAAAACATATACGGTCCAATACAAAGTGGCTTATCAATGTACACGTAAAAGATTTATCTCCCCTAAAACAATCAGCTATAGAGTTTTTAAGCCAGGATCAGTTTAAAACGGTTCTTTGCGGTATACGCACATTAGGATCAGGCGGAATTCCTGCTCATCTACGAACAAAACAAGGACTAGACGCCATCAAAGATATGATCAAAAATCATTTCACCAGATTTAGCATTATTATTGATCGATCTTACAAAGATCCTGAAATCTCTGTATTTGTTTTTCATACCAACGCCTTTAAAAGACTTATAGACCAGTACATCCCTGGTGAAAAATCACAAAGTCACTATGAAGAGTTATTTCGTCACATTTTGATTGATGGCACAGCACCCCATGCATCTACCATCGACGGAATTGCTCATGGAATCCCTGCTCAACACGTTCATGATTACAGAGCACATAAAACGCTTAAAGCGGTTAAAAATATGTTTAAACATCATCAAAACAGAGAACCTGATCATGATGAATTATTCGCACTTGTCCAAAGTATTCCTACACATCACACCAACCATGATTTATACAGACATTCAGTTGAAACACCTGAAACTGTACGTAATGCACAATCCATTCCTAAACGTGATTTTCATAAATTTTCAGCACTCCCTGAAGAATTCCATCCCACTATTCCCGATCTGGACACCTCCCAAATATTTTGGCGGGTATTTAGACACTCACATTTTACAAATCAAGACGATAATGACTTAAGGTTAAGGGTTGAGTATTCCGTAGCTGTTGCAAAAAAAGAAGCTCTAAAAAGAGGACAAGCTGCAAAAACTGAGTTGTAGTAATTTTTATCATAAGAGTCGTTAGTGGACAGAGTGGTCATTGATTGAATATAGCATTATAGGACTACCCCGTCAGCTACGCTGCCACCCCTTCTAGGAAGGGGAATTTAACAGCCATGATTGCATTTGGATTTTGTCATTCCAGCAAAGGCTGGAATCCAGTTCAAACAAAGTAGCTGGGATGAAAAACAGTTGAACTACTTTTTCACAGCCCAGGAAATAGCCTCAAGCGTTCCGGGGTTGTCGAGTAGCCCGTTATGAGTGGAACGAACCAGCATTCTAAATCCAAAATGAGCTGTTTTACACTCCGATTTCCCAAGATGCCCGACAGCGCTCTTCCACTCCCCAAACGGAATCGAAGACCGTAACTGTACAAATCCAAAGCCTCCCAAATCAGTGGTATCCGCCTTAATATTTTCCGTTAAAATCGATGGATCCACACCAGCAACAACACCCCATTTACCTGAAAAATCCGTTTTTTCCCACTCACGGTTTAATGTCTTAAAAAACAAACTATCCTCGGCCAGATCCTGCAGTTGACCTCCAATTGGAATTGGAATAAACACCCCTTCATGTGGCGATCCAACCGTTACAACCTTAACAACCGATTGTGCATGTTCAGGCTTTAGTGTCATATACTTCCTCACAACCAGCCCACCCATGCTGTGCGCAATAATGATGTACTCGGATTGACCTGTAAGACGGGTTATTTCCTGAAGCATCCGATCTAATCGAAGCGCATACATAGTCAAATTCCCCTCAAAAGACTCTTCAATAACATTGTGGGAATAATACGATACGTTCCACACCCAGACATTGGGACGTTTTCCGGTATAATCACAAAACATCTGCTCTTTATCCCTAAACCGCATGTGATACACAGGGCCTCCGCCCGCTACAAGCTTGGCCGTTGTATCCCATTTTTCAAATCCCGATCCAATTCCATGTACAAAAATGATGGGGAGCTTTTGAGTGTCCCTGTTTGTGAGGTAGGCTGACCACCAGGCTGGGTCTGTATAGTGAGCCTGAAGAGGATTGACGAAGCACCAGCTTACGAAGAAAAAAAGAAGAAAACTTAAGAGTGAGATTTTTCTCATTTACAATTTCTATCATGAAATGACATAATGCACAAATATTATGAAAAAATTACGTAAAACACAGATTAATATTCAGACCTGCAAGTTATTTAATACATAATCAGTTTTTAATAAATAAATGAACATACTAGCTATATGAAAGAAAAACTACCCCGTCAGGCAATGCCTGCCACCCCTTCTGGGAAGGGGAATTTTTGTAAGTTGCCTTTTAACCCTAAATTAAAGGGGAGAGCAAGGGAATTGAGGAAAGCTGGGAATTTGGCTGAAATTATTTTTTGGAATCATGTTAAGAATAAGCAGTTTTTGGGTTTGGATTTTGATCGGCAGAAAATTATTGGGCATTATATTGTAGATTTTTACTGTCCAGAACTTGGGCTTGTTATTGAAATTGATGGAAATAGCCACGATCTTAAGCAAGAGTATGATTATACTAGGGATGAATACATGACTTCTCTAGGATTAACCGTTATTCATATAAAAGATACGGATATTAAAACAAACAGCCTGTCCGTTTTAGACAACTTACACCATCACCTCAAAAAATTCCCCTTCCCAGAAGGGGTGGCAGGCGCAGCCTGACGGGGTAGTCCTTTTTGCAAAGCATAGATAAAATAATATCAAGAAAATTTTACAATGAAGGAGGCAAAAAAAGTATGAATATTCTTGAAGATGACTATATAAATCATGTCATTTGTTTTCTTGACCTTCAAGGATTTTCAAATGCTACTAAAAAAGCAAAAATTAAAGAAACTTAAAGAAGGTTCAAAGTGACAAAGCTATCCCTCAAAACCATCATTTTTTTCATCCTCATTACACTGATGCTACCCTGCACTACAGAAGCCCAGGCTAATTATACAAAATCTACTCCGCCAAAAACACAAGATACCCGTATCTATACAATCTTTAATAAAACACTACTCAATTTTAAAACAAATTTTTTAATAGATTACGCAAAAACCATACAAGAAAATGTCTCAAAAAACGCTATTATTTTGTCTGTAGACTATGATTCAGATTCACCAAAAGAATTTCAGGACTATGTGAAGTTTTTTTGCAACATGAGCCCATCCCAAAACAATCCCAGTTATATTCAGTTTCATCACAAATTTCCCGAGCTTTACAACAAACATCCAGGCTTAGCGATGACACTACTCACACATGAACTAGGAATGTTCTGCTTATACATTAAAGACAAAGCCTTCTTCACAAAAAACATTGAAAATCGTGTCGAAAATTTTATGTTTACGATGGATACGTATTACATAGATGCTAAATTTTTAGAGGCTTTATATAAAAATGAGCCTGGACTTCTTAAAACCAAAACACAGTTTGAAGATTTCTTGCTTTTAAGCAATAAAGAGAATAACCTTGCCTCTGTTTCCCAGCTCCTGCTAGGTACAGACATAGAAATGACCTACGCGCTTTATTCTTACAGAGAAAACGACAAATCCCTAGAAGATGCCATTACTGTTTTCAAAAAAATGGAAACATCCGCAATCGACCAGCTTCATTATCCAGAACAGGATAGCCTGACAAATTATATTAATACCGTACCAGCATATACATTAATTAATTTAGGCCCGAACCTGTTAGCTTCCGTTTATTTTTCAAAAAATCACAGTATGGGTTCATTTGACATCAAAAAATTCCCAGAAATTGAAAAAAGCTTAAACAACCTTCACAAAGAATTAGAACCTTATAAAAGCCGATTAAGCTATCAGGAGACCTTCAAAAAAATGATTGAACAAGACGTTCATCGATAAAATATAAGTATTGAAATGGATAGTGCCAATCTATCTGTTTTTATTTCAGAGTGTAGCATCAAATATCCCTATGTTTATTAAAAGTAAGTAACCCGGCTTGGAGGCCAAAAGATTTTAACAGGTTTTCCTAAAATAACCGTTTCTGAAATAGATCCAAAATGGCGGCTGTCGAAAGAATTGCCTCGATTATCGCCTAGTACAAAGTAGTGTTTATCTGGGACCTTATAAGGACCAAAACAAGCCGAAAGAGTTCCTGCAAGCCAAGGTTCTTTATGTTTAAAGGAGTCACTATTAGGTAAAGAAGTCACTTATTTAATATAGCATTAAAGTAATGCTTACTTCCTGTCCTTAATTTTACCCTGGCACCTTCTTTCCCTTACAACCCTGGCACCTTTATCACAAATCAACCTGCAAACTCATAAAATGCGTATCCTGCTGGACAGCATAATCTGATAATTCATATGCATAATTAATCGTAAAAGGAGCAACATCAAACCTCAAACCCACAGATTTAGTCGACGTTACTTTCCCTGAAGAATAAACCTCCCGCCAGCCGCCCCTTACCTGCAGGGAATCGGGAACGAGGTAATATCCGATACCAACACCACTTAACAGGTTCATTTTACTACCCTGTATAACATTGGATACTTCTCCAAACACGCCCAATTCAGAAGCATCCTGAGGATGATAGGATGTGCCAAACGTCACCGTACGATAGGTATCCTGAGACGTCCCGTCATTAAACTCCAGTTTTGAGGCCAGAATATTTTTCCCCATTAACGAAAATCCAAGCTCGCCGACATGATAAAAACCTCCCACATTCAGCTGGATACTGCGGCCAAAAAGTGTATCAAACTGCTGGGACATATAGGTTCCTGAAACGCCAACGGAACAATCAGGACTCAAGGCATAACTCCCACCCACAAAATAATGAGACTCCCTAAATCCAAATGTTCCTGTAGATTCATATTCATTACTGCTGTTTTCCTGGGTATAAAAAAGGCCATCGATGGAGTTTTGGACAAAGCCAGCTCCAACGGAAATAGATGGGGTGAGTTTATAGCCGCTGCTCAACACAATCGATCTGTTTTCTCCGCCCATATAGGCTGTATAAAACGATGAAAAGGACGCTTTTGATTTGAGACGAAGACTGGCTGGATTTTCAAAAATAGCCTCGGAAGAAAAGTTAAATCCCTGCACATTTCCTATGCTCACACTACCGGCAGAGGTAACAGGCAATTCAGCCATGACGGGCACCGACAGCATAAGCACAAAGGCCATGCTGCTGAAAAATAAAGTGTGATTAAACGAAAAAGGAATCTGTTTCAAAGCTGCCCCTTTAAAGTGTAGACCTTAGGATTTCTAGGATTTAGAACTGTGATACCCATATTCACCACCTCTTAAACAAAGTGCTTGAAAAATTACTTTTATCCGGGTAATATAATTATAAATAGTTTTATCCGGGTAAAATTAGGGAATAACTCTCTATGACAGGTAAAAAATATGAAAGGAAAACAACATGTTCACCTATACGGCGTTTAATACATTTGATTGTGTAGCAAAAGGATCGCTAGCCGATACAGCTCTGGCCATGAAAGGGTATAGTGATCAGCATCCCAACGCTCAATTACTGGTGTTTAGCGACTCTACAGGAAGGCAAATTGATCTGGATCTCAGCGGCACCCAAGCAGAGATTTTAAATCGGCTTAAGTTGTATACGTCACCGTCTAAACCATCGGAAACCACGGTGGGAAGGCCCAAGCTTGGGGTGTTTCCCAGAGAAATTTCCCTGCAATCCGAACACTGGGAATGGTTGCTGAATCAGGAAGGTGGTGCGTCATCGGCGATTCGGAAATTGATTGATGCGAAAATCAAAGGAAGCGTTAAATCGGATGTTCTTGTGAAAGAGGCTCAGGAGAGGACGTATAAGTTTTTGTCGGCGATTGCTGGGAATTTGCCTCGGTTTGAAGAGGTGATTCGGTTTTTGTACAGGAAAGATAAGGAGCAGTTTGAGGGGTTGATGTCGGGATGGCCGGGTGATGTTGTTGGGCATGCGAAGGTGTTGGCGGATGGGGTTTGGGGGTAAGGTGCCAGACTTCAAAGCTAGACTACCCCGTCAGCTTCGCTGCCACCCCTTCTGGGAAGGGGATTTTGAGGTGGATCTGAGGCTGTTAATCCAGTGTCACCCCAGCGGAAGCTGGGGTCCAGGCTGTATAAAAAAGACTCTCGTAGCTGCAAAATTCCCCTTCTCAGAAGGGGTGGCAGGCAAAGCCTGACGGGGTAGTCTGCCCTAAAGGTGCCAGGGTTGTAAGGGAGAGAAGGTGCCAGGGTAAAAATTTAGAGTACAAAAAATAAGAAACCAAATAGTGGTAATTAGTCATCAAGGATGTAAAATTGTTGGGGAAGCTCACAATCTATCTCATTCAGGAGACTATTTTTACCGATGTATATCTCCATTACAGGATTAAAACTAAAAACCTCTTTCAAGATTTTTTTGTTTCTCAGACACGCTATTCCTTCTTTTATGCAATCTAAAAAATCTACAGGAAATATAAGCTCTGATACCAAAACCAAAGATGGAATTCGCTATACGTTATCTGTTTGGGACTCTAAAGAAGCCATGCTGGCATTTAAAAATTCAGGCGCACATAAAATGGCTATGAAAGCTTTTCCGAGAATAGCCACCGGGAAAACGTTTGGGTATGAATCAGATACCGTTCCTGATTGGGATGAGGCGATGGCTTTGTTAGAGGAAAAAGGGATTTTTTACGGGAGATAATTAGAGGTGCCATTAAGTAGCTCATCCTTAATTTTACCCTGGCACCTTCTCTCCCTTACAACCCTGGCACCTTT
>CAZFCP010000007.1:82032-101477 GCA_964517775.1 uncultured Candidatus Marinamargulisbacteria bacterium | reverse complement strand
GTGGGGATACGAAGCTATATTACTTCGTCAACAACGCTCAAGGAACGCCAGTTTTGATTGTTGATAGCACGAATAACGACGCAGTTAGTCGGATTAATTTGGATGAATATGGCAACATTGGATCAATGATAGGGGCAAAAGAAGAGATTAACTTTACTGGTAAGAAGATGGATCTTAAAACAGGGTTGTATTATTTTAACCAACGGTATTATGATCCTGAATTGGGGCGATTTTTGCAGGAAGATCCGGCAGCTCAAGGGCCGAACTTGTATCAATATTGTAGCAATAATCCGTTAATTTACGTAGATAAAGATGGGCGTTTTTGGAATTTTATAATCAAATTTGCAGTAGATTTTGTTGTTGCTGCTGCTGTAGAAGGTGCAAAATCAGCAGCAATTAATGCAACTTTTCAATACGCAACAACAGGAAGGGTTAATATGAATACTGTTGGAAATGCGTTTGTTTCTGGTGGTATTGCAGGGGGATTCAATGTGGGCGGTGGGATTGTAACCCCTGGAGGTGGCGATGTATTTTCTTATGCTTTGGCTGGAGGAATTAATAATGCTTTAACAAATGTTGCAGTAAAATGGGCAACAGGAAAAGGTGGGGATGTTTTTCAACAACTTAAAGATGGATTTGGTGTAGGTGCTTTGGCGGGTGTAGGAAAATGGGCGTATAAGGAATTTGTAGGATTTGATGCAACAATGAAATCAGGGAATGGCGTTCTTGGTAAAGATTTGCCAGATAGATACCCTGGTGAATTTGCTAGAAAAGGAGCTGCAATGATTGGGAATGACTTTACAAAGCCAGCCAAAGGACTTTTTGAAAAATTTGTTTATGATTATTTTCCTGGAAGAGAGGGTGGTGTGATAAGCAGTATTTGTAATTTTTTCCCTGGTTCAAACTCATTTGCTGCACTTCATGATACTATGGTTGGAAAGCTCGGATTATCGATTCCAGTTATTGGTGATTTATGGTCAGCTGCATTATTTGTCCCTGCTGCCTATGCAAATTATGGAGCACTTTATACCGAGTATAGTTATGCCTACTAAATTTAAAAGAAAATGCTTAATTTTGTTAATGATTATGTCTATAAATGTTCCGATATTTTCATATTCTGAGTACAGGTATCAAAATAATAAACTTTATTGTTTTGAAGAAATAAGAAGAGATAACACGGGCTTAGCATATTTCGTATGGGCGTTTGCAGGCCTTTCAAGCTATCCTGGAGTGCTGGGAGTGATAACATTAATAGCTTCAACAGATGCTTATTTTTCTGATAGAGAAAAAACTGTTGGAGCAATAGGCTACGGTGTAAGTGCCACAGAATTTTATCTTCAAACATTGCCGGATAGAACTGCATCCTATTATTTTAATGGAGCTATAGCTACTTTAGGTTTACTCTCTCCATTGATTTTCCAAGAAAAGCCAGAAGAATATCCTCCTAAAAAAATCTTTATTAGCCCTGGTATTTTTTATAATTGGGAGAAAAAACTAGACTATGATGATGCCAAAGCAATTTGTTTTGAATTAATGGACCAGGGATTGATAAGTCAATCTCTGAACTCGGCGGAAATATTATCGAAATATTCTCCGACAACAAATATTGTTTTGACTGAAAAAAATACTGTTTTTGAACCCTATGTGAATACAATTTTAAGAGAAATCTTTATGTTTAATAAGACGGGAAAAAGTGATTTTATATTATTTTCAAAACCTCCTACTTCAGATATTAAAAATAAAGGTTCTTGATTTTTACTTGAGGAAATGAAGGGGCGATGGGAAGATGAATATTACTGTTGGGATTTAGATAAAACTGATCCTCATGGGCCTTAAGTAGCTTTGTTGACAGGTCTATTTTTCTGGCAGCTGCATTTAATGCTTTCCGAAAAGAAGACTAATTTACATGTGTACTTACACCCACTTTTGATGTAAAAAATACCTCACCCCAAAATTTCAAAAAATCAGAAAAGAAGACCAAACCCAATGAACCCATGGCTAGCACTAATTCTACTAATAAACGGCATAATCCTATCTCTAACCTCTATTCTCTTCTATGCCAGATTTAAGGCAAAAGCGTTAAATCTTCCCGATAAAAACGAGTGGATCCGAGGGCTGGTGAGCGGTCTGTTTTTGATATCTGTTTCAGCCGTAATTTTATTCCTATTTCGTACCTACCCCTCCTACGGCTTTTTATTAAAAACCGACAGCCTGGTTATATTCGGCATGTATCTTTGGAGCGGAATATCGATATTTTCTGGAAGGCTGGTCTTTAAAAAGCCCGATTTTTTAGCGGATAACGCAATCTATTCTCGATATATTGGCGTTGGAAATGCTCTTTCAGGATTTTTGACTCTTATTTTGAGTGTTTTATGTACAGTGTTGAATCTTTTTCCTAATTTCTTATGATTCCAATGCCTGTAGATTCTTACGACAAATTATTTGAAAAGAGAATATCAGGATTACTTCTTATTTCCTTAGTAATCATTGTTGCAAGTTACGAACGAATTGGAATCTACATCTTTTATCGTTTTTTCTCAATAAAAATCCATGATAGAAAGCTACAGAATTTTTTATCGTATGCAACACTTTTTATAGGTTCTATCTTGTTGTTTTGGGCATGGTTTAGAATCTGGTTAGAAGAACCTCTTTTTATAAACATTATAGGGAGTGTAATCTTTATCTGCTCCTTTGTATTTTTGAGAAAAATGCATAAAAAATTTGATTTTTTGATTTTCTACCTCGATGACAATTTTTATTTGGATAAAGAAGGAAACGACATCCGGCTTAAAAAGCAAGAACCGTAAAAAAACAAAAGAAAAAAAACAGCCGGGTTTATCCAACAACCCAACCTATGCTAAACTTCCAATCCTATGTTTATTAAAGACATCTTCTACTCATTCCAAGGCGAAGGCCCCTGGGTTGGCTATCCTCAAATCTTTATCCGTTTCTACGGCTGCAACATCCATTGCGCCTATTGTGACGAGCCCGACTTTGTCGAAGACAAACAGAACTACACCCCCGAAAAAGTCGCCGAAGAAATCAAGCCTTTCTTAAAAAACCGCATCCATTCCATTTCCATTACAGGCGGAGAGCCTCTCATCCAGGTCAAGGCCATTAAAGATCTTGCGCCGCATTTATCTCACCCACTTTATCTGGAAACCAATGGCACGCTTCCTAAACATCTGGCCGAAGTTAAAGACTTATTCACCTACTTTTCCGTGGATTACAAACCGGGTTTTGACGGCGAATTCACAGATTTCATGATGCAGCTTAAGGACACCCCAGGTGCCTTTGTAAAATATGTTTTAATGCGCGATTTTCCTATTCAGGATATTCAACGCATCACAAAAATTATGTCAGCGATTAATCCTAATATTCCGCTTGTGCTTCAGCCGGTAACTCCGTTTGCGGAAGTTAAACACAAAGCCAAACCCGAGGATATGACCAGAGCCTACACCCTCGCGTCCCATCATCTCAGCGATGTGCGGATTATTCCGCAGACACATAAATTCATCGGTTTAAAATAGACTCCCATGCGTTTTTTATGCCTGGTGATGATGCTTTTGGGGTCGTTTCTTTATGGGGCATCGTTAACAGAATCGTCTAAAGATGGGTCGATTCATTGGGATACGGGGAAGCTGGATATCTCCGGCAAACCGTTGAAACTCGTTCAATCTGTGAGGGTTGATCCCGAAACAGCTTTAGGTACGATGATGTTGTTTGACCCATTGCTCGTTCAGGAACTCCAGACCTATTTTAATACCCATCCGAACCCAATACTGTGGGGAAAAGACGGGATTTCCGAGATTTTGGCCGGAAAACTTATGAATCCCGAGTATCGACCCTCCAAAAAATCATCCTCACTTATCTTAATTGATGCCTCAAAAACCGGTTTTTATCCCTGTCTTTTTCCTGAAATTGCAGATGCGGACGGGACTTTGCTTGTATCCTCGTTTAAAAATCGTAAAGCCATTTATTTTTTTTCAGATTCGGAAGCCGCTTTTCGGGTTTTTGATAAAAAGACAACGGTGATTTTAAAGGCGGAACGGTCTGAAAAACCTTTTCATGGACGACTCATCCTTAATCGCGATAACATAGACAAAGGTATGTTTGAAAACGCCATTATTGGAGTGATTTTATAGATGTCTATTTCTAAATATAAAACGTTGTATTTTATTGGAATTGGTGGAGCGGGAATGAGCGCGATTGCTCATGTAGCGCTTCAAAAAGGG
Source organism: uncultured Candidatus Marinamargulisbacteria bacterium (assembly GCA_964517775.1). Lineage (GTDB taxonomy): Bacteria > Margulisbacteria > Marinamargulisbacteria > SXXA01 > JAHFDB01 > CAZFCP01. The sequence continues at coordinate 97,242 of CAZFCP010000007.1, read as the reverse complement.
TATACGGTTGCTGGGTCCGATTTAAAGGAAACCATCACAACAATGAGGCTGAAAGATCTGGGAGCCACCATTTATATTGGCCAAAAGGCCAGTCATTTGCGGAAGGCCGATGTGGTGGTTGTGTCTACGGCGATTCCGAAAGATAACCCGGAATATGCCCATGCCATTCAGGAAAAACTGCCGATTTTAAAGCGGGCACAGATGCTGGATGTGTTGATGAATGATTGTGAAAAACGTATTTCTGTTGCAGGTACCCATGGAAAGACAACGACGTCCTCGATGGCGGCCAAATTGTTGGTGGATGCCGACAAAAATCCTACGTTTTTGGTAGGTGCCGATATTAAAGGCATGGGCAGCAACGCCGGTCTGGGTACTGACGATTATTTTGTGGCCGAATCTGATGAAAGTGACGGATCGTTTCTGGATCTGCATCCGAACATTGGAATTATCACCAACGTTGAGGCCGATCACTTGGATTTTTATAAAGATTTATCGATGATTATGGACTATTTTAAAACCTTTATGGATGGGATTGTAAAGCGTAAAGGCTATTTGATTTTAAATGGGGATGATGCCAACCTCCGCGAGCTTGGAAAGGCTGTGGATACGCGGGTGTTATGGTACGGATTATCCGAGCAGGTGCCGATTCGGGCTACTAATCTGGTGTCGACAGAAGAGGGGATTCGGTTTTCCTTGATATTGGATGGCCAACCTGCGGGTGATGTGGATTTACAGATTTTTGGAACGCACAATGTGTACAATGCGTTGTCTGTTATTGCCTTTGGTCTTCAGGAAGGCATTCCGTTAGAGACGATTAAAAAGAGTTTATATGGATTTCAAGGCACAAAACGCCGCTTCCAAAAAATTGGAGAAGAACAAGGTATTTCTGTTTATGATGATTACGGCCATCACCCTACCGAAATTCAAACGACCCTGGAAGGTGCCAAAAAGAGCTTCCCAAATAAACGGTTAATCTGTATTTTTCAACCTCATCGTTATACCAGAACCCGTGATCTGATCGACAGTTTCCCCGATGCGTTTACTTCAGCCGATATGACCGTAATTACCGAAGTGTATGCGGCAAACGAGAAAAAAATCGAACATATTTCAGGGGAAGTCATTGTTGATAAAATTATCGAAAGACACAAGCAGGATGCCTTGTTTGTCAGTAAAAAAAGCGACATCCCAAAATTACTGCTTCCGAAGCTAAAAGCCGGTGATTTTATCATTACCATGGGTGCCGGTGATATTCATACGGTTGCCAAGGAAATCGTCACTCAACTTAAAGAAAAGTTAACGTTATCTGTCACAGAACATGCCCATTCAGACTCGTTATAACGTTCCGGTTTCCCAACTGACCACCTTCCAGAATGTTGGAAGCGTGAGCGAAGTTATCACTCTGGAAAACCTTGACGATGTTGTGGCGTTTCTCTCCCAAAACAAACCGTTTTATATCTTGGGAAAAGGCTCGAATCTCCTTATCAATCCAGCTGCTTCCGTTCAAACGTTTATCCAGATTTCTCCTTCTTTTTCTGTACCTGAGGTTCATCAAAATACCTTAAAAGTATCGGCTGGAACGCCAGTCAGTGCGTTAATGAAGCTGTTGCAGCAATATCAGTTGTCCGGATTGGAGTTTTCGGCCGGAGTTCCTGCCTCTGTGGGCGGTATGGTGGCCATGAATTTTGGATGCTGGGGAACTGAAATTGCAGATGTCATTGATCGTGTTCATGTCTGTGATTTTTCAGGAAAAACCCAGTGGATTTCAAAAAACGACATGGGCTTTGCGTATAGAAAAAGCCGTATTCAATCTGAAAATCTAATTGTTCTGGAAGCTGTTTTTTCCCTAAAACCCGATACGGCCGATGCCATCAAACAACGTGTGTTAAGTAATATTGCTACCCGAATCGACAAGCAGCCGCTTCGTGGAAAAACCTTTGGTAGTACGTTTAAAAATCCTCCAGGTCATTTTGCAGGAGCTTTGATCGAGCAGCTTGGCCTCAAGGAAAAGCCGGTTGGGCAGGTTATGTTCTCGGAAAAACATGCTAATTTTATGATTAATTTAGGCGAAGGCCGCTATGAAGATGCTGTTGCACTGATTCAGCAGACTCAGAAACTGGCCAGGGATACTTTGGGCGTTACATTGGAAACGGAGGTTAAATTTGTCTCATGATAGAAGCACTTCGGCATAAACGTATAGCGGTTTTTAATGGGGGATTTTCGTCTGAACGGGAAGTGTCGTTTCGATCCGGTAAAAATGTGTACGATGCGTTAAAGCGTCTGGGTTACACCGTTATTCGTATCGATCCTGCCGTAGAGGATTTTATGGAAACGCAGTTTGATGTGGTATTTAACTGCCTGCACGGAACCTATGGAGAAGATGGCAGCATTCAAAGTTTACTGGATTTTTACGGTATTCCTTATACGGGATCCGGCCCTCAGGCGTCGATGTTGGGGATGAATAAGGTGTACGCCAAAATGATGATGGTGTCACGCAAGCTTCCAACGCCTCAATACGCTGTTGTAACCAAACAAACTTACAAAGATGCTGTGATTTCTGTGCCATTTCCCTGGATTATCAAACCTGTAGATCAAGGCTCCAGTGTGGGTTTGCTGATTTGTGACAATCGGGATGATTATTTGAACAATGTTGGACCCTTACTGGATCATTACGGTTGCTGTTTATTGGAAGAATGTATTGTGGGCCAGGAAATTACAGTTGGAGTTTTAGGCCAGGGCGACAGTGCCTACGCGCTGCCTATTTTAGAACTTCGCCCTAAAAAACGAACCTACGATTACGAGGCCAAATACACCCACGGCATGACCGATTTTATCCTCCCCGCCAATTTATCCCCCGAGCTTACGGATTCCTGCCAGCAGTTGGCCGTAACGCTTCACCGCCTCATGGGCTGTAAGGGCATGTCCCGCACGGATATGATGGTGGATCCAAAACGGGGAGCGTTTATCCTCGAAATCAACACAATTCCCGGCATGACGGATTTATCCGATTTGCCTGCTCAGGCCAAAACCGCCGGCATTTCATTCGATGCGTTAGTAGAGATTATTCTGGAAAGTGCCCTGCGTTAATGACCAATTTTAAGCGCCGCCGCCGCTTTACCCTCTTATTTCTATTTACCTGTGCTATTTCAGCGCTTACCTGGGGGCTGACAACGCTTGTCCATTTACCTGAATTGCAGCTCAAAAAAGTCCTGATTTTAGGCACCCATTACACAAGTCCCGACTCTATTTCCGAGTTTTGCCTCCAACATCAGGACAAAAATATTATTGGATTGCTGCTGAATCGAAAATTCCGTCAAAATCTATATGGAGAGTTTCCTCAAATTGATGAAGTTCAGTTCGGATTTCAATGGCCAAACACCTTAACTTTGGCTATCACCGAGAAAAAACCATTTGCCGTTTTTATGACCTCTCCCTTAAAACTATGCTCAAAAGATGGAACGGTGCTTCAAATCATCGACTCGTCATTTCCAGTAGGAAAATCCTGTATTCATATTTTCGGCGTATCTGAAAAATGGGTGCAAAAACAGGTTCCCGAGCCGCTGATGCAAAAAGTAGCCTCCATCGCGGATTGTTTGCATAAAAGCAATGTTACAGCCAATATTGTATTTAAACACGTGTGGCTGTCTCCTGCAGGAAATATGGATGACGTTGTGGTGTTGAAAGAAAATGGTACGGCTTTTAAAATAGGACCTACCCACGATTTAGAATCAAAGTTTCAGCGTCTTAATGCGATGTTATCTCATATTAAAGCTACGGAACCCAGTAAATCCATTCAGTATATTGATTTGAGAGTACCTAATAAAGTAATTGTAAAATATGGCTAGTCAAAAACCTCCTTTTGTTATTGGATTGGATATTGGATCCACAAAAATTTCGGCATCTGTCTGTGAGATTACCCCGAAGCATTCCGTTATTGTACGGGGTGTGGGCTCAAGCCTCAGTGCCGGTTTGTCCAAAGGGAAAGTCGAAAACGCCGAAGAGCTTCAACGCTCCATAGAAAAAGCCATTCATCGTGCCGAATTAACCTCAGGAACTCGTGTGGATCAGGTCATCACCAATGTCCCGGCCTTTAATACCACCTTTGTCCAAAATACGGGGCTGATCATCTCCAAAGAGCCGTCCGGAAAAATCAGCGAGGCTGAAAAAATGGATTGCCTCCGCCGCTCCAAAACCTTTTCAAAACATCCCACTCAAACCGTTATTCATATGATCCCTTTATATTTTAAAGTGGATGAAACCGTTGTACCCAATCCGGTAAACGTTCCAGGAACCCATCTCGAGGCCAAAACCCACAGCATTCTTGTAGATTCCAGCAATTTACACAGCGTAACCCAGTTGTTAAAACGCATTCGCCGCCGTATCACCGGCATTGCTTACGATTCCCTGGGCGCCGCCCAAACCTATGTAGGCGATGAGCATCTTAAAACCGGAGCTGTGTTCATCGATATCGGTGGACGCTTCACAAAAATCAACATTTTCAAAGATTCCCTCTTACATTTTGCCATCCAACTCCCCATTGGTGGAGAAACCATCACCTCCGACATCTCCCAATGCCTGTCCATCTCCACCCCCGAGGCCGAACGCCTGAAAATCCTCTTCGGCAATGCCACCGGCAAACCATCCGAGCAACATCCCTTGTTATGTGAGGTCATTCATGCCCGTATCCAGGAATGGGTTCGTCTGGTCCAACAGCGTGTCAGTTTCGATTTTAATGCCCACTATCCAATCATCCTGGGCGGAAGAGGCAGTTTAATTAACGGATGGGCGTCAGTCATTGAAAACACCCTTCACCGTAAAGTGATCACCGAATTTCCCCATCATATCCGCCCGATTGTGGAAGCCCCCGAATTTGCATCGGCCATAGGGCTGGTTTTATACGGGATAAAAAGTAAGGCCATCACGGTTGCGCCACCTCCTCACATGGATCCGTTCCGGCGTTTTAATGGCTGGATAAAAGAGTTTTTCTAATTATATCTTTTTCTACCCTTGGTGGTATGATATACTTTTTCCGATTACCTAAAATTTTTCTGACTACCTGTTGGGGGTGGGCGATTTTACGGTATTTTATTTTATTGCTTGAAGGAGAAACCCCTTGTCACAGGAAAACTTAAGACAATTTGCCAATATTAAAGTTATGGGCGTTGGCGGCGGTGGCAGTAATGCTATCAACCGAATGGTGGCCTCTGGTGTTAAGGGCGTAGAGTTTTATACGATTAATACGGATATTCAAGCATTAAACGTGTCGTTGGCTGATCACAAAATCCAGATTGGTGCAAAGCTGACAAAAGGTCTTGGCGGCGGTGCTATCCCAATGGTGGGCGAGCAGGCAGCTAAAGAAAGCAAAGAAGATATCGAAGCCGCACTGGAAGGTGCAGACATGGTGTTTGTTACAGCCGGTATGGGCGGCGGAACCGGTACAGGTGCAGCTCCTGTTGTAGCTAAAATTGCCAAAGAATTAGGTGCTTTAACTATCGGAGTTGTAACAAAACCTTTCAAATTTGAAGGCCCGGTACGCTCCAGACAAGGTGAAGAAGGTTTACGTAAATTACGTGAACAGGTTGATGCTTTGATTGTTATCCCTAACGATAAATTGTTACATGTTGTTGAAAAAATGACTTCTATGCTGGATGCTTTTAAAATCGCTGATGATGTATTGCGTCAGGGTGTTCAGGGTATTGCTGATTTAATTACCATTCCTGGTCTTATCAACCTGGATTTTGCTGACGTCAGAACCATTATGATGAACTCCGGTTCAGCTATGATGGGTATGGGTCGCGCCAGCGGTGAAGACCGTGCGGTTGTTGCTGCAAAACAAGCTATTTCCTCTCCATTATTAGAAGAAACCATTCACGGTGCTACCGGTGTTATCCTCAACATCACAGGCAGCGATAATTTATCCTTACATGAAGTTCACACCGCCGCCGATGTTATCTACGGTGCCGTTGATCCAGAAGCCAACATTCTGTTCGGATCTGTAATTGATGAACGTTTGGAAAATGAACTCCTTGTTACTGTTATTGCAACTGGATTTAAACGCGCCCCTGAAATTCAGGAATTAAAACGCCACATTGGGCTTACAGATCAACCTGTATCGGTTGCAAAACCTGCTCCTGAAGAATCATCGTTTATGGATGATGTTGAAGAAGACTATGAAACCGAAGACGAAGCCGTTGTTGAGCCCGTTACAACACAGGCTTTTTCTGCTCCTCAACAAAAAGAGCCGGATCTTATTTTCAGTAAAGAAAAACCTCGTCAGGAACCTCGTGTAGAGGATTTTGACCTGGATGTTCCTGCATTTTTAAGAAACATCAACTAAAATCCGTGAGGGTTTTACTGGCTGTCTTATTTGTCTGTTTGTCTCTAACAGGCTCTATTTTTGCTGCTGAAAAACTCTTTTTGGATATCCCGAAAGGCCATTGGGCCGAACCTTCCGTATACAGATTGGTAGATCTGGGCGTTACCGGCGGCTACGAAGACGGTACATTTCGGGGCCAAAAATCCGTAACCCGATACGAATTAGCTTTATATCTCTCTAATTTTGAATCGGCAACGGTTGCTAAACTTCAAAAAAAAGTAGAGTCCCAACAGCAGGATATCGACCAGCTCAAAAAAGAGATTCAGGCGTTGAAAGCGTCGGCTAAGGCCCAAAAGCCGAATTAACGGATTTGGTGTGACTAACGTTTTTAATCGATCTCTGAACGCTGCTGTAACCTCAAAAAACGGGTCTCGTGTTATGATTGGCGGGATATCGTATACGCAGTGGTCGTCCAATGATTATCTGGGATTGTCACAACATCCGGCCGTAATAAAAGCAGCGGCTATGGCTATGCAGGATTTTGGTGTGGGTTCTACAGGTTCCAGACTTTTGGGCGGAGATTCCGAACCGTTTCATCTTTTGGAAACACGGCTGGCCCAGTGGCTTAAAAAACCTGCGACTCTGGTTTTTAACAGCGGTTATCAGATGAATAGCGGTATCATTCGTACGATCGTTGGAAAAAATGATGTTATCTTTGCCGACAAGCTCATTCATGCCAGTTTAATTGACGGCAGTTTATATTCCGGTGCCACGTTATTCCGTTTCAAGCATAACGACATGAAGCATCTCCAATCTTTACTCCAAAAACATCGCGGTTCATTCAAAAAATCCCTTATAATCAGCGAATCTCTGTTTAGTATGGATGGTGACCTTTCAGATTTGAAATCCCTGGTAGACTTAAAAAAACACCATGATTCCGAATTGATGATTGATGAAGCGCACAGCGTTGGCATTTATGAAAATGAGTACCGACAGGACATTGATTACGTTTTAGGCACATTGGGTAAAGCCTTCGGATGTGCTGGCGGGTTTGTCGGATGTAGTGCCGACTTTAAAGATCGATTTATTAACACGGCTCGCAATTTTATCTATTCTACAGCGTTGCCTCCCCTTGTTGCGGCTGCGGCTTTGGAGGCTTTATCTCTTATTGAAAATGGTGTGTTAGGCCAACAGCTTCAAAAAAACACAAAGGCTGTTCGGGCTTTATTTCACGATTTTTCTTTGCTTGGAGAAACACACATTATGCCACTTTTAATTGGAGATGAAGCAAAGACAGTGGCTATTGCAGACACATTGCGGCAGGCAGGCCATTGGGTAACTGCTGTCCGTCATCCTACAGTTGCTTTGGGTCAGGCACGATTGCGGTTGTGTTTATCGTTGACTCATACCGAAAAGGACTGGGCTGGGTTATTAAGCGATTTATCCCAGACTACCTAAGCTGACAGCTACCTCTAATTTCTCTACCTGAGATTCATCTTTATAGATAATATCCGTAATCACACCTGCACGTTTTAAATCGTCCAGAATTTCAGGATACATATCCAAAAATTGGGTGACTGATTCCGGGCAGGATAGTTCCAGCCGGTCTACAGGGTGTTTCATACTTTTTTGGGCTTTGGTTTTACTGCCTCGAACTTCGGATAAAATATCGATAACAGGTTCCAAAATGCTGTTGCCAGACCATGACGGAAACACAACGTCTTCCAGTTCAGCATCAGAAGGCCATGGGGCCCGGTGAACAGAGGTTTGAACCGATGTGTATCTCCACGACCAGATTTCTTCCGTAATATACGGTAAAAACGGAGCTAATAATCGTAAAAACGTTTTTAAACTCCAATCCAATGAGGCCAAAGCAGACTCTTTTTTCGAGCCTGTTTCCTGATACGCACGGCCTTTAACCAGCTCAATATAATGATCGCAGAACATCCAGAACAGGGCTTCAATTTTTTCCAAGGCTTCGGCGTATTCAAATTTTTCCAGAGCTTCTGTTGCTTTTGTAGCGGTTGTTTTCATAACATCAATCCAGGCTTTATCCAGGCATTCGGTGATGGATGTAATCTCCATGGGTTCCTGTTGATCGGCCTGACGAAGCTGCATCATGACAAATTTGCTGGCATTAAACAGCTTGGTAACCAGTTTTTTTCCGATTAAAAAGACAGATTCATCAAAAGCCGTGTCGGAGCCTAGTCGGGCTCTGGCGGCCCAGTAACGGATGGCGTCTGCGGAGTAGGATTCAAGCAAATGCCCCGGAGTTACCACGTTGCCCTTGGATTTACTCATTTTTTTCCGGTCTGGATCCAAAACCCAGCCGCTGATTAAGACATTTTTCCATGGAATGGTGTTGTGGTGCATCCACGCTTTTGTAATGGTATAAAAAGCCCAGGTTCTGATAATTTCATGAGACTGAGGCCGAACATCCATCGGGAACACCGACTGATGTCGTTTTTCATCCTTACCCCAAAAACTCATCAGCTGAGGGGTTAGCGACGAGGTTGCCCAAGTGTCCATAACATCGGGATCGCCGGCAAACCCGTTTGGCTGGTTGCGCTGCTCTTCTTTAAATCCCGGTGGTGGCGATGATAATGGATCGCAAGGCAAAGACTCTGCCTCCGCAAAAATCGGAGAACCATAGTCAATTTCGCCCTGACTTGTAACCGGATACCACACCGGAAACGGAACTCCAAAAAACCGCTGGCGGCTGATACACCAGTCCTGATTTAATCCCTCAACCCAGTTTGTGTAACGGGTTTTCATAAAATCCGGCTGCCAGTTAATCTGTTCGCCTTGGGCCAGTAAAGCGGCTTTGTGTTCTACAATTTTGATAAACCATTGCCGGGTCGGCATAAACTCGATAGGAGAGTCGCCTTTTTCGTAAAATTTTACGGGATGTTCGATAGGTTCAGGTTCTTTTACAAGAACTTGTTCGGCCTGCAGAAGCTCTACAATCTTTTTCCTTGCCTGATGCGTTTTTAATCCAACAAGTTCTTTATAGTTTGAGGCTGCTTTTTCAGGATTAATCGATTTGAACGGATCTTTTCCAAATTCAACGTCCAGCAGAAGTCCGTTAAGTCCGATAATCTGTTTGAGAGGCAGGTTTGATTTTTTCCACCAGTCCACGTCCATGGCGTCTCCGAAGGTACAAACCATCAAAATTCCACTTCCTTTTTCAGGATCGGCATGGGTTGAGGCCAGAATCGGGACCGGCGCATAAAATAACGGTGAAATGGCTTTTTTGCCGAATAACGGTTTATAGCGTTCGTCGTCCGGGAGAGCCACAACAGCGATACAGGCAGCAAGTAGTTCGGGTCTTGTAGTAGCAATGATAAAATCACCGCCATTTTCTACCTCAAAACGAATATGATGATAGGCTCCAGGGCAAGTTCTGTCTTCGATTTCAGCCTGAGCTACAGCCGTTTTAAAATCCACATCCCACATGGTTGGGGCTTCGTTCTGATACACAAACCCTTTTTGAACCAGATCCAGAAAAGACGCCTGAGACACTTTTCGGCAGTGTTCGTTAATCGTGGCATATTGCAAAGACCAGTCCACAGACAGGCCCAGATGTCTCCACATGGCTTCAAAAACAGCCTCGTCTTCGGTGGTCAGCAGATTGCAGGCTTCGATAAAGTTTTTTCTGGAAATCTCGGTAAAAGGCTTTTTTTCCGTGCTTTTTTCAGGAGCCCAATCCGGTTGGTAAGGAAGATACGGGTTACAGGAAATCCCAAACACATTTTGTACCCGTCTTTCGGTAGGAAGGCCGTTGTCATCCCAGCCCATGGGGTAAAACACGTTTTTGCCCATCATGCGTTGAAATCTGGCTAAAACATCGGTTTGGGTGTAGCTAAATACGTGGCCAACGTGAAGGGATCCCGAAACTGTTGGGGGCGGCGTGTCTACCGAAAACGTGTCGTCCCGTGAGGTATCCGAATCCCATTTATACGTTTCATTTTTCTCCCAAAAAGCCTGCCATTTTTTCTCTATATCACTGTGGGTATACTGCTGGGGCAACTCGTCCATATCTTAAAACTCCGCTCTTGGATTAAAAAATTTAATTTGTTGATGTAACTCTTCAACGAACGGCTTAATGCCGTCTTTAATGGTTTGGGGTGGAACATGAAGACCTTCGGGAATTCCGGTTTGTCTCAGTTCAGGAAAAAATTGGTACACATCTTCCATAAATACTTTTTTTTCGCCTTCAAGTCGTTCTTTGCAGACATTTTCAAGCAGTTGAATTTTTGTATTAAATGGAAAACTGTCTTCCATCATGCGTTTATCAAGTTGTGGTAAAAGGGAATCAAAATATTTTTTCTGAAGCGCTTTCGAAATGGTGGCAAGCAGATCCATCTCAAAAAAAGGTTTGTTTAAATAGTCACAAGCTCCATTTTTTAGTGTTTTTACGGCGACTTCAATTTCTTTATAAGCGGTCATAATGACAATTTGAACATCTTTTTGGGAGGCTTTTAGTAGAGGTAATAGCTGGACGCCTGTCATATCTGGTAAATAAATATCCAGTAATACCACATCAAATGTTTGAGAGTGTGCAGCGCGCAATGCTTCTTTTCCTGAAAACGTACAAACGATCGTGTAAGAGTCCGACAGTAGCTCTGAAATGTTTTCGGCGATATCGATATCGTCTTCAATCACAAGAATAGACGGTTTTTGTATAGGCGTATGCTCGTTTTTAATCAACCATTTTTCTCTTAATTCCTGGATAGGAATGGCAAATTTACTTTCGGATGGAAACAACTGCAGTAGTTCCTGACTGGTAACAGCCTGACCTACAGAGCGTCTTTGGGCCAAAAGTTGCTGAGCAAGCTCAAGACGTTTATCAAGATCGACCTGATCTAACAAAATCTTTTTCGATACGGTTTCCAGTTTTTGTAAAAATAAAGCGTTGTTCAGCGCACTTTCAACGGTCAGACGTACAGAATCTGCGTTATAAGGTTTTACAAGGTAATCAAAGGCACCGTTTTTAATGGCCAGAACTGCCATCTGAACATCGGCTTTATCCGAACACACAATAATTTCTGGAAGTGAGCTGATTTTTTTAAGTTCGCTAAGCATATCCGTACTTTGTTCTTTTGCATCTTCCAGTGACAGGCTGAGCAGAACAACCCGTACTTTCATGCAAAAACAGTCGTAAAGAGATAACGCTTCCGTTGCCGAATAAACCGAAATTATTTCGTAAGTTTCTTTTAATGCTGAAACGAGGGTTTCATTATCCTGAGGGTTGTCTTCTACAACCAAGATCATCGGTTTGCTCATCGGGTTATACCGCTATTGGGAATTTGATAAAAGGTTGAGGATGATAATTGTGAAGCTGAATATCTTCAAATGTAAGTTCAAAAAACGGTTTTTTCTCGATGGTTACTTCAGGGAGCCCGTCTGGTTGGCGAAGAAGCTGCTCTTTAAGGCCGTCAACATGGTTAAGATAGATGTGTGCGTCACCAAGGGTGTGAACAAAAACGCCAGGTTTCAGGTTGCATTCCTGTGCCACCATCATGAGAAGAAGCGCATAGCTTGCTATATTAAACGGAACTCCAAGAGCAACGTCAGCCGAGCGTTGGTATAGCTGGCAGTCTAATCGTCCGTTACTTACATAAAACTGAAAAAACGTATGGCAGGGAGGAAGCGCCATTTTATCGATATCAGCCACATTCCAGCCTGAAACAATATGACGTCTTGAGTGAGGATTTTTCTTAATCCCCTCGATAGTGTCTTTTAGTTGATCAATATGAAATTTTTCAAATAACTCTGTTCCAGGAACCTGTTTAAAGGCTTCCCATTTCCGCCATTGATAGCCGTAAATAGGGCCAAGTTCACCGTTTTCATCTGCCCATGGATTCCAAATCCCTGTGTGCTGAGCCAGATCATCGTTGATGTTTGTAGAGCCTTTGATAAACCACAGAAGCTCGCGGACTACGCTGTTGAAATATACTTTTTTGGTGGTTAGAAGAGGAAATCCTTCGGCCAGATTGTAACGCATCTGGTAACCAAAAACTGATAATGTTCCAGTTCCTGTACGGTCACTTTTTTCTTCACCATTTAAAAGAATATGTGAAACTAGGTCTAGATATTGTCTCATAATATGGATTATACTCTAACATGAATGAATCCCTTTGAACATTCAAATATTTTCATAGATGACGGACTTCCGCTTACGGATGCTGTTGCTCGTTACCAGGCGCGCAGACAGGCTGCAGCCGAGGCGATTGGCCATATTTCCGTTATTTTTTCCGTGGATAAAGCCCCTGGAGAGCCAAGCTCGTGGGTACATCTTTCAACGACTATTTATCAGGAGCCGTTGTTCCTGTATTTAACCGGTTTGAATCAATTTCCCTGCGTGCTGGTTTTAAATCCTCTCCAACAAGAAACGTATTTGTTTTTGCCGCATAAAGATCCTAAAAAAGAGTTTTGGGATGGCATCCGTTTTGGCTATACCGAAGACTCGGAGGTTAATGCTGATCTTGCAAAAAAACTGGGCGTTACAACCATTTTTTCTTTGGAGAATTATGAAAAAATCGTATCCGATCTGCTTCGTAAGACGCCGCAATCTTTAGGGCTATTCTGGCATGAATCTCAAAAACAGGTGCGTTTTGAAGATAGTAATTATCACCAGAATGCCGAGCTTTTAGAGTGTTTGGATCCAACTGTCAGCGTAGTTAATATTGCTGAAACCTTGTGGAAACAGCGATTCCCTCTGGATGGGACCGATCTTATGAATGCTCAAATTGCCAACACCAAAACCATTGAATCGTTTTTATCTACCTTGAAAAAAGTGCATCTGTTTAGTTCGGAACAGGACGTATCGGCTTATTTAAACGGCCAGATTTTAAGTCGTTCCTGGTTTGGAAACAGTTTTCCGAACATTATTGCCTCAGGGGAAAATGGTGCCGTGCTGCACTATTCAAAAAATAATGCCCCGTTGCAAAAAAACGGGCTGCTGCTGATGGATTTTGGTTTGAGATGGCAAACCATGCACGCGGATATCAGCCGGACTATTCCTGTGTCTGGAACATTTAACCCGATGCAGGCGTTGTTGTATCAAATTGTGTTGGACACCCAGATTTTTGTAGAAAGACTGATTAAGCCCGGTATGACGATTTCAGGCTTGAATGCTCAGTGTTGGACCTATATGGACAAGCTTTTGGACGAAAGATTTTTATCCAAAGGCGGAAAAATGACACGCTGTTACGAGTCTGCTCCGCATAATGTGGGTCATTTTTTGGGTATGCAGGTTCATGACGGAGATCCATTTAGGGAATATCGAGAACAGCCTTTGGAAGCTGGATTTATGCTGACAAACGAGCCGGGACTTTACGGCTATTTTGAGGCTACTTTGGATGGGCAATTGTACCAGGAGCCTATTGGAATTCGGATAGAGGATAATCTTTGGGTAACACCAACAGGGTGTGTGAATTTGTCTGCCCAATGTCCAAAAACCATTGCTGCCCTTGAAAAAAAGCTCTCTAGACCATAGTCGGTGCCTGGTGTATCATTTGTCGCCATGAAATCATGGACGTTTTATGAAGATTTAGCTCAAAAAAGCTTGTCTGGGGAGGCTCTTAGTGTTCAGGAATCCAAAGAGATTCTAACTTCCTCCGATATCGAGCTATTACCGTTGCTGCACAGTGTATTTCAAGTACGCCAAAAGCATTGGGGTAAAGACGTTACCATTCACATTATCAACAACGCCCAAAACGGAAATTGTCCTGAAGATTGTGCGTACTGCGCTCAGGCCAAAACATCCGAAGCCGACATCGAAGATTATCCCGTAAAAGAAGAAGAAGAAATCATGGCCGAGGCTAAAAGAGCCTACGAATCCGGTGCCTATCGCTATTGCATGGTTTTCTCAGGCCGCGGACCTCGCCCAAAACGGGTAGATACGTTATCCCGCATTATTAAACGCATTAAAGAAACGTATCCTATTCAGGTGTGTCTGTCAGCTGGTCTTATCGACGATACTGCTGCAAAACAGCTAAAACACGCTGGACTAGACCGTTTAAATCACAATTTAAATACCTCAGAAGATCATTATAAAAATATCTGTACAACACATACGTTTAAAGATCGTTTAGATACTTTAACTGCTGCACAAAACAACGGCCTCGAGATCTGCTCAGGCATGATTGCAGGCATGGGAGAAACCCCTGAAGATGTGATCGAAGTGGCTATGAAGCTTCGTCAGCTGGGCAGCAAATCCATCCCTCTTAACTTTTTATTGCCAATTCCAGGTACAACATTAAAAACATTTACACCGCTGACTCCTGATTATTGTCTACGAATCATCACTTTATTCAGATATTTAAATCCTGAAGCCGAAATCAGAATTGCTGCCGGCCGGGAGTTCCATCTTAGAAATATGCAGGTTTTGGGTTTGTATCCTGCCAGCTCGTTGTTTATGGACGGCTATTTGAATACAACAGGCACAAACACCTCTGAAACGCTTCAAATGATCAAAGATGCAGGTTTTACCATCCGTGCTAATTTCAGTCTGGATGAAGTTCTGCAAAAGGCAAAAGCGGAAGAAGAGCAACAGCAGGCGTCTCAGGCGTCCCAGTTGGTTATGAAGCAGCTTCAGGATTTGCGTCCTACCTTAAAATCCTGCTCTTAATTAACAGATATTTTGCAGTGCCACTCAAAAATTTTGGCAAAAATTTGAAATAGCACTTATAAAAATAGCCGCTTTTTAGTTTGTTTAATCCTTAGGGTTGCTCTTAAATCCACCACCTGTTTGAGATTTTACTTTACTCCCTATTGCGCCAGTTGATGCTGGTTGTGCGCTTGTTGCTCCAAAAGTTACCACTACAGGTTTTGGTTTTAAGGCTACTCTGGGTGCAGATTGTCTTGAGGTTGTTGTTGCATCAGTTCCTGTT
>CAZFCP010000007.1:27497-82022 GCA_964517775.1 uncultured Candidatus Marinamargulisbacteria bacterium | reverse complement strand
GGTTTTCTCCTTGAAGATGCCGTAGTGTCTGTTCCTGTTTGTTGCTGCGGAAGCTCTGCAAATACAGGCACTGGTTTTCTAGGTTTTGGCACAACAGGTTCAGTAGTTCTGTAATCTACTCCTAAATCATCGATACTTCCAGCTTGATTTGGATTTTGGTACAGAGATCTTTTAGGTTGTTGCGGTGTGACCGGTTCTTCTGTTATAGCTGATCCTGAATCGAAATTAAATCTAAATGTTAAGGATTGAGCAGGGTTTCTTCTATGTGTCGGTGTTGTTGAAAGCGGTACGCTGAAGGGTGAAGCCGGTGCTTGTAATGTATTCCCGGAAATACTATCTGTTCTAATATGTAGCGGGTTTACTCTGCTTCTGTCCCGACGATGTGACGGCGTAGTCGTTCTTTGTGTATCCTGAACAACCAGTTCCGGCATGATGGATAGAGAGAAAAATTGAATAAGGAAAATAACGCCTTTGGCTGCAACTTCCGGGTTTCTGGAGTCTATAAGAGTTCTAATGGTGTCATCTTGAAAGATCTGGATAAACGGGTTGGATAACCCTTTTGATAATTGAAATTTAATATCTGGAAGATCGCTTACTTTGGCATCCAAAAACGGCCCTGCGATATGCTGAATGAACAGCATAAGATCCTGCTTTGCATTTTGAAACTCGATAGGCGATGTTGTGGTAGCGGATAAAATGACTTCAATCATATCTTTTGTTAAGGTTGAAGAGTCATTTTCAGGTCCCTGGAATTGATTTAAAAGACTCATAAACGTTGTAGTTGCAGCGTGTAGTGTCTCCATAACACCGCTTTGTCCTACAATTTGTCCGGTGTTGGCTGCAACATCCAGAAGTCTAAAAATCCAGTATTTAATATCAATGTCGTTTCCGCCTATGGCTTTAGGGCCTTCGCCAGTTGCCGAATGTTTGACAGAGTCCGCACAAAAGTTTCTAAAGGCCAGAAACAGAACATCAAGCTGCGTGGCTGGCGTAAACTCGTTTGAGATGTCATAAAATAGTTTTTGTACCCCATAAACGCTGGTTGTGTCGGCTACGGATGAAAAAAACTTGCTGCTGAACTCAAATCCGGCATCTGTATTTAAATTTTGGAAAACCTGATCATACGATTGCACTACAAAAGCCGGGCGGGTTTCCAACGGAATGTATGCTGCCAGTGCTTCAGCGTGACCCCGAAACACGGTTTTCATTAGCAGGGAAATAATCAGGGATGGATCCAGGTGTGTTTGTCCGTTTAATGCGTCTGTATTAACGTTGGCTGCGGTTAAAATGGCTTTTATCTGGCTTAATTGCCGGGTTTCTGGTTGTGAGGTGCTCACTCCAAATTGTTGTAAAACAGATTGTAAGGCACTGTGTGGATCAACATCGTCTTTTAGTTTCCATATGATATTAAAATCGCCGTCGCTGGTTACGGTACTTCCGGTTACAGTTCTATCATTTTGCCCGCCTAAACGGTTAAACGTTACGATACAGACATCCAAAACCTCTCCCATTTTTTCGTTAATCAAATCCGTAAAATGGCTCAGTGTGGCTGCAAATACAACCTTACAAACGCCTTGCCATTCTGCTGTGGCTTTGAATCTCGTATGTTGATCTGATGATCTTGTATGTACTCTAAGTGTATCTAAAGACTGTTGCAATATCGCATTTAGAATCTGCTGAGCCTCTTGCGCCTGTGATGCCGTGATGGTGTTAAAACATTTTGTTGAAAATTCGTTGGCGTCTTCTCTAATTAATCCGGCTGCTTTTAATGTTTCAAATGCCTTTGCCATAGCCAGTTTCATGTGATGTCCCATAAAGCTGGATGTGGAGGATAACGCTGTTCTGGTTGCAGATGCCCTTGGCGATACATCTCCTTTTCTAGGCGAAAGAGAGGATGATGTAAACTGTAATCCTGGAAATTTATTGGTTCTGTTAAGGTAAATATTAGGCGCAACTCCTATTGCCGGAACAAGAGAAGCGGAGTTAGTAACCGTTAGGGGCGACGTTGTCGTTTGCGCTACGCGTTGACCAAGAAAAGGGAAAAATCGTCTTATCTCGTCAAAACTAGGTAAATGAGGTTTCTTTTTTGCTTTTTCAAACGCAATAATCTTTTTCATAACAATAACAGCCTTTCAAAAATGTATCACACACTTTATCGGGCAGATTGTTAAAAAATTGCAGGCAGCTACGAAAAAAGCTGTTTTATTTTTTTGATAATTTTTAAAACGCCCTGATCTTCAAGATGGGGAATGTTTTGATTTTTTTTATGATGTTGAATCGTATTATTAGACTCTTTTTTGTTTTGAATAGGTTTGGCAGCAAAGGGGTTTTGAGGATTAAAAGCCGCAGCTGCTGCAGGTGTATTTTGATGATGGTTAGGCAGCTGTTTTTGAAGCCATTGTTGGATGGCTGTTCGAGAGTTTAGCTGGGATAAATCTGTTTTTTGAAGCATCTCCAACACATCTGAAAAGAATTGCTTTGCAGAAGGGTCGGGGGCGATTTTTTGTAACAGATCTATTTTATGTAAGGCATCCTGGAGTCGCGTGGACTGGTCGGAGCCGGAACGAAAGGCGTCCGTAAGAACAGACTCTGCCTGGTTTCTGTGAAACGATAACGGATCGGAACCTGCTTCAGGTCGCTGGTTTTGTTGGGAAATCTCTGCAGCGTGTGCAGACTCTATACCACTTCCGCCAGCGGCCATCGCTTAGTTCTTAATACCCCAATCATGAGCGATTCCATTATCTGAAAATCCTGATTGAGTGACTTTATTTTCAACTTTTACAGTTGATCCGTTAGAAAAAGCTGCAGCTCCGATAGGCGCGGAATTTTGTACACCAGGTACAACACCGTCATCAGCACCTTCAAGCTTATCTTTTTCTTTTTCAATGATTCCGGATAGTACATCTTCAAAAGAAAGTTTTGCAGTCTCTTTTGCAAATGGATCCTGAACATCATCTTCTACTGCTTCGCCGCCACTCACAGCATTGGCTTTATCTTTAAGTTCTGAACTTAATTTAAGCTCTCTGAGGGCTTTGTAAGGATCAAACGCTTGCGCACGAATTTCAGCCATGTTTTAGTCACCTCCTTTGCTTTATTCTGCATAGTTAAACGGCAGATTCCTAAAAAAATATGTATTGAATTTTTTCGATTGTTGCAATTTACCTAGCGTCCGAGGCTAATGTAGGTGAATCCCAACTCTTTCATTAACGATGGAATGTACATATTTCTTGCATCGAAAATAACAGGTTGTTTTAGGGCTGCCTTAATCTGTGAGAGATCAATGACTTTAAATTCGTTCCATTCAGTTAAAAACAAGGCGGCATCGGCGTTTTCGACGGCTTCCAGTGCTGATGTGCAGTAGCGAACGGTGTCGTGAAAGATCTGTTTGCTGTTTTCCAGGGCAATAGGATCGAAAACGGATACATCTGCCTGATGGTTAACAAGATTTTGAATAATTGGAATGGAGGGAGCTTCCCTCATATCATCGGTGTCGGGTTTGAAGGCTAAGCCTAAAACTGCAATTTTGATGCCTTTTAACTGGCCCGAAAAATAGTTGGAGATTTTGTGGAAAAATACATCTTTTTGATAAGTGTTGATGTCTTCAGCTGCTGATACGATTTTAAGATCGTATCCTGTATTTTGAGCGATTTTGATTAAAGCCTTGGTATCTTTTGGAAAACAGGAACCGCCGTAGCCTGGTCCAGGATTTAAAAAGTGTGGCCCAATCCGGTGATCTTGCCCAATAGCCTGGGATAGGGTGGAAATATCAGCGCCGACCCGTTCGCATAGATTGGCCATCTCATTGATGAAGGAGATTTTTGTGGCAAGAAACGCATTGGAAGCGTATTTAATCAGTTCGGCTGTTTCCAGGGAGGTGATATAAAAAGGAATATTGGCCATTTGGAACGGTCTGTAAAGCTCTTGTACTTTTTGAATGGCCTGCTGATTGTGGCCGCCCAAAACGATGCGGTCGGGTTTGAAAAAATCATCAACTGCACAGCCTTCTCTTAAAAATTCGGGATTGGATACGACCCCAAACTGTGAACTGTTTTGTCCCATTTCCGTAAACATGGCCTCAAATTTTCGACCTGTTCCAACGGGAACCGTGCTTTTGTTAATCACCACTTTTAAGCCGGATGTTTTTTTAAATCCATAGTCCGTAATGACTTTTGCTGCAGATTCAAGCTGACGTGTGTCCACATCGCCGTTTTCCAAAGGCGGAGTGCCAACTGCAACAAAAATAATATCTGCCGAGGCTAAAACGTTGGGGTCCGTTGAAAACGTCAGCCGTTTCCCTTTGATGTTTTTCTTAATTAATGTGTCTAATCCAGGTTCATAAATCGGGGATTGTCCGGTTTGAAGCAGCGCTATTTTTTCGGCGTTAATATCCAGACACACCACATTATTTCCAAAATCAGCCAGACATGTACCTGTTACCAGTCCTACATATCCAGTTCCTATAACCGCAAGTTTCATAAAAGAGTTTCCTCATTAATAAAGTAGAAATTTTAGTCTAACATATCGTATTGTATATGAATTACACAACAAGGACATAATATGACATCACACTATGTTTTAGTAACGGGCGGCGCGGGATTTATCGGATCAACAACCTGCAAAGCCTTAAAAAAAGCCGGTTTTATTCCGGTTGTTCTGGACAATCTGTCAACAGGCTATGGCGACTTTGTAAAATGGGGCCCTTTTATAAAGGCTGATGTGTCGGATAAAGACGCTTTGGACTATTGTTTTTCTACCTATTCTCCCGTTGCTGTTCTGCATTTTGCCTCTTTTATCAATGTGGGTGAATCTGTGTTTAATCCGGATAAATATTTTGAAAATAATCTGATGAAGACCTTTCAGTTTTTATCCCATCTTAAACAATATGCTGTTCCTGTTGTTTTTTCTTCAACGGCTGCTGTTTACGGAGAGCCTGAAACCGATGTTTTGAAAGAAACTCATCCTAAAAATCCTTTAAATCCTTATGGGAAAAGCAAGTTTTTTATTGAGCATATTTTAGATGATTTTGAGAAAGCTTATGGAATGCGTTCGGTGATTTTTAGATATTTTAATGCGGCTGGTTCTGATCCTGTGGGAGAGGTTGGCGAGTCTCATCAGCCTGAAACTCACCTTATTCCATTGGCACTTCAAGCCGCGATGGTGCCTGAAAAACCGCTTCACATTTTTGGAAACGATTATCCGACTCCTGATGGAACCTGTGTCCGCGATTATGTGCATGTAACCGATCTGGCTGATGCTCATGTGAGGGCCGTCAGTTATTTATTGGGGAATAATCCGTCGTTGCGGGTGAATCTTGGGAACGGGCAGGGGTTTTCGGTGAAGCAGGTTGTGGATACGGTGTCGGCGGTTTTGAATACGCCGGTTCCGGTTGTTTATGCGCCTCGCCGTGACGGAGATCCTGCAAAACTGGTTGCTGATTCGTTGCTTGCCCGTCAGGTTTTGGGTTGGGAGCCTCAGTATCCTGATCTTGAAACCATCGTGGATCATGCCTGGAAATGGGCCCTGTTGAAACAAAAACACTAAGCGATTATACTTTTTTGCCTATGTCACTACAGCTTTCCGATATTGATCATTTAATGACTTTGTCACATCTCTCCGGTTCTCAGGACGAAAAAGAACGGTATTTGGGACAATTGCAAAACATTTTAAAGCATATGGATGTGTTGAATGCGGTGTCTTTTGACTCGCTTCCAGATCAAGCTCAGGCCGAACCTACGCTGTTACGTGAGGATGTGGTGCTGCCGCATCAGGATTTAACGTTGGATACTATTGCTCCGGTTTGGGAAAACGAGTGTTTCCGTGTTCCTAAAATTCTGGCTTAAGGACTATTATGAGCGTATCCGCACTTGAGTATGCAAAACAGCTTAAAAATGGAGAGATCTCCTGTATCGATCTCATCAAAAAAACCTTTGATGCCATTAAAAAAACCGATACGTCTTTAAAAGCCAACTTATCTCTTCTTGAAAATCAGGCCATGGAACAGGCCCAGCATATTGATGCGCTTTACAAAAAAGGCGATGACTTACCTGCTTTGGCCGGTGTTCCGATTGCTATAAAAGATAATATTTGTATTAAAGGAACCAAAACAACCTGCTCGTCTAAAATGCTTGAGAATTTTGTGGCACCTTATACGGCCACTGTGGCTGAAAAGTTGTATCAGCAGCATCTGATTCCGGTTTCAAAAACCAATCTGGATGAATTTGCCATGGGATCTTCCACTGAAAACTCGGCATTTTTTACGTCGAAAAATCCTTGGGATTTGGACCGTGTTCCGGGTGGATCTTCTGGCGGATCGGCGTCTGCGGTTGCTGGTGCGCAGGTTCCATTGTCTTTAGGTTCGGATACGGGCGGATCGATTCGTCAGCCGGCGGCTTTCTGCGGTATTGTTGGATTTAAACCGACCTATGGCCTTGTATCCCGTTATGGACTGGTGGCGTTTGCCTCGTCTTTAGATCAGATTGGGCCTTTTTCCCGTACCGTTGAAGATACAGCGGCTGTAATGGATGTCATCTGCGGACACGATCATAGAGACTCCACCTCATCACAAAAATCAGCTCCTCAGTTTTTAAAGCATATCAACACCCCGTTACAGGGATTAAAAATCGGCGTTCCAAAAGAACTGCTCGGCGATATGATTCAGCCGGATATCCGGGAGGCCTTTTTAAAAGCTCTTGCTGTGTACACATCCTTAGGTGCAACCTGGACCGAAATCAGCCTCAGCTCTTTTGAAGCTGCTGTTGCAACGTATTATATTCTGGCTCCTGCAGAAGCCTCAGCTAATTTGTCTCGCTACGATGGCGTACGCTACGGCTATCGGGCAAAAGACGCTGAAACGTTAAAAGACATGATTACAAAATCCCGTGGCGAAGGCTTTGGTTCTGAGGTCAAACGCCGTATTATTCTGGGAACCTATGTACTAAGCTCTGGATATTACGATGCCTATTATGGAAAAGCCCAAAAAGCCCGTCAGCTCATTACCCGCGATTTTGATAAAACATTTACCGATTTTGACGTGGTTATGACGCCAACTACGCCTACAACTGCTTTTAAAGTAGGTGAAAACTCTAATAATCCTCTGGCCATGTATCTGGCCGATATTGCTACCATTCCTGCGAATCTTGCCGGATTACCTGGCTTATCAGTTCCTTGCGGTTTTGACTCTAATCAATTACCTATCGGTTTCCAGATTGTTGGAAAACGGTTTGATGATCTTAAAGTATTACAGGCCGGACATGCTTACCAGCAGGCAACAGAGTGGCATAAAGCCGTCCCTTCTTTTGTAAAGGAGGTTTTAGCCTGATGTTTGAACCCGTAATCGGAATTGAAGTCCACGCTCAGCTTTTAACCAAAACCAAGTTGTTTTGTGGTTGCTCCACTCAGTTTGGTGATGATACCAACGCAAACGTTTGCCCTGTTTGTTTGGGCCTTCCCGGAGCCCTTCCTGTTCTGAATAAAGAAGCCGTAACGCTGGCGATCAGAGCCGGAAAAGCCTTAAACTGCACCATCCAACCTGAATCCGTATTTGCCCGTAAAAATTACTTTTATCCCGATCTTCCAAAAGGCTATCAGATTAGCCAGTTCGACAAACCTATTTGCCTGGGCGGCCATCTGGATATCGAGGTGAACGGTGTAAAAAAACGCATCGGAATTACCCGTATTCATATGGAAGAAGATGCCGGAAAGCTTCTCCATCAAGGCGCTGATGCTATCGCCGGCGCAACCCATAGCCTTGTGGATTTAAACCGCGCCTGCACCCCGCTTATCGAAATTGTATCCGAGCCTGATATCCGAAGCGCCGAAGAAGCCAAAGCCTACGTAGAATCTCTAAAACGCATTCTACAGCATATTGCTGTCTGTGACGGTAACCTTGAAGAAGGCAGCCTTCGTGCCGATGCCAACGTGTCGCTTCGTCCAGTTGGTCAGGTTGAATTTGGAACCAAGACTGAAATCAAAAACCTTAACTCGTTTAGAAGTATTGAAAAAGCCGTTATTTCTGAAATCGAACGTCAGACCGGTATGTTGAAAAAAGGTGAAAAAATCATCCAGCAAACCCGCCACTTTGATGACAGCACCCAAAAAACAAAAGCTTTAAGAAGCAAAGAAGAGGCCCACGACTACCGTTATTTCCCGGATCCCGACCTGCTTCCGCTTCATTTAACAGCATCCCAGCTTGAAAATGTTCAGCTTCCCGAATTGCCACAAGCCAGAATCGACCGGTATTTAAGCTGCGGTGTTGGACAAGGGGAAAGCGATATCCTAATTGATGACCTCTCTATGTTGGATTATTTTGAATCTGTACTAAAACTTGATATGAAGATTGCTGCCTCAGCTGCAAAATGGATTGTAGGGGATATAAACGCACTTTTAAAAGAGAAAAAACTTGGATTTCAAACGTCTCCGTTAACACCAAATCGGTTGCTGGAGCTTTTAGCCCTGATTGAAAAAGGAACGTTGTCAGGAAAAATGGCCAAGGAAATCCTTCCTCAGATTATTGAAAAAAATGCTGATCCTGCTGTTCTGGTTGCCCAAAGTGGCGTTAGTCAGATTTCTGATTCCAGCCAGCTTCAAGGCATTATAGATGCTATTTTGGATGCTAATCTGGATGTTATTGAAAAAGTAAAATCCGGTAAAACCAATGCGGCTGATTTTTTAATTGGGCAGGTCATGAAACAGACGCGAGGACAAGCGAAACCTGATCTGGTACGATCACTGCTTCATGAAAGCATTCAAAAACGTTAAACTACTTCACCAGAAATGTGATGCCGATTAAATCCTGTTGAATGCCAAATTCACTGTTAACGGCTGTGTTTCGACTGTAGGATACCATCATATCGCCAAGTTGCATGGCTGCACCTATGCTGTAACGTGTTGGGGTTGTGGTTCCCAGCATGGTCATATCTCCTGTAATGCTGAACATGGGATTTAGCGGAAGTTGTCCCCAAAAACGCGTGTTTTTAAATCCAAATTCTGCACCAACCTGCGTGGTTCCAAATTCGGCTCCTAATTCCAGCAATAAATCAAAGGGCAGGGCTTCTCGAATACCTGTGTTCCATTGGTACCCTGTGCTGAGTAAATTTCGACTCCGGCATCCAATCCAGTAATTATTTCTGTACCAGAAGATTCCAACATCCGCAGAAAAAGCCGTAGCAGAGTTTTTGTATAACTCCTGTTGCAAAATAGACACCGAGGCTCCTAAATCCAATAAATCCGGAACTAAAGGCGATCCGTATCCAACTGTAAATTTTCTAAAAGCATGGGTAAATGTTCCAGCGCTTGCCGGTCTGTCATCTGGGCTTGATGTGTTGGGTACGACATAGCCATCCTGTGCTGAAAGTGAGGATATCCCAATGCCCAGCCCGCCTTTTTCCATGGGAAATGTTATGGCTAAAGAAAGCGGTATATATCCTAAATAATCAGACCCGGACTGCATCAAAACCTGTTTGCTTTCTACCGAAGACAACCCTGCAGGATTTTGGAACACAAAACCAGCTTCATTGTTAAGCTGACCTCTTATTTGAGGAATTAAAATGCCAGTGTCAGGTGAAAATCCTTCTGGAGTAGCTGCCGCACACGCCGTGGCTTTAAGTAGAAAAATGGCTATAGAGAGGTATAGGATGCCATATAATCGTTTCATATGAAACAAGTGTATCACGGAACCTGTGTTTTTCCTTTTGAATTAAAGGTGTACTTTTTGTATGATAGCGGAATTATGATGGACTTTATTCTTATTGTAGCAACGGATTTAAATCGAGGGATTGGGTTTCGTGGCACAATGCCGTGGTACCTTCCTGAAGATCTGACTTATTTTAAAGATGTTACAGTGGGTCATACCGTGATTATGGGGCGAAAAACCTGGGAATCGTTGCCAGAAAAGGTAAGGCCTTTGCCACACCGAAAAAATTGCGTGATTACGTCTCAGGATCAAAGTGCTTTCCCTGAGTCTGTGATGGTTTATCCTGATGTGGAGTCTGCATTGCGTATGAATACGGTAGAAGAAAAGCCGTTTATTATGGGCGGAGGTACAATCTATACATCCGTTATTCATAATCCTGCCGTTAAATGTATATATAGAACCTTAATTCATAAAACGTTTGAGTGCGATACTTTTTTCCCTGAATTTGAAACCTTGTTCAGACTTAAAACGGAAACTCCCAGACAAACCAGTGTGTCGGGTCTCGACTATCAATTCCAAATTTGGGAACGACACTAACGTTTTATTTAGAGGCTGATATCCGGTCAAATGCTTTTTTTAAGCCTG
The DNA here is from genome assembly GCA_964517775.1 of uncultured Candidatus Marinamargulisbacteria bacterium. GTDB lineage: Bacteria > Margulisbacteria > Marinamargulisbacteria > SXXA01 > JAHFDB01 > CAZFCP01. The sequence continues at coordinate 71,746 of CAZFCP010000007.1, read as the reverse complement.
GACACATGGATAGTTCGGCCAAGATGCTTTCCCTGTTTTCCCAAAGTTCTGGCCAGTTTGGATAATCTTTGCAGGATTTTGGCCGTAGTGCATAAACAGAGCAGGTGTTATCGTCCTTTAAAAAACAATTTGGCCGATGTGTAGGTGAGGCAACAACGTACCATCCGTTTTCCCTTTTGCAGAATTGTTGAATGAACGCATTTAACTGAAGACCAAGAAAGGTTGCCATTTTCTGCATGTCAGGAATCGTTACATAGACCATGCCTTCCCGTCTGCAGCAGTTTCCGCTTTTTTGACACTCAAATTTTTCAAGAAGCTGTTTTTTGAGTTCCTGAAGATTTTCAAAAGGAGTGTTGAGTGGGAATGTCACGTTAAACTCGCCAGCTCTTTTTCTAAAATCTGTTGTAAATCGTCAACCGTTTTGGCGATAAATGTGGGGTGGAGGGCTTCGAGGATTTTGGCACTTCTATAGCCGTAACATACTGCAATGACAGTGATTTTTGCGCCTTGTGCGGCTAGAACATCGGTTTCGCTGTCTCCGATCATAATCACATTTTCAGGCTCAAATCCGTGATATTTGGCAACTTCCAGCAACCCTCTTGGATCGGGTTTGTAGGAATCGTAGGTGTCGGGTCCGGCTATGGGATCGAAATAACGGGATAACCCCAGTTCAAGAAGCAGAGCTTTGGCCTGACGTTCCTGTTTGTTGGTAAGAATGGCCATGGGAACACCTTGTTTTTCAAGAGAAGCCAGTAGCTCAATAATCCCATCATAAGGTTTACTGTTTACAACAATATTGCTGAGATACTGTTTTCTGAATTCTGCTACAACATCGTTTATGGGGATATCCGAGTTTTTGACAGCATGTTGAACCAGTTCCTGAATGCCTTGTCCAAAAAACGGAATTAAATCATTGGGGTTATAAACAGGTAAGTTAAACGATTCCAACGCTGTATTTAAGGCGGAAATCACATCTCCAAGCGTATCAACGAGGGTGCCGTCCAGATCAAAAACAACCAGCTTTTTTGTCATTGTACAAATTCCATGGTGCCTAAAATCAGGGCGTAAATATCTTTTTGTACCAAAGCCAGGGCTTCTTTATCCTGTGGAAAAATCATGAAACTAAGCTCTATAACGACTTTATCTTTTGTTAGAAACAGAGAGCGTGTGTTGTAGTCGTATCCATAGGAATCCACCATAAAGGCTTTTTCTTTTCCAACGTGAACCATGCTCACATAATCTTCCAGAATGTGTCCGTCCTGAGTTACCGGATAGATGCTTGGACCGCCCTGTGTACGCTTCCATTCGTGGATAATATGATCCCGAGCCCAGACATCGGGGCTGAGTTTCATGGGATTGTCGTGTACTTCGATGTGAATCTGATACGCATATTTGTAATCGCCTTGTTGTCTGTTTCCTGATGGGGATGCAACAGGCGAGGTGGGAACAATCGCAACTTGAGGCCCTAACAGATAAGATTCCTTATTGGAAATAACCTGCATGGTTGCTGAAGACGGATATGTAAAGGTGATAAATTGACCTTTGTAGGTTCTTAATCCTACTGAAAATGGAGAATCCTTTATGGGTTTTTTCCCAAAACATCCGGTCAGGATACCTAGGAAGGATAGTAATAGCAGGCAGATTGCCAGTTTTTTTGTGGTGTTGAAAATCGTCATATCAGTTTTCTTTCTTTTCTTCGGAGATATTATATTGCTTCATTTTTGAGTACAAAGTCGTACGTGAAATATCAAGGGCTTCTGCGGCTTTTTTAATATTCCACTGAACGTGTTTCAAGGCTTTTTCTATGGCTGTTTTTTCTGAGGCGGCCAGCGGTAAAATATCGGGTTGCTTATCTGTTCCAGGCTGCAGCTCCAACAGGTTTTGTTTGCCTGGTTTTGTTGTCAGCGTCTGCTTTGTGATTAAGGGTTGCGTAGATAAGATTAAACTACGCTGAATGACATTTTCAAGTTCTCTGACATTTCCTTCCCAAATCTGATCTTCCAAATAGGTTTTTGCATCCACACTTAGAGATTTTTTTTCAAGCCCAAAGGCCTTTGTATACTGATCGATAAAAAAGTAGGCCAGTGGGACAATGTCTTCTTTTCTCTCGCGAAGTGGGGGAATATCTATCGGATATACACTCAATCTATAAAATAAATCCTGCCGAAACAGCTGCTGATCTACCAGCTGTTTTAAATCCCGATGTGTAGCTGCAATAATTCTGACATTGGTAGGAATGGCTTCTGTTCCTCCCAGCCTGAAAAACTCTTTGTTTTGTAAAACACGCAATAGTTTTACCTGTAGATCGGTGGATAGATCTCCAATTTCATCCAAAAACAGGGTTCCACCTTCCGCCAGCTCAAATTTTCCAAGTCGTAACTGGTCGGCTCCGGTAAAAGCACCTTTTTCGGCTCCGAAAAGCTCGGCTTCAATTAAATCTTTGGGGATGGCGCCGCAGTTGATAGCGATAAACGGCTTTGTTTTTCTATGGGAGTGGTTGTGTATTAAGGTCGCCAAAACGTCTTTTCCTGTTCCGGTTTCGCCTTGAAGCAAAACTGTTACATCGTTATTTAAAACCGGTGTGATGGAATCCAAAACCGCTTTCATGGCCGCACTATGCGCAATAATGTTTTTTTCTTCCTGAGTCTGTAATAAAAAATGAATGGTTTGATCCTGCCGGTTTATCACCCGTTCCTGCTCGGCCGAAAAAAGCTCTACGGTTAAAATCCCTAAAATATCCAGCAACTTTTGAATATGGCTGAATTCCTGTTCGGAAAACTGTTGTTCGGTAAGGGATGTTTTTAACGCCAGCAGCAACATTGCCGATTCTTTGGTGCTGAGACCCGCCTCTTTTTGTTGCAGAAGCAATTTATGCCAAAGGGCCAACATGGGTTCGATGTGTTTGTGTGTCAGCTCTGCAAGTGACGGATTATTCATTTCCGAGCGAATTAACCGAAGTGTTTCTTCCTGTAAATTTTCAGGAATGTTGTTCAGCAATTCTATCGGAGCAGTTGGTGCCGGAATCAGTTGTCCATTGTGTTCATTCATCATAGCTTCATCATAATAAAGTGTTCTAATTCTGTACACTATCTTTAGTAAAATCTCCATAAAGCCTGGCCAGTTTTTTGTAGACTCTCGTAAAGAATAAGACGAATATGTTACAAAAGATGTTTTGGAGGAAATTGATTATGTTCGACCAACTTACCCTTAAAGCTCAGGATGTTTTTAAACAGATGCAGACGCTTGCTGTTGATAAAGGGCAGCAGGAATTAACCGATTCTCATTTAAGTTTTGCCCTGCTTACCATTCCCGATACCATTGTCCAGCCTCTTTTTCAGAAACTGGGTATTCCTTTAGCTCCTCTTCAAAAAGACATGGAAATTCTTGTAGATAAAAGCCCGAAAGTTCAGGGTGGTCAACCTTATGTTGGGCAATCTGTTAATGGGATTTTGCAGCAAGCCAGAAAAGAAGCCTCTCAATTAGGTGATGATTATATAAGTTGCGAACATTTGCTGCTTGCCGTTTTAGAGTCCAAAACAGTGGCCGGAAACACGTTCAGGCAACATGGCGTAAAAAGAGAAATGGTTCTAACCGCTCTAAGCGATATACGAGGCACATCCAAAGCCGATAATCCCGAACCCGAGCAGAAATATCAGGCATTAAAAAAATACACCGTTGACCTTGTCGAAAAAGCCCAAAGAGGCAAGTTGGATCCCGTTATCGGCCGAGACGAAGAAATCCGCCGTGTTATTCAGGTGCTGTGCCGCCGAACAAAAAATAATCCGGTATTAATTGGTGAGCCTGGAGTCGGAAAAACCGCTATTGTTGAAGGCCTGGCCCAACGGATTGTCTCCGGCGATGTTCCAGAGCTTCTAAAGCACAAACGCCTGTTGTCGCTGGATTTAGGCACTCTTATTGCCGGAGCAAAGTATCGTGGAGAGTTTGAAGACCGTCTAAAATCTTTGCTTCAGGAACTCCAAAAAAATGATGGCCAGACCATTTTATTTATTGATGAATTACACACTCTTGTCGGAGCCGGTGCTGGTGAAGGCGCTGTAGACGCCGCCAATATGCTAAAACCCGCCTTGGCCAGAGGCGAACTTCGTTGTATCGGCGCTACAACTTTGGATGAATACAGAAAATACATCGAAAAAGATGCCGCCCTCGAGCGTCGTTTCCAACAAACCTATGTCGGCGAGCCCACCGTCCCCGACACCATTGCCATTTTAAGAGGCCTGAAAGAAAAGTACGAAATCCATCACGGCGTAAAAATCCGAGACGAGGCCATTCTAGCCGCCGCACGACTATCCCACCGCTATATCGCCGACCGTTTTTTACCCGATAAAGCTATTGATCTGGTAGACGAAGCCGCCTCAAAATTACGTATAGAAATCGACAGCATGCCCGAAGAAATCGATGAGATTGAACGTAAAATTACCCAGCTTGAGATTGAAAAACAGGCTGTTATGCGTGATGAAAGCAAAATCGCCAAACAACAGTTGATGGATATTGAGAAACAACTGGCAGATTTTAAAGAAACCTCATCCGGTTTAAAAGCCCACTGGCAGCACGAAAAATCCATTATTCAGGATATTTTATCCATTAAAAAACGCATTGAAGAAGCCAAGCTGTTAGAGGTTTCCGAAGAGCGTAAAGGCAACTATGAAAAAGTGTCTGAAATACGATTTAAGGTTTTGATTGATCTGCAAAACGACCTGGACTCCAAAACAGCATTACTTGCCGACGTTCAGGCCGATAAAAAAATGCTAAAAGAAGAGGTCGATGATGAAGATATCGCCGAAGTTGTGGCTAAATGGACGGGAATCCCGGTTTCAAAGCTCATTCAGGGAGATAAAGAAAAGCTGCTTCAGGCCGAAACTGTTCTAAAAGAGCGAGTTGTAGGTCAGGATCATGCCGTGGAAAAAGTGGCTAATGCCATCCGGCGTTCCCGTTCCGGGCTGTCCGATCCCAATCGACCCATCGGCAGCTTTATGTTTTTGGGCCCAACAGGCGTAGGAAAAACCGAGCTTGCGAAATCCCTTGCCGCCTTTTTATTTGATACGGAAAAAAACCTGATTCGTATCGATATGTCCGAATACATGGAAAAACATGCCGTTTCAAGACTAATCGGTGCCCCTCCGGGCTATGTCGGATATGAAGAAGGTGGTCAGCTATCCGAGGCTGTGCGCCGCCGCCCTTATAGTGTCATTCTGCTGGATGAAATCGAAAAAGCTCACCCCGATGTGTTTAACATTCTCCTTCAGGTACTCGATGACGGCCGCTTAACCGATGGCCAGGGCCGAACAGTAGACTTTAAAAACACAGTCATCATCATGACATCTAACGCTGGCAGCCAGTTCATTACTCCCGGAAAAAAGCCCGAAGACATCGAACAGCAGGTCTTTGAATCCCTAAAACTGCTCTTTAGACCCGAATTTTTAAACCGCATAGATGACATGGTGATTTTTAACGCCCTCAGCCAGGATCACGTAGCAAAAATCGTCACAATTCAGCTTGCCGATCTGGAAAAACGGATAAAGGAAAAAGGGATGAGCCTTGAGGTCAGCGTCGAAGCCCAAAACTACCTCAGCCTTGCCGGATACGACCCCATTTTTGGTGCCAGACCGTTAAAACGAACCATCACCCAGCTGATCCAAAACCCATTGGCCACAAAACTCCTCGCCGGAGACTTTATCGAAGGTGATACGATTCGGGTTACTTATACGCCAAACAGCGGGATAGGAATCGATAAGCTTTCTCATTAATTTTGTGATGTTTTTTAGTGACATCTTGATAAAAATGTGTTAATTTCTTTTGTTCTGGGAAAGTTTTTTCCCAAAATCTAATTTTGAATGTACCCCACAATATGGGTGCATGCTACAAGGAGTTTCGTATGGAAGAAGTAAAAAAAGCCCCAGCTAACGAAGTTGTAACAATGAGACAGCTTCTGGAATCAGGTGTTCACTTTGGTCACCAGACCAAACGTTGGAACCCAAAGATGAAACGGTATATCTTTACAGCACGTAACGGTATTCACGTTATCGATCTTCAACAATCTATCAAATTAATCCGTAAGTCTTACCAGTTTGTAAAAGAAACTGTAAAAAAAGGTGGAACGGTTCTTTTTGTTGGAACTAAAAAACAGGCTCAGGAAGCTATTCAATCAGAAGCAGAACGTTGTGGGATGCCTTATGTTAACCATCGTTGGTTAGGCGGAATCATGACAAACAACATTACACTTCGCCAAAGTGTTCATAAACTTCGCAACTTAAACCGCATGCTTGAAGATGGAACGATCGACGATTTATCAAATAAAGAAGCATCACGTAAGAAAAAACAAATTACCCGTTTACGTTATAACCTTGATGGTATTAAAGATATGGGTGTTCTTCCTTCAATCATTTTTGTTGTAGATACGAAAAAAGAACAGCTTGCTGTTAGAGAAGCCCAAAAATTAAACATTCCTATTATCGGTGTTGTAGATACAAACGCTGATCCAACAGAAGTTCAATACCCAATTCCAGCTAACGACGATGCTATCCGCGCTATCAAATTGATCTGCTCTATCGTGTCTCAGGCTGTATTAGACGGCAAAGCAGAACGTTCAGGTGATGATGTTCAAATCAAAGATCAACAAGAGCTTGGTCAGGACGTTCAGGTTCCAGTAGTTGCCGGACATATGGCTATTGCTGAAGAAGAAGTGAGCCTTGAAGAAGTTGAAACATTAGAAACTGTAGAATAATACTAGGAGTTTAGACATGGAAATTACCGCATCACTCGTTAAAGAATTACGTGAAAAAACCGGAGTCGGTATGATGGATTGCAAAAAAGCATTAGATCATTCCGGCGGAAACTTTGAAGAAGCTATCAAATACCTTCGTGAAAAAGGTCTTGCTGCTGTTTCAAAAAAATCTGACAGAACAGCAAAAGAAGGTAAAGCCTTTACAGCTGTTGAAGGTCAGGATGCTGTTATTGTTGAAGTAAACTGCGAAACAGACTTTGTTGCCAACAACACCGACTTTGTTGCCTTTGGTAACGCTGTTGCTCAAACTTTACTTCAAAGCCCTGGAATCACACTTGAAACCCTTCCTAACATCGCTGTAGGCGGAAAACCGTTTAGCGAAGCATTATCTGAAGCGGTTCTAAAACTAGGCGAAAACATCACTGTAAAACGTTTTGAGCGTTTAAATGCTCCTTTTGTTTCAAGCTATGTTCACACTAACGGTAAAATTGGCGTTATTGTTGGATTTTCAGCTCCAGTTGCAGGTGATCTTGGACGCGATGTTGCGATGCACGTTGCAGCGTCTGCTCCTTTATATGTAAATTCAAAAGAAGTGCCTGAGTCTGAAATCGAAAAAGAAAAAGACATTATTAAAGTACAGGCTTTAAACGAAGGTAAACCGGAAGCTGTGGTTGAAAAAGTAATCGCAGGCCGTATCAATAAATTTTATAAAGAAATTTGTCTGGTAGATCAGCCTTTTGTTAAAGATCAGGATAAAACAGTGGCTCAGGTGCTTGGACAAGTACAAGCGACTCAGTTTTTGAGATATTCCTTAGGCTAATTTGTTTACATCTTATTTCGAAGACCTGGAACAATCCACACTCGCCCCTTATGCTGCCAAAAGCCGCATGTCCAAGGGGCGGGTTCATTTTGAGCCTCCTTCCCTAAACCGAACCGTTTTTCAACGCGATCGCGACCGTATCATTCATTCCAAAGCGTTCCGTCGTTTAAAACATAAAACCCAGGTTTTCATTGCCACCGAATCCGATCATTACCGTTCCCGTTTAACTCACACTCTTGAAGTAGCGCAGATTTCCAGACATTTGGCCCGAGCACTTCGCCTTAACGAAGATCTGGCCGAGTCTATCGCCCTTGCCCACGATCTTGGCCACACTCCATTCGGCCACTCCGGTGAGCGTGAACTTAACAAACTGATGACCGATTTCGGCGGTTTTGAACACAACACCCAAAGCCTAAGAATCCTTGATTGTTTGGAAACCAAATACCCTCAATTTCCAGGTCTAAACTTGTCCTACGAGGTCAGAGAAGGCCTGAAAAAACACTCCACACCTTGGGATCATCCCCCTGAAACAACAGAAACCTCTTTTTTAACGCTGGAAGCTCAGGTTGTAAATCTGGCTGATGAAATAGCCTATAATAATCACGATCTGGATGATGGATTGTCCGCAAAGCTGCTTAATGAAGCAGATCTTGAGGCTCAAGTCCCATTGTGGAGACATGCAAAGCACTCTATAAAAAAACTTTATCCCGATGTAAACGACAGGCATCTAAAAGCCTTAATCAACAGCTATTTGATCAGTACTCAAATTGAAGACGTTTTAAAAACTTCTTTGGATAATATTAAGTCCTACAATCTGGAATCACTAGATCAACTTCAAAGCATCCAAAAGCCGGTTATTTCCTTTGGAAAAGAGATGAAAATTCTAAATCAGGAGCTTAGACGGTACTTATTTAAGCAATTTTATTCCCACTACACTGTGTATCGCATGAATAAAAAAGGCCAACATATTATCCGCTGCCTTTTTGATGCCTTTACCCAGGACCCCAAACTCCTCCCGCTGCATCACCAGGACCGAATCGGAGACACATCCGTTCAACGAGTCGTCGCCGATTATATCGCCGGCATGACAGATGTTTTTGCTCAGAAAGAGTATCAGACGTTATTTTAATTTCTCTTGTTTTCTTTTTCTGATTGATATAAAATTTTCTTTTTTAAAAATATGCTAAAAGGAGATTTTGAATGAAGAAAATAGTTTTTACAATGTTAATGGGTCTTTCACTACTTTCAGTGAGCACTTTTGGAGCTGCTTTTAAAGAGACTCCTAGAGTATTTGTTGGTGGTGGCATGGGTTTAGGTGGTTTTGTTGGGCTTGGAACAAAAACATATGACGTATTAGTTGCTTTTGCAAATTCATCTAATGATTCGACAAGTAAAACAGAATTAACGCAGTTTACTTTAGCTGGAGATATCAAATCAACTTTAGATTCTAAAGGAACTTATTTTACTGTGGGTGGTTTAGTCGCAATTCTGTCTGGAAAGTCCTCAGGTACAACAATTGATTCAGGAACAGCAATAGGTTTGGCAGTTGGCATTCAGAAAGAATTATCTGATGACGTTATTTTAGATGCTAGAATTTTACCAATATCTATAACATCAATTAAAGCTGGAAGCACAGTAAACACTACAAGCTTCTTTAATACTACATCGGTAGCAGTTAGTTATTTATTTTAATCAGTTAAGATGCTTAAAAGCCAGAAATTTATTTTCTGGCTTTTTCATTTCACAGGTACAGGGCCAGCTTAGACAAACAATAACACTATACGCTATAGTAGTTCCTTATGATAAAACCAACACAAAATTTAAACATAGCAGACGTTATCCCATTGATTCCTCCTCGTGCATTAAAAGAAAAATTACCTATTTCCTCTCAAATTGCCCAAACTGTTTCTGAGAGCCGCACGGCAATTCAAAATATTCTGACTAGAAAAGACCCTCGGTTTTTGGCTGTGGTTGGGCCTTGTTCCATTTATGATGCAAAGGCTGCAATCGATTATGCAAAGCGTTTAAATGAACTTAGACAGCGTGTAAAAGATAAAATTCTTATTGTGATGCGTGTGTATTTTGAAAAACCTCGGACAACGGTGGGTTGGAAGGGATTTTTAAACGATCCGCATTTGACAGGCGAAGGGGATATTTCTGAGGGTTTATTCTTAGCAAGAAAACTGCTGATAGAGCTTTCCGAGATGGGGCTTCCTGCTGGAACCGAAGTATTGGATCCTATCGTGCCACAGTATTTATCGGATATGGTGTCCTGGGCCTCTATCGGGGCGCGCACTACCGAGTCTCAGACGCACAGGGAAATGGCCAGCGGGCTTTCCATGCCTGTTGGATTTAAAAACAGTACAGAAGGTAACCTGGAAGTGGCTATTAATGCCATGGAGGCTGCCCGTCATCCGCATAGTTTCCTTGGGATTAACCAGGAAGGTCAGACGTCCATTGTGAAAACAAAAGGTAATCCATTTGGTCATGTCATCCTTCGAGGTGGCCGTCAGCCAAATTATGACGAGCAAACCATTATTAAAACCACTGAAAACTTACAGACTGCCGGATTTGATCCCTCCTTAATGATTGACTGCAGCCATGGAAATTCCATGAAAAAACATGAAAATCAGGAAGGTGTCTGCAAAGCAGTTATGGAGTTGCGGAATAAAGGACATCGCTCGATTATGGGTGTGTTGCTTGAAAGTAACATCCACGAAGGCAGCCAGAAAATTCCTGCGGATTTGTCTCAGCTTAAATATGGTGTGTCTATTACGGATGCCTGTATCGGATGGGAAACAACAGAATCCTTAATCAACCATATTGCTGACAATCTTCACCTGTAAGACGTTGCTTTAAACGGTTTTTAATAGGGTTTTTAGGCGATCAATATGTTGAGAGGTTCGTTCGGCTGAAAAGCTTTCAGCGTAGATTCTTACAACAGGTTCTGTTCCTGATAGACGACATAGCACCCAGCTTTTATCTGGATAGACCAGTTTTAATCCATCTAACGTAACGATGGTTTGAATAGATTCTCCTGTTTTTTCTTCCCAAAAGGATTGTGAGGATTCTTTTAAAAGAGCGGCTATTTTAGGTTTGGATTCTGGATTGATATGCGATTCTTCTTCTACAAAAACGGTTTGTCCGTATTTCTGTTTAATGGCTTTTTTAAGTTCGGAAAGCGGTTTTTGAGTTAGCGCATGAATAAAATAGAGCCACACGCCCGGTAAAAATCCACATTTTTCAAAGGTATGTACAGAGGCTGAAAAACCGCCTGAGGATTCAACCCCCAGCCAGATTTTTCCTTCCTGTTTTGCTTTCTCAAAATACGGAGCAAAATATTTGAATCCAACCGGTGTTTCTTCATAAGGAAGGTTGTTGGCCTCACAAAAGGCTTTTAAACACAGAGAAGAGGCTACAGTTGAGGATAATCCACTTAATTTAAGGGTGTTTTCCAAAAGGTATTCTGCAATGATGAGGCAGGTTTCTTCCGGTGTCAGCGGTTGTCCGTTTTCATCTAAAATCTGATGCCTGTCTCCGTCAGGATCGTTTGCGATAGCGAGAGGGGCCTGATAGTTGGCCTGGGCTTTACGTAAGGTGTCCAGCGTTTCAATTTTAATGGGATTTGGATTTTGTCCGCCGAAATCCTTTAAAGGCATTTCATGGATGCAAACCACCTGTTTTTGCAGGATTTGAGCAATATGCCGCCATGTAGCGCTTGTGGCACCGTGTTTAGCATCAATAATAAGAGGGGCACTGGCAAAATCGATGGCTTTTTTGTTGAAAATCTGTGGAATGCCGTGGGTTACAATGGCGTGTATCAGATCCATGGAAAAATCGTAAAATGGGGAGATTTCTGTCTGTTTTCCGTAAGATGGGCCTGGATTAAGTGGTGTTTGTAAAAAAGTGTTCGCCAGTTTTTGTATGGCCGAGGTGATTTCTGTGGGTGCCGGAGCGCCGTTTGAGGGATTGAATTTAATACCGTTATAATCTGGTGGATTATGTGAAGCGGTTAAAATAATGCCTCCGCCCAGTTTGTAATGTCGGATAGCCCAGGACACAACCGGTGTTGGGCATACTTCTTCGCAGAAAAACACATCAATGCCCTGTTCCCTGAAGGTTTCGGCGGCAAGCGTAGAGTAACATTCGGACGAAATAGTCGGTACGTTTCCAGAACGGGGATCGTAGCCTATAATAACGGAAGGTGTATGCTGTTCCTTCAAGTAAACGGAGATAGCCTGCGCCACAGCTTTTACATGAGCTGCTGTGAAGGCCTCACCAATAATTCCGCGATGGCCTGATGTTCCGAATTCAATAGCGTAGGGTTTGTTCATAATGTTTAGGTGCCTTTTGGTACCGAGGACAGGACTTGAACCTGCACGAGTTTCCCCGCTAGCCCCTCAAGCTAGTGTGTCTACCAATTCCACCACCTCGGCACTTTTGTCCGAGAATTATATCAACATGCGAGTATAATTAGAATAGAATGAAAATAGGCCAAAAAACGTTTGATCTTACTAAACCTGTGCTGATGGGCATTGTGAATGTAACCCCGGATTCTTTCTCCGATGGGGGACAGTTTTTCTCTGCGGACAAGGCGTTGCGTCATATCGAAACCCTGATTGCTGCCGGTGCTGATATTATCGATATTGGGGCTGAATCTACACGTCCCGGTTCTGATAGTATTTCCGATGACGAGGAGATAAAGAGGCTGAAACCGGTGCTGAGTGTGTACCGCAACCACTTCGATATCCCTCTTTCTTTGGATACCACAAAGGCCTCTGTGGCTGATTTTGGATTATCACTGGGTGCGAGTATGATTAATGATGTTTCCGGGCTTACAGCGGATAATTTACTACCTCAGGTTGTATCCAGATATGCTGTTCCGGTAGTTTTGATGCACAGATCAGGGATCTCAAAAACAATGCAAGAAAATCCGACCTATCATCACATTATTTCCGATATTAAAGAAACTCTAAAACAGGCTGTCTCCAATGCCCGTGGTTTTGGCATTACCGATATTATTATTGATCCAGGTATAGGATTTGGAAAAACGCTGTCTCATAATCTTGCATTGCTGAAATATCTTAAAGACTTTGCTGATCTAAATTGTCCCATTTTAATAGGAACGTCCAGAAAATCCTTTATTGGTGCTATTACGGGTGAAACCAGCACCGATCGTTTATCTGGAACAATTGCGTCCTGTGTGGTGTCTTTAATGAATGGCGCCACTTTTTTTAGAGTTCATGACGTGTTGGAAGTAAAAAAGGCATTATCCGTATCACATGCCATTATGACGGTAACCGTATGAGTATGTTTACGAAAGTTTATATAGGATTGGGTTCAAATATAGGAGATCGGGAAGCCAATATCCGCGAGGCCATCATGCAGCTTGCCGAAAACGAGGGTATTGAAATCGAGCAGGTATCGACTTTGATTGAAACAAAAGCTGTTTCCATGATTAAGCAACCTGATTTTTTAAATGCTGTGATTGAAATGACTACGATTTTGACACCTTTGGAGTTGTTCGAAGAGACAAAGAAAATCGAATTGAAAATGGGTCGTACAAAAAAAGGAACACGGGAACCACGGCAGATTGATCTGGATATTTTGATTTTTGGGCAGGACATTATCTGTGAAAAAGATCTGACTATTCCTCATCCGATGATGCACGAACGGGATTTTGTACTTATTCCGTTTAATGAAATTGCTCCGGATGCTGTACATCCGGTTTTAGGTGACAACATTGCCTCTTTGTATCAGCAGCTGGTGTGGGGGATTTATGGAAATCCTCGTTAAGTCTGAGGACGAGCTGGCGGAGGTTGCGTCTAAAATAGCTGCGGTGTTGTCTCCGGGAGATTTATTGCTTCTGGATGGCGAGATGGGAGCAGGGAAAACAACGTTTACGCGGTATCTGATGCAGGCGTTGGCTCCGGATCAATCGGTATCGTCACCGACGTTTCGTTTAATTCATCGGTATAACACGCCAAAAGGGTCTTTATATCATCTGGATTTGTACCGGTTAAATCACAGCGATGATCTTTATAATCTGGATATTGAACCGCTGATTTACTCAAAAAAAAACATGTTTGTTGTAGAATGGGCCAGTAAATTTCAGGATTTTTGGCCTCAGGATGCGTTTAGAATCATTTTTCATCATGTGGACACCTCTCATGAAACGCATAGAAAGTTGGAGTGTTTGTCTTTTCCTGTGCAACTTTTTTAAAAAAAAATACGATACCCCTTTCAAGAGAGTTTCACTAATCCTTATAATGTTTCAATAGAGAGTCTCTTGGGAAGTGCATCCAATATGCGGTATTTTATATGTTTTTTTACAGGATTAGCCTTGTTTTCAAGCCAGCTTTTTGCTGATTTGCAGGTCGAACCTATCTATAAAAACCTCCGTGGTGAAAAGCGGTCGAAAGTGCGTATTGTTAATTTGAATCAATCGGATAAAGGGGCTGGAACTTTGGTGCTTTTATCGTCATCTATCAAAACATCAGGTACCTCATCGTTGGTGATTTCGGATGGGGCTTTAATCAATAACCCCACTACCCAGCGCAGTGCCGCTTCGTCACAGATTATGCAGCAGCCTCTGGTTTATCCCAATCCTGTTACACTCCGCTCCGGAGCCGAGCTATACTATTATTTACCGAAGCAAATGGATCTCGAAGTTCATATCTATAACATGCTGTCTAATCTTATATACAAAAGTTTTTTTAATTCTGGTACATTTGGTGCACAACAGGGTATAAACGTTCTGAAATTAAACGCTGCATCGTTTAGTTTCGATGACCTTCAAGCAGGGGTATATATAGTCTTATTTGTTTCAGCCGGTAAAGTTATTGGGAAAACCAAGTTTGCAGTACTTCCTTAAAGGTAAATTATGATAAAAAAATGGTTAGTATTTCTAGGGGGATGTTTTTTAGTTGCGGGCACGTTGTGGGCTGCTAACCCTCTTATGACGCTTGAGGGAACGTTTTCAGATAGCTCGAAGGGTGTGTTGCAGGGGTCAAAGCAGGTGTCTGTGAAATTGACCAGTAATGCCGACCTTGTAAATGCGTCCGAGGGAACGATTCTGTGGCAGGAAACCCTGCCTTCCGTGTTTTTTGTAGATGGATTTATGGCCGTTGAGCTTGGACAGACGACTCTTCTTAAAAAGGATTATTTTCTTCAGCCGAATCTCAGTTTTATCGTGGCTATTGATGGGGTGACCGGGAAAGTATCTATTCCAATTCGAAATGTACCTCTTGCGTTTTATTCTCAGGTTGCTGGTGAAGCGTTAAAAGTAAGTGCGAATAATATTGTGGGATCTATTACAGCGGATAAGCTGTCGGGGTCGTTTACAGGAATTACGTCTGTTGGTACGTTGACCAGTACGTTGAATGTGTCTTCAGGTCTGGTTGTAAATTCCAGTTTGATTTATGCGAATGCCGGAAAAAATATGGTGGGGATTGGAACAACTCGTCCGTCTTATTTATTGGATGTGGCTGGCTCTGTTCGGTTTTCAGGAAGTGGTGCGTTGTTGGTGTTTCCTGATGGATCCACCATGAATACGGCGGTTAAACCGTTAAACTCTGATCAATTGATTGTTCAAAAAGGCAATGTTTATTTTGAGGCTGATTCTGATAAAAACTCTGTGGGAGATGTGCGCTTTAAAACGGCTGGTGTTGATCGTTTGATTGTTCTAAATAACGGCTGGGTGGGTGTAGGAAATACGGATCCAACTCAGGAATTTGATGTTAATGGCGGGGTTCGTCTTCGGAATACATCGACGTTAAACCCTGGGACTATCTTCTTTGATGGTACCAATTTTAAAGGCTATGACGGAACCAGTCTAAAGCTTTTGGATGTTCAGTCGAATTCTGGTGGGGGATGGACGTATCAAAGTGTGTCCAAAACCATTATCTTAACCGATGGCCAGACTACAAAAGTGAGTGTAGGAACTCTTTCTCAGCCGTCTGCTTTGGAGGTGTATGGGACGGTGTCTTCAAACGTAGTTCGGGGACAATTTATTGGAGATGGATCACAGCTGACCAATCTAAATTTAAACAGTTTTGCCAATATTGGTTTAACGACCAATAAAGGTGGAACAGGGGTGACGTCATTCAGATCAAATGGGCTTGTGTATACCAGCAGTACCGGAAACAGGCTTTTGGCTTATCCAACCATGAACGCCGGGATGTTGCTGATTGGTACGGGTGTTGGGGCTCCTACATTTAATAAACTGATTGCAGGCTCAGGTGCTTCTATTAACAGTACGGCCGGGTCTATTACAATTGCCCATGCGTTTACATCCACACAAACGTCAGCTACAGGAAATAACGGCGTTGTGATTCAATCGGTTTCTTTAGACAGATTTGGCCATGTTACCCGTCTTTCGACAGCGAATCTGGATACCCGTTATGATTCTCGATATTATGGTCAGTCTTTGGCAGATACCCGCTATTTAAATGTTACAGGTGATGTCATGACAGGCCCAATAACCTTTTCCGGTGTGACGGTAAATCTTCAAACATTGTCCAATAACCAAAGTATGGCATTAATGCCGCATGGGTCGGGTAAAGTGGGGATTGGTACATCGATACCTTTGCAAAAGCTGGATATCAACGGTGGGCTTCGTTTAGGTAATACAACTGCGAATATTGCAGGATCACTTCGGTTTGATACGGGTTCATCTCGTTTTCAAGGTTACAACGGTACAGACTGGGTGTATCTGGATTTGCAATTATCAGGTTCTGGTGGGTGGGGAACAAGTTCTGGCAAGGTCATTCTGGACGATATCAATAATAAAGTAGGTATTGGCAGCAGCAACCCTACAGAAAAATTAACCGTTGGCGGCAATATATTTACAACAGGAAACATGAGAGTAAGTGGCAACGCTTTGATAACAGGATTGGTGAAAGTAGGATCAAATTTAACGGCATTAGGAAAACTGGCCACGTTAAATGTGGTGACGTTAACGACAGATGTAACAGGAACCTTACCTATAACAAACGGAGGAACCGGTGCAACAACAACAGCCAGTGTGAGAACAGCCTTTGGTGTTGCGAAAAACGGTGCGAATAGTGATATTACCTCTTTAACAGGATTAACAACGGCGTTGTCAGTGGCGCAGGGTGGAACGGGATCAACAACAGCTTCTGGCGCAAGAACTGCACTGGGTTTGGGAATCATTGCAACAAAGAATGCTATCGATATCACCGGTGGAGATATTACAGGGACATTGCCTGTGGCCAAGGGTGGAACCGGCGGAACGACCTTCACAAGTGGAACCTTTATTCGTGGGGCCGGAACCAGCGCGCTGTCATCCAGTGCGATATTGTTTGAATCCTCATCAAAAATAGGTATTGGAACAAGTACACCAGGACAGGTGCTTGATGTTGTAGGAACGGTAAACGTAACCAAAGCCTTTACGGTGAATGGCGTGTCTATGGGCAGCACGGCAGGAGGCTGGACTCTGGGCTCGGGTAAAATTACGTTGGCTACGGATACAAATAAGGTGGGTATAGGAAACAGTAATCCTACAGAAAAATTAACGGTTGCCGGTAATATATTTACAACAGGAAACATGAGAGTAAGCGGTAACGCTTTGATAACAGGATTGGTAAAAGTAGGATCAAACTTAACTGCATTGGGCAAACTGGCTACATTGAACGTAGTGACTTTAACAACAGATGTAACAGGGGCATTGCCTGTATCCAATGGGGGAACCGGTGTAACAACGACAGCCAGTATGAGAACGGCTTTCGGTGTGGCCAAAAGTGGAGCGAACAGCGATATTACCTCATTAACAGGATTAGCTACGGCGTTGTCGGTGGCACAGGGTGGAACGGGATCAACGACAGCCGCCGGTGCAAGAAGCTCGTTGGGGTTGGGAATCATTGCAACGAAGAATGCCATCGATATCACCGGTGGGGATATTACCGGAACATTACCCGTAAGCAAGGGTGGTACTGGTGGAACAACGTTTACAAGTGGAACGTTTATCCGTGGAGCCGGAACCAGTGCGCTGGCATCCAGTGCTATACTGTTTGAATCCTCATCAAAAATAGGTATTGGAACAAGTACGCCAGGTCAGGTTTTGGACGTTGTAGGAACTGTAAATGTAACCAAGGCCTTTACGGTGAACGGCGTATCTATCGGTGCAGGAAGTGGTGCCTCATGGGCTGGGGCAACCAAATTGTATACCATGGCCAAGGTTGGTATTGGTATTACAAGCCCAAATCCGGCTTTCCATGTTGTTACTCAAAATGGTGTGGTATTTACCGGTGCGTATGGTACTGGCACCATTCCGGTAGACTCTACATCCACCAGCGAGTTAACTGGTGCAGGAAACGAATACACCCGCTTAATGTGGTACCCAAAACGTGCTGCATTCCGTGTAGGGTTGTTAACTAATACGAACAAAACCTTCTGGGATGATTCCAATATTGGAAATTACAGTATCGCTATGGGATCGGATTCCAGAGCTACGGCGGACTACTCTGTTGTTGCAGGTGGAAGCGGAAACCTGGCTGGTGGACAACGCAGTTTTGTAGGATCTGGCGTAACCAATTTTACCTATGCCTCTGATAGTGCCATTGTTGGTGGAAACAATAATAAAATTTATGGAGGATCTACATCCTTTATTGGTGGAGGATCTTCCAACCAGATTTCTCAAAGCGCATCCATTTCCTTTATTGGCGGTGGTCAGGGAAACAGTATTACCAAGTCCTTGCAGGCCGCAATTCTTGGCGGACGTGGCAACGTGATTTTAAACGATGCAGACTACAGCACCATTGGTGGAGGCTATTCCAACCGCATTGACGGTGCATCTTATTCATTTGCCGCCGGCCGAGGTGCAAAAGCCGTAGATTCCGGCAGCTTCGTATGGGGAGATTCCACATCGGCAAACGTTCAAACCACAGCCGCAAACCAGTTTATCGTTAGAGCCAGCGGAGGTTTATGGTTCGGCAATAACAGCAGCGTAGACTCTACAGGTTGGGCCACTCGCCTGCTTCAAACCTCAACAGGTGCGTTTTTAACTACCTCTGGTACATGGACAAACGTATCGGATAAAAATCGGAAAGAAAACTTCCAGGCTATTGATTTGAACAGCGTGCTTGAAAAAATAGATCAGCTGCCGGTTACAAAATGGAACTATAAAGTGGATGGCGCCTCCATTAAACATATTGGACCTGTTGCCCAAGATTTTTATGCAGCGTTTCAGCTGGGTGATACCGACACCGCTATCAGTACCATTGATGAATCCGGGGTTGCTCTGGCTGCCATCAAAGCTCTAAGTACAAAATTAAAAGAAAAAGATCAAAAAATTTCCGATCTTGAAAAACGCATAGAGGCTCTTGAAAAACTTTTGAAATAAAACTCCGCTTCCGATATACTGCATTTGCCTAATTTTATTTCTTCGTTTAACGGATTTCTTCTTTTTTCATGAAGCGTTTGTCACATTTTTTTCGATACATAGCCGTTTTTTTAATAGCTATGATGGTGGTCTCCAATACAGGGGCTTTGTCCTGTGCTGTAGCTATCGCGCAAAATGCTAAAAAGCCTGATGCCTGCGGATTTTCCTGCTGCTGTTATCCCGGAAAATGTACCTGTAAACACGAGAAGGCTCCATCAGGTTCTCTGGTATTTTTGGAGTCATCAGACTGTAGCCCTATCAAAAAATCCCCAATGGTTACCTATGAAATCAAAGATACGCCTATTTTATTAAATAGGGAGTTTGTTCACGGCGTCCGCTATACCGAATCTGTGGACATCTCATCCATTTCTGAGTTTCAAACCTTCTTTCTTGAGCCTCTTCCTCAACCTCCCAAATCTCACCTTTCTTAATTTTTACCTTATTTTATTTTAGGAGTTAGTGATGAAAAAACAGACTATTTTCGTAGGGCTGCTGATGCTTGCCTTTACAACAACCCATCTTGAAGCCAGTTGCGGTACGTTCAGTTGTCCGCTGGTAAAATATCCGGTCGATTCGGACAAAAAACTGGAATTCGGCGTATCGTATGAGTATATTCAGCAGGATCTCGTTTATGTTGGCAGTAATTTGTCGTCAGTTGGAGCTATTTCCCAACATCACGATGAAGTTAAAACCTGGAACAGGCAAACCACATTTTCAATGGATTATCTACTGGATAAATCATCCAGAGTGCGTGTAGAGCTGCCTTTTATCAACAAATATCACGAGCATATTCATAACCATATGGGGACACCTATTCCTGAATCCTGGACATTAAATGGGATAGGGGATGTGTCGTTGTTTTTAGACCAGTTTTTGTATTCGGACAGACATGCAGGATCTTATATTTCTGCAACTTTTGGAACCAAGCTTCCAACTGGCGTTACCCGTTTAAAAAATGATGCGGGCAGCGAAGCGGAAGTCACGTTACAACCTGGATCGGGTTCTGTGGACTTTAATCTGGGATTATTTGGTCAGACCGGTGTGTTATCGGTGCCTAATCTGGAAAACGAGTTTACTCAGATTCCTTTAAAATGTGGCGTTTCTTATACCATTTTCGGCGAAGGTACGGATGGCTGGAGTTATGGCAAAGCCTGGGTGTGGATGATTGGAACCCACTACAGTCCTTTAAAGTCTTTGACCTTGGGGGTGGATGGTATTGTAAAGTCTCAGGATAAGGCCAATGCGGGCAAAACCGGTGAATCTACCGCAAATACCGGCGGAGATTATGCGTATATTGCCCCTAATGTGGAGTATCAGATCATGCCTCAGGTGTCCATGAAAGTGCAGACTCAGTTCCCGATTTATCAGCGGGTTAACGGTATCCAGCTTGTGTCTCCATGGAACTTGAAAATGGATCTGAAATTTGCGCTTTAATCAGCCAGACTGTTTAACAGAATCATCAACGCCTGATTGGGTGACGATGTGTAATACCGTTCAAACAAAGCTTTGGATGGTTTTTTGTAAACAAGCGCTTGTGTAGAGTCCTCAGGGGGGGTGGTATATTCCCAGGCCACCCGCTTGAGGTACAGGCGTCTCCACAGTCCGGATTTTCTGGTGTTTTTTGAGGTGAAACGGCTAAGATCTCTGGAGGATAAAATGTCCAGAAGACACACCGATATCACGTCCCAATGGGTTCTGTATTGTCTGGAACTGGTTAGCATCAGATACCAGCAGGCCCCGATTTTAAGCGTGACTTTTACACCCGACGAATGCCAGGCTAAAGGAACCTGACTTGAAAACATGTCCCAGGTAAAGGTGTAGGCTTTTTTGATATCGTGCATGGTTGGAATCGGCGCATATTTTTTAGGTGCCTGTAAGGTTTTGGATAAACGAGGTAGATCGGCCAGCATGTCTGACCAGGAATATTCGGCCTGTTTCGCCGTATGAAGGGCTTTGTGACGGTTTGTTTTTTCTTCGGGATTGGGAAGCTCGGGACTAAGAAGTACGCTTGTTGGCGCCGGAATAGTCTCGATAGTGTCTTCGATAGAGGGTTCGACTTCAGCTAATTCGGGTTGCTCGGGTTGACTCTCAATGGGTTTGATTTCGATAAAGGCACTTACAGGTTTGGCTACAGGTTTTTCGGTAATATCAGGCTCAGTGTCCCGGATTTGAAGTTTTTGAAGATAGGCTAAAAACAATCTGTTTTGAGAGTCAAACGCCTCTTTGTTTTTAGTGACGTGATGAAATACTCTGGCCAGTTTCTGGTTGGATTCCCGCTGGGATTCTGTGCTGAATGACAAGGCCCAGGCTGCTTTTTCTACCAGTGTATCCAGTTCAGCCAGTAGCTGGTTTTGTATCACCGGATCTTCGCATTCGATAAGCCGGGTCAGTACGGTAGCTGTGATATTGGGATCCGTAAGCTCTCTCATCCAATGGCTAACCCAGTCTGGCCTGTAAGCGGCCATGGATTTAATCCATAACGTAGACCAGTCCTGAGAATGATCCGTAAACGACAGCATCAATCCAAATAATCCTAAAAACGGATCGGTGCTTTGGTCGGCATTTTGCCATCTGTCTGCCATAAATTCCGGGATATCCGAATCCAGTAAGGTGGGAATGGCTCCCCATAAATCTGAAATAGTAACCAGATTTTCCAGCGTTAGCCCCAATACCTGTAAAAATCCAAGGGTATCTTTTGACAGCGTATCTGTTTTTGTTGCCTGGGTTACAATGGCTTTAAATGTTGAAAGTGTGCCTACAATTCCTCTAAAATCCTGTTTTTTCAAGCGTGAAATCGTCATGCTTAATTCGTGAGTCACCATAAATGGCATAAAAGTCAGCCAGTTTTCGAGTTCACTTAAAATGATATCTAAAAGTCTGGCTTTAACAGGTTCTGAAAAGGATAGGGTGAGTCCATCCCATTTTAAGTCGTCTTCTGTTTGAATGCAGGATTTTAGTAAGGTTGATAAAGCAACAAGCGGCGTATAGTCCTGTATGAGTTGAGAGGGTGTAAATTCTGCTTTTAAAAGGACTTCTTCCGATGTGACGCCTAATGTGACGGCCCAGTCTGTTAATATCGTAGAAAGGGCTAAACGCTCTCTTGCGCTGGTTTTTCTAAAATGGGCAATCAAAAAATTCCAAACCGTGCGTTTGTTCTGACTGTTTTTTAGCAGGTGCCCCGAACTGGATTGCCATAGCGAGCTGCATTTGTCGATAAAATACGGATCATCGGCTACACTCACCAGTAGCTGTGAAAACACCCGAAGAGAATTGTTCTGCCGTTGCGTTAACCCTGTAACAATCGTGTCCATCAATGGCATGGCTTTTTGATGTTCCATCGCCTGTTTTAACGCACTTAATGGGTAATAAAACTGCTGGGACAGCCAGAAATATTCCAGAAAATCCAGGGATGACGAGGCCATATATTGTGAAAGCACAGACTCCAGCTGAATGGTTTGAGTTAACAATGTTTTAGGAATGGCTTTTTTTCGATTGGCCAGCCAGACCATCAGAATAAGCCGAGGTTTTTCAGGCCAGAATGAGGTGATGGCTTCCAACAACTCCAGCGCATGAGATTTAGGCTCGCATTGGGAGACAATGGCATCCAATAATAAAAGCTGTCTGTAAGGTTGAGTGTCTTTTCCATCCAAAATGCGTTTCCAGAATGTCATGGGAAGCTGTAAGACGTACGATCTGCAATGACTGGCCCACAATTGCAAAGGCGGAGCGCTGTTCCATTTTTTACCGTGTTTTGGTCTGATGGTGTTCAAGGTGTTTTCAAGCTGGTGATAATGTCTGACCGGATAAGCGGCCACTGATTGACCGATTTGATCTCTAAACTCCAGAAGCTGCGTATCGGATAAAGACGAGACATAGTTCAAAATTAACGGTTCGTAAGCACGGGATTTTAATCCCCAGGCCAATCCCTGGAATAAAATGGGAATGAGTTTATCCAGATGAAACTGCTCAAGAAAGGTAATCACCCAGCGAAGATCCTGCACAGCCGATTCCATGGAGAGATTGATTTCCGACATCAAATCTCCAAGTAAGCGACTTAGCGGTTTTACAACCAGAACCAGCGCTTCGGATAACTCTGGCCTGCGTTTGTTTTTTTCCTGTTCGGACAAGGTTGCGTAGTGATAATACGTCCACAGCAGGTGATGAATATTTCGGGACACAAAGACGCATTGGCCTGCAAACGGACGTTGTTTGTCGTCTCCGCACCATTCATCCAACATGGTTGAAAATACGCGATATTTTTTCTCGGCCTGTTTATCGGAGTCGGAGAGGAAAAAGGCAAAATCTTTAAATTCGGCAGACAAGGCTTCAAGTGTTTGTCGTCTGGTCAATTCCAACGTGTTTAAGCTGTCTTTGGTATGATCGTGAAGCATTACCCAGTCTAAAATGTCCGAATGATAATCTCCCAAACGGGATTGAATGCCGTCCTGAAGTGTATTCAATAACTGCTCAAGATCATGAAGTCTGGGCATCAATTCAAAATCAAGGCCTTCTTTTTCCCTGAACAGTTCTACCAGTTCCAATTTTGCTTTTTTGGCGGATCGAACAATGGCCAGTCTGTCGCCTACATTGTGGGGAATATCAGCAAAGGCGAGGCCGGATAGCGCACAATATCTGGCCCATTGTAACCGCGTATTTAAAACAACCGATTCCCGGCAGGCCTGTAAAAAAACAAGCACAACTTTTTGAGTCTGATGAAGATTATGAAAAAGATCTTCCAGATTTTTATGATCATTGGAACCGCTGATAAACCGCTGAACCAGCCCGTTATAGTGATCAACAATGGAGAAAAAGGTTTGGAAAAAACGCCGAAGAAATTCTCTGGCGGCTCTTACTGTTCCTTGTTTTAAGGCGCGGTCGTCCTGCAGCAGAATATCGATGGAGGTCTGCAGCCCGTGCGGAAGCTGCTGAGCCAGCGTCATATCGCTAAACGGAGACCACACTTCCCGCTGAAGCTCTGGCTTGGTTTTTAATTGCCTGAGGCAGGCCTGAATATCACTGATAGGATGGGCGACGGTTTTTTCAAGTTTTAAATCCCAAAGCGGCTGTAAAAAGGTGGTTTCAGACCATTGTTTCCAGTTCCAGTCTTTGGCCAGGCAGAGTTTGTAAAAAATAAGTTTCCACTGGCGGATGTCCTGCTGCTGTTTTTCAAAGTCGCCATGCTCCCGGTTAACATCTGTTCCTTTTGGATAGCCCATGCAGTCCAAAATCCAGATCGGAGGTTCGTTGAAATCCAAATCAAAAAAAGGTAGCCATTCCTTGTCTGGCCATTGCCCAATTCCTCGTCCCCAGCTTGGAGATGGATCCGATTCCAGCGTTTTCGATAAATGAAAAGACAGCGCGGTAAGTTGTGTTAAAAGCAGGTGTTCCGGATAAATCATGATTTAGATACGAACTGAAGCTCCGGTGATTCAAAAAATAAAGTGATTTTTGCAAGTTTTTCCTGCACGGAGTGAGGATCTGAAAGCCAGCCGTATACATCAGCTTTAGGTCGTAAATCGCACCGAAGCTGCATAGGCGATTGCGCCGAGGCCCAGGCGTATTTTTCAAATCCCGTACAGTTTAAAAAATGGAGATCGGCAGGGAAATCGGGTTTGTCGGCATCCGCAAGAACCTGCTGAAGCTCTTCAAACATGTAAAGCGGCCCGTGAAGATGAGACAAAAATACATCAGGATTCACATACAAAATCATGGAATAGCCTTTTTGCAGCATTTTTTTCATCTCACCCCAATTGTTGTTGAGGCTGACCTCTTCATAGGAAGACCGTTTTAAATATTTTCCAATAAATTTTAAGGGGATTTTAGGGAAGATTTGAAACGAATATACTGATTTTTCAACCGGAATTAGAACCGGAAAGTCGAAAAGCTGATACATAAACAGGCTTTGCATTGCATGGTTTTTACAGGCAAGAATCAGCAGCGGTTTTTCGAGGGTTTTCGGAAAAGGTGAGGTTCTATAAAACAGTGCACCTCTATACATAAAATAGGATTTAAAATATTGCCTGGCGAAGGCTTCTTCCCGTTTTTTTGTGGTTTCGCTACCTGAAAACAGGCAGAGAACTCTTAAATAAAGAAATCTAATGAAGGTTGCTATGCCCAATCCTATAAAAATCCATTTAAAATTGCCTCTCTTTTTTTGAGACGCTTCAATAAAATTCAGGTTGAGTTTTTGAGTGCCCATGGCCTGATTAGCCGCGTGAGCATCCTGAAGTAATTGTTTGACACGGTCTGTTTTCAAAATGTCTGTCCTTTATTTTTGTTGAGAAGATCATCCAGTTTGGCCTGACGCTGTTTGAGGCCTTCTTCAAGATCCTTACCTTTTTTCAGGTTTAAGTCGACCTTGTCGTTCAGGCTGTCAGACATAGTTTGTTCAGTAGATTCTGATACCAATGGCTGCTTGTTTTCCGAGACTGTTTCAGTATGAAGCGGTGCTGATTGTTCCGTTTTTGGAATCTCGGTTGAAAAGATACCTTCCGATACAGGTTCCTTTTCTGTCTGAGTAAAGGAAAACGAAAAAGGTTTCTGATCAGCTGCTTCTGTTCGAGGTGATGATTCTGCAGTCGTTTCTGTTTCGTAAGAGGTTGCACGTGTAACGACGGTTTCCGGTTGTGTTGTTGGTGCTGTAAAGATAAGTGGAGCTACCAATTCGTCCTCATTAACACTAAAGGTGCGAGTGTCCGTATCTTGTTTCTTGTGAAACATTTTAGGAATAGGAGAGTTGTGTTTTAAGGTATCTGCTGTTTGCTCAAGTTTCTGTAAAAGAGCCTCTAACTCTTGCTCCATTGAACTTAAGAATCCTTTTCAGAAGATTTTTGCTGGATGTCGTTTAAACGGTTCAAACTTTCTGTAAGCTGCCTGCGGTTGTCTTCAATATTTTTAATAATGCCTCGCATCCGAGCTTCGGATTCCTGAAGCATTTTTTCCATATCTTCAGCGTTTCTTTTGGCTTCCCGTACCATAAAATAGGATCTCGCAATAGAAAATCCCATTTGAGCCAGAACAATTATCAAAATGATAATGACAACCGGGTTTGTAAACAGTGTTACGAAAAATTCAGGCATAAAAACTCCTCATGAAATAGGATGTTGCTTTAGAACAAGGTGTAATGCTTTTGTAGGTATGTTTTTGGATTGGTCTCGAATATCCAGCAATAGTTTACAATACATCATTCTCTTCTCAAAATGAGTAACACGTTCGTAGGCAGACAGCCGTCTGATAATAAACTCAATAATTCCCACCGGAAGCTGATCTAAAACTTTGACAATCCACTGTCCGTTCGGTAAGGCATGAAGGGCCAGAATGGTTTTTTCAATAATAGGGATCATGGCTTTGGCGATGGCCGGATTTCGTGGAGATAGAAAGTTCAGGACGACATAAAATCGTACGTAAGATCCGAAGTTTTGAGGCGTATTAATGGGGATGTTCAGCGAGATAAGTTGAGAGATTAAGGCCTTTGCCAGCGGAATGTGTTGAGCATCGGTTAAATCCTTGATTTTTTCCTCGGCTTTCAACGCAGCTTTGGCTGGGGACAGGCTGGTATCCTGAACAATGGCGACTAAATCCAGGAAGATCTGTTTTAACGAATCATTACTTTGTTTGCCTGGTGTTGACGGAAGAGGTTCGGTGATGTCCTGAATCTGATCTTCGTCATCAAAGGGTAGCAGATACGATAATTCTGATTCTGGCAAAACTTCCAGTAATTCGAATTGGGTGTCTGGATCAAGTCTGTTAAAAAAAAGCTGTTTGAAGCTTTTGTCCTGAATGGCTTGAAATAAGGTGGCCGTCAGCGTTGTTTGTGCCTCGTCCAGCTCTATGGTGGTGTCGGAATCCTGAAAGACAAGCTCTAATAAATCGGCAACGCCTCTGACCTGTGTGGGTGTTAGAGCATTAATTTCCGATTCGTTTAGCTGCATAGGCTAGTCAGTTTCGATAAGGGCAAGCTGTTTTTTCTCGTCAACATATAACACGTTAACGGTGTCGGTTTCCATATTTTTGAAAACCAGAAACGGAAGCGATTTTTCTTCCAGAATGGCGGCTGCATCTTCTGTTGCAATCGGTTTTGCCACGTACAATGATTTGGATGTAGAGGCTTTGATTTTCTTTTTCTTTTCTTTGATTTCAGGTGCAGCAGCAGCCTGTTTGGTTGACTCACGTTTTGGACTTCTTAGTTTGTCCTTATGTTTTTTGAGCTGAACTGTAATTTTTTCAAGTACTCCGTCGATGCTGGCGTACATGTCTTTTGATTTTTGTTCGGCTTTTACAACGGTGCCGGATGCTCGAACGATAACAATGGCCGTGTGGCTTTTGTTAATATCGGAGGTTTCGTTGCAGACAAGCTCAACAACGGTTTCCTGAATGTTGTTGAAAAACTTATCTAGATTTCCTAATTTTTCTTTAGCATAATCTTTAATAGCTTTGGTTAATGTGACGTGATGAGTTTTAACGATGAATGACATGGGTTTCCTCCCAGGCTTTGGAATTTAAAATATAAAGATGATAGTATCATACCGAATAACAACATTGAAGGGATTCTATACGGCGAATGGGGCTTAAAGCAATTGTACTGGCAGCTGGAAAAGGGACGAGAATGAAGTCTGACGTACTGAAAGTTCTGCATAATGTGGCAGGAAAATCAGTGCTGAATCATGTTCTGGATGCGGTTTTTGCCATAGAAGTTGATGAAGTCTTTGTTGTTGTCGGGCATCAGTCCGAGCAGGTTAAATCTCATATTTCTCACCCAAAAGTAAAATTTGTAGAGCAGATCGAGCAGCTGGGTACAGGTCATGCTGTCATGCAGGTGGCGCCTTTTTTAGACACCAGCGAACCGGGAACGGTTATTGTTTTGGCTGGAGATTGTCCGTTGATTGAAAAAGAAACCCTGGGTAATCTTCTGGCGACTCATTTGGAGTCTAATGCATCAGGAACTATTTTAACGGCAGAGTTTGCGGATCCGGGAAGCTACGGGCGTATGATTCGGGGACAAATGGGGTCGGTTCTGGGCATCAAAGAAGCCAAGGACTGTACACCGCAGGAGCTTGAAATCTCTGAAATTAATGCCGGGATTTATGCGTTTGAAATTCCTTCTCTCTTTGAAAATCTGAAGCGTGTAAATACGAATAACGCTCAAAAAGAATATTATTTAACGGATGTTATCCGGCTTATCAAAGAATCCGGAGAATCCATTGCAGCGTTTTGTACCGAAGATGCTGATGAGGTTTTGGGTATTAATACCCGAATGGATCTGGCTAAAATCAATCAGATTATTTATCAAAAAAACAATCAGTATTTTATGGAGCAGGGTGTTACCTTAATTGATCCGTCCACCACTTTTATCGATTCTACCGTCACCATTGGAAACGATACGATTATTGCTCCGTTTACGGTCATTGAAGGGCATACGGTTATTGGCTCTCGATGCAAAGTATCTCCGCATGTGTTTTTGAAAAATGTAACTGTCGAATCCGATACCGTTATTCCGCCTTTTTCCAAACAGGAGACTGCTTATGTGGATACAGCGCAGCGTTAGCCGTTTCGACACCATAAGAGCTCATCTCTCTCATATTCGATGGGGATTGGGGCCTTTGGTTTTCTTTTTGGATTCCGTTCCTTTTTCTTACAGTATGGGTAAGCCTCTGGCTGAAAAATTGTCCCGTTTTGTACATGAATCCGCAGCATTTTCACAAAAACCAATGCAGTGGATGGAGCTTGGTGCAGGGCTTGGTCTTTTATCCAAACAGGTATTGGATTGTTTAAAACAAAGTTATCCTGAAACTTATGCCTCTTTACAATGGGTCGTTACGGACGACACCAAAGAGTTGGTCGATCATTATAAAACCCAGGGTTTATTTGCCGATCACTCTAATGTGGAGTTTTTAGTTGAAAATGCCATAGCGCCAGCCTTGAAAAAGCAGACAAACGGCGTGTACTTATCGTATTTATTGGACTCTATTCCTACCGTTCATATTCATGTGAAAGATGGACAGTTGTTTGAGGTAAAAGTCAGCACCCGATTAAAACCCGATGCCTTAGTTTGCGATACCTCCGTTTTTCCTCCAAAACTCTATGAAAAAGAAGCCTTGTTGCCTCTATTTTCAATGAAAACAATTTCTCCCGTTATTTCCAAGCAATTAATTAAATGTCTTGAGGAAGAGTTTGAGGATGTTCCGCTATCGGAATCGAGCTTGTCGGCTGACGATCAAACCTTATTAAAGGCCTTTGCTGCCGATAAAAAACTTTCCGATGGCTACTTCAATATTGTCCCTAATCTTAATGGCTGGGTGGATGCTATCAATGTGTCACTGGCTGACGATGCTGTTATCCTGGTTAGTGATTTTGGATATCCGGATACGACCTTGATTGAAAAGCCGAAATCCTTAACCTCGTCTTACGGTGGTGTGATTTGTCATAGTATTTTCTTCCCGTATCTGGAGTGGATTGGTCAGAAAAAAGGCTTTACCTCATTTTCTACGCGTAATGAACCTGGAACCACCCAGATTTTTGCCATGGTGAAAGGTGCTTATTCCAACCTGTCTCAGGCTTTTGACGATACATTTACAGAATTGATTAACGATCACCACAATGATGTGGAAAAGCGCTTAAAGCAGACAGCCTCCGAGCAATACAAAGAGCGGTTTATTCAGGCCATGTGGGCAGATTTGCCGCCTTCGGATCAGATCGATTACATGGTTTTATTCGAGTTTGTTTCGGCCTGCTACGATAACGAATTATATGAGCTTGCCATTGATTTCGGATTGAAGCTGCCGGAGATTTTTCATTATGTTGCAGCGCCGGTGTTTTTCCTTATTGGACGGTCTTATTGTAAATTGAATGATTTATCGAGAGCGGAATTGTATTTAAAGGCAGCGTTGAGGGTGGCCCCCGGGTATGCGCTGGCGTATCATCAGTTGAGCTGGATCTGTCTGGTACAAAACCGGTTTCAGGATTATGAAGCTTATGCCAAAGCGTACGTATTCTGGAGTCACGATATGCATTTCTCTGATACCCTTGTGACCTTGTCTTTGATTAACATTCAGAGAAAAGATTTTGACTCGGCATCTGCTATTATCAACTGGATTTTTGAGGCTCGCCGTTTCCAAAAACTGATTCCTGATGACGTCTTTGGAAAAGCACAAACCATTTTTGAACATTATTTAAAACCAAAAGAGGAAAAATGATGGCTATACGAGGTCTTCGCGGTGCAACATCGGTTAAAGCCAACACAAAAGACGATATTTTAACGGAAACACGACGCCTGCTTCAGATGCTTTGTGATAAAAACGAGCTGGATCTGGATGATATCGCCAGTATCTTCTTTTCTGTTACCGATGATTTAAATGCCGAGTTCCCAGCCGTTGCTGCCAGAGAAATGGGCTTTGTGTACACGCCACTGTTTTGTATGAAAGAAATTCCTGTTACCGGAAGCCTGCCGTTGTGTATCCGAATTCTTATTCATGTGAATACCGAAAAATCTCAAAAAGACATGATTCCTATTTATATGAATGCGGCAGAGTCCTTGAGGCCGGATGCCTCTAAGGTTGGGCATGGTTCCTAGGTTTACATCGATAGGTATAGCTGGCCTGGGCTTAATAGGCGGTTCCGTGGCGATGCTGCTTCGGGAGTTGTATCCGGATGTGTATCTGGTTGGGATGGATGCTGATAAAGAGATATGTCGACTGGCTTCGGAATCCGGGGTGTTTAATAACGTGATTTCAACGTATACGGATTTCCCTCGGGATTTGCAGCTGGTATTTGTTTGTACACCGATTGATTTTATAAAAGAGACAGTTCATATATTGGATCAACACCTTGAAGGGTGTGTTATTACGGATGTTGGGAGTGTGAAATCTCCGTTTGTATCGCTTAGTTTAACGAGAAATACGTTTATTCCTGGGCATCCTATGGCTGGGAAAGAGACATTTGGGTTTGCTTCGGCGGATAAATTCATGTTGAGAGGGGCTACGTATATTCTTTGTCCTGTGGCCCAGGATGTTCGTTATTCTGAGTTTCAGGGGTTTTTGGTAGAAGCTGGGTTTAATGTGTTGCAGATGGATGCGGTTCAGCATGATGCGGTAGTTGCGGCGGCTTCGCATCTTCCTTATGTGATGTCTTGCGTTGCGGTGGCTTCGGCGGAGCGGGTTCATGAGGGGCTGAAGGAGCCGTTTGCCAAGGTGGCTGCCGGGGGGTTTCGCGATACCACGAGGGTGGCGGCTTCCGCGCCCCTTTGGGGCGCGGCGGTGTGCATGCACAACCGCCAGCCCATCCTGGATGGGCTGGAAGCCGCCACCCAAACCCTGACCCAGATCAAAACCTGGATCCAGGAAAACAACACCGCCGCCCTGGAATCTTTCTTTTCGCAAGTCAAACACCTGCGAGACAAGGTGGTGCCCCGTGTTTGAATTCCGTCCCATTCAATCCTGCATAGAATTCCTCCAACCCTTTTGGATCGACATCGACCGTCTCTGGCTTGAAAAAGGCGGCCTCGGCCAGCTTTCTCCCTTCTTAATCGATAAAGCCTTCCAGGCAGGCATGGGTAAAGTAACTGGCAATATGCTGTTCTTCCACAACCAGCCCATCGGTATGTACTGGGTAGAATGCCTCACTCCTCATTACGGCAACATGGTCCTGCACTCCCTCCAACCCGATTGCCGCGCCATCCTTGCTCAACACATCGTGTCCGAACATTTAATCGATGACGTTTTCGCCGAGCTAATCCAATTTGAAGACCATTCCGATTTTAGAGCGGCCTTCGTTCAATCTGGCTGTTATGAAAATCCCCGCCAGCGTATGGGTATGGATTTAACACAATATCTCCCCCAACAATCCAGACAAAGTCCTGATTTATCCTTTAAACTCATGACAAGAGACAGTATTGCGGCCTCAAGTGAAATCAGCTGTCTCGCCCATAAAAAAAGCAAAGATTACGATGGCTACGAAGACCTGGAACAGGTAGATAAACGTATCCTGCTGGAACAGCGTGTTTTTGACGGCTTATACGGCCCCATTATTCCCGAGGCTTCTCTTTTATTGCTAAAGAACGAAACAGTTGTAGGCTCCTGTCTGATTGTAGACATCAAATGCTGGGGATACGAACATGTTCCCTGGGTTTTTGATATTTGTATCGATCCCCAACATCACGGAAAAGGCTACGGAGGTTTCTTATTCGAGGAAGTTCTCCGTATTTTAAAGGAAAAGCAATTCCCTATAGTCGGTCTTGCTGTCACATTAACCAATAAAAGTGCCATTTATTTATATGAGAAAACCGGTTTTGAAGTTGCCGAAGTCTTCCACGAGTACACATTCCGAAAAAAGGGTAAAAAATGAGCCGTTCCGTTTTACTTCACCACACCGGTGATTTTCGGGATGCCGTACTGCTTCTGCCTGTTATAACTGCTATCAAAGCCTATTGGATAGACATTGAAATCGATCTTGTCTCAGGCCCCGAAGCCGAACTTTTTTTTAAACACCATCCTTATATACGCTCCGTATTTAAAACCCTGACAGATACCGATGACAGCTACACGGTTTTTCTGGATTTTTCTCCCCGTTTTAATTCCAGATTCTGGGGCTTATTTCGCAGGATTCCTTTACGATGGGCACTGGGCAGCAAGCGCAACCCTTCCGATTATCTGGATTGTTTAAAAGTACTTTGTTTCCCCGATGATAAACTGGCTACAGTTCTTTCTAAATGGGACGATCAGGAACGCCTCTTCCGCGACCAGTATCCAGAGTTTGCGGATAACCCCTGGTTTTTCCTGTTTATTGATGAGCAGCTCTGGTCCTGTGCCGGTTTGGATGTCCTGCAGCAGCTGGTTTATAGTCTGACTCTGGATAATAAACGCGTCATCATTGCATCCAATCTGCCTTACCCTTCTTTAAAGGATATTCAGGGCGTTCATGTTATTAATAGGATAGGCGAGATTTCTTTCGAAGAGACGATGTTTCTTGTAAGCCGCTGTGATACCCTTCTAACTGGTGCAAAATCGCTTTTAAGGCTTGCTGGATTTGCCAGAAAAAAACAGATAGCCTTTCTTCCTGATTCCGGCACCTTGCCCTGGCCTTTTCTTGATTTTTCTTTCAGGGTTGTTACGGCTCCGCTTTCTGCCCAGCAACTGTATCGCTATTGTGAGGTTCTTGATCAACCTCGTAATCAAACCGAAGAATCCCAGCATCTTCAAAAGCAGTCACATAAGATTCTGTATGCGGTTTCTCCCCAAAAATGGACATATCAAGAAAAATCGGTATATCAGCTCACACGTCATGGGTTGTCTATTCTGCCTGTTGTAACCTATTCAGGCTCGATTTCTCTTCTTTTTTCGTTATATAAGCGGTTAAAAATATGGAGTCCCACCGTAATCCAGTATGATTCTATCTCCTATGTATGGCTTTTTTTGCTGATGTTTATGTGCCGTTTACGCACAAATCAGTGGCCTAAGCCGGTAAAGATGCCGTTTCATGCCTATATAAAGGCTTCAGAGTACCTCCAGTTTTACTAGTCCCGATAATGGGATGCAAGTTTTTTTTAACGATCTACGATAAGTCCTCATGTAAGTACATCAACAGGATGTCTTCAATTTTAGGTGGGGAAACTTATCATGTTAAAAAAAGTATGTTTTACAATTATTGGAGTGTTAATGATCGGACAGGCCGCCTGGGCTCAGGAAATCCAGGTTCAATCCGTTTCTTTTACCTCACTTTCAGATTCCGCAGCTGGGTTCTCTGATTTTGTTCAACAATCCTCTTCCAAAAAAACAATCGATGATAACGTTCTTGGAAAACGCTCAAGCGGCGATACACTTTCTGTTAGAGATTTCGGATTTAAGTCTTTAGTGGGTAATATAGATGCTAATACTCTTGCTGCTGCAACACAGGCTTTACAGACTGCATCAGATGAGGCATTACGCGTAACATCGACTCCTCTTTGTTTCCCAAACCCTTTCAGACAAGAAACAGGAACAGAATTAAGGTATTATTTAAATCAAAATGGTGCAGTTGATATTTATATTTATGATATGCTCTCAAATCTTGTGTTTAAACAATCCATGCCTTCTGGAAGCAACGGCGGTCGTGCAGGTTTAAACTATTGCAAAGTCAGTTCAGAATTATTACAAGGTTACCAATTATCGGCTGGAGTTTATTTTGTGTTTCTAATGAATAACGGTAAAGTTTTATCCAAAGTGAAAATGGCGGTTATCCCATGAGAAAATTAATCCTTCTTATTGCGGCAATCCTCATCAACAGCTCATTGCTCTGGGCTGCTGATTACTTTGTGCCTGCAACAGTGGGAAGTTCAGCCAGAATGGTACGAACCGGTCATATCGAAGGATTCAGCAATCAGGCCAATGCTGTGTTTGATAACCCAGCCGGTTTATACCGCATCGATCATTTATCCACCACTCTTTTTGCTACTACGTTTATGGAAGAAGTGTCCTATCAAAATCTAGCCTTCGCTATGAGAGCGCCTTATGGGGTCATCGGTTTTGGGTATATGTCTGTTGGTGTAAATGGCCTTATTTCTACTGAGAAAAGCCCGTTATTTCCCAATGCCGATCTTACTGATCCTCAACAATATGACATCATAGGAAAAGGAACCTTTGATTACGGAAACAGGATGTTCAAAGTGGCCTATCAATTTCCACAAAACGAGTTCATCAGCTGGGGAATTGGTGCAACGTATTACACTTCAACAATCAGTACGGTTAACGCAAGTGGTTTGAACCTTGATGCCGGTGTTGTTTTAGATCTGGAACCCGTTATTTTTTCTATAACAGCAAAAAATATTATTCCGGGTATGGGCGTAACCTACACTAACGGTGGTAAGGAAAAACTGCCTTTGGATCTAACCTTCGGCATGCAGTACCTGTTACAGGATGTTGAGCTTATGGCTCAGGTCAAAGCGTCTGATGGTGCAAATAAAAAATTCCTGAAATCTGTGGGTGCTAATTATCATCCTGAATTTTTGCCGTCTTTAACCTTATCAGGTGGATATAGTGAAATTGCTGTTATTAAAGATGTAAGAAGCAGCTTTACAGGCGGAATTGGTTTTGAGATGGAAGGCGTTAGCTTTGACTATGCGTATGAGACAAGCGACAATGTAGTTTATAATGGTAAGCACTATTTTTCACTAGGATTATCTTTTTAATTTATGAACACTTTTCTCAGGGCAGGACTAACGGTACTTTTGGTTTTTCTTACAACGGTTTCCGTGTGCGCTGCTCCTGTATCTTTTCAAAATGTTTTTTACTCCAAAGCCAGAGGTGTTTTTATTGATGGTACATACACTGTTAGTGCCAACCTCCGTACGGCTACAAAGGTGTTGTATTCAGAACAGGTCAGTTCTGTGGTGTTTAAAAAAGGCTTTTTTGATATTACCTTAGGGAAAACCCAAAATCTGCCTCCATCTGTTTTATCCAGTCCTAATATGTATTTAACGTTACAGATAAATTTTGATGTTGCCACGTTTTCTATTGCTGTGGTGCCATTTGTGTTCCGTTCCAAAGTGGCTGAAGAAGCTTATGCTATACCCGGTTCTTCTATTGAAGGGGCGTTTGTATCCACATTTAATGCTCAAAAATCCCTGGTTGTGGCTAATTCCGGTTCTCCTGTCTTATGGATTTCTCCAACGCTTAAAACGGTAAGCATCGGGGGTACGCCACGGTCTGAGTATAAACTGGATGTTGTGGGTAAAGTGAACTCAACAGGACTTTATGTGAACAATGTGGATATTAGAAGCTCGATGGCCTGGAAACCTCAAACAACCAATACAAAAAATATTTACTTTTTAGGCGGTCAGATTGGGGTAGGAACCTCATTTCCACGATTTGATGTGCATATTGGAAATGCAATACAGGCCAAAGCCTTTTTATTGAAAGGCCAAAAGCTAAGTACGTCTCTCGACTGGAAACGGAGCTTAAATTCCAGTGCAAATATTTATTATAATGATTTAGCCTCTCGTATCGGGATTGGGATTGCAAATCCTGTGGAAAAACTGGATGTTCGCGGTGCTATAAAAGTGTCTACCACATCATCCTCAAATGTGGGTACGTTCAGATGGAGTGGTTTGCAGTTTGAGGGGTTTGCACCTAAAACATCTACCATAAATGAATGGGTTCCATTTGCAAAAATTGATGGTACGGGTGTTTCAAATGCGCTTGCGTTTTGGAGTGGTGCGAATCTGGAAACCGTTCCAAATAATTTAGCAGGTTCAGTGGTATTAACCGTAAATGGTATTCAGGGGTCTTTGGGGATTGGTCTTAGCAATCCTAAAGCAAGAGTCGATATTAAAGAATCTATTGCTGCCAGTAAAATTCCTTTATTGCATGTTGAAAGCAACGTAAGTCCCAACCTGCTTATGGTGACAGCGTCAAGTAACGTGGGGATTGGAACGGCAAATGCGTTAAGAAAACTGCAGGTTGCTGGCAAAGTGAACGCAAAAGATTATACGATTAAAGGTGAGATTTTAAGATTGTCCTTTTCCCTCCACGATCATTGGGTGAGGCGACCGACAACCAAGGATATTTATTATAATCTGGGAAATGTGGGGATCGGGCGACCTGATCCTCAAAGTCTTTTAGAAATTGCTCAGCCTAACGGGGCTCCCGGTACCGATCCTGCTATTACGTTTAATAAATCGTCAGGAGTTAAGTATACATTCGGGGTTATGTCGTCTGCCCAGCAGACATTTCGTATTGAAAAAGGCGGTAAGCTTGGTCAAAACACACCCTTGTTTGTGGCACAGCAGGATAGATGGGGTATTGGTGTTGAAAGTCCTAAAGCCAACTTAAGTGTAAGTGGAAGTGCCGGTATTATTTTGTCAGGAGAATTTAATCCTACACCGTCACTGACACCTTTTATGGGGCCTGGGACACGGATGCAGTGGTTTGCTAAAAAAGCCTCGTTATCTGTTGGCCGAATTACACCTACCTCAAATTTCCTTGGAAAAGAGTGGGATGGTCAAAATTTGGGTCTTTTCTCGATGGTATTTGGATTGAATAACATGGTTAGTGGAAACTTGAGTACGGTTATTGGAGGAACGCTTAACTATGCAGGTGGTGCCTATGCAACTATCCATGGGGGTTCCTTAAACAGAGCCTACGGTGACTTTAGCTTTGCTGGTGGTCAACGTGCAAAAGCATTACATCATGGAACCTTTGTCTGGGCTGATCCTCAAAATACTGATTTCCAAACCCAGTCTGAGAATCAATTTTTAATCCGTGCAGCAGGTGGGGTTGGTATTGGGACCAATCAAACAGTGGGAACAACGCTTACGGTGTCCCGAAATTCAACGACAGGTGATTTAATTCGATTTGTAAATTTATCAGGATCTAACTCCGTTGTGTTCTCTCCGAAAGGTCAGGCTATTTTTGGTGGGACAGCAACGTCTCCCTCTTTGAATTTAACGGTTTACGGTCGAATGACGATTGGAACCACTCAACCTAGAGGGGCTCTTACTATTGAAAATACTCCTAAACTAGCCAATATTGTGAATGTAATCGGAAACGAAGGAATTTCTTCTCCGTCTTTTGTTGTAAACGTCACTGGGAACGTGGGTATTGGTCTTTATCCTGATTTAAAATTAATCGCGTCTTCTGCTGCTGCAAAGGGCGGTTATGTTCAAATTTCCAGCGGAAATATTCAAGCAACCGTTTTTCAGTTTCCTGATGGTCAGCAGATTTCAACAGCGCCTCCGAATTATGTGTGGCAGTACAAACGCTCAACTCCTAATATCTTTTTTGTTTCAGGTAACGTGGGTATTGGAACTACACGTCCAATCAGTATGTTGACCCTGTCGAATGCTGGAGGAAAAGCCTTTAGTACACCGATTGATCCGTCTATCGGTTTTGATTTAAACGGAATCACATATTTTAATATCGGGGTGTCTCGTTTCTTCCCTAACGCATTTAGAATTACTACGGGGAATGCTATCGGAAAAGGCATTTTATCCGTTTCAGCCAATATGATAGGTATTAATACGGATTTTCCTAAAGCTCCGTTACATGTGAACGGAAAAATGCTTTTATCGGATAAATTAATCCTGGCAACAAGCAATACATCCTACGCGGCCAATATCGGAGGGCGGACTTTCGCAAACAGAGTCTTTTTAAATGGTGCCATTATATCTCCAGGGGGTACGCCGTTTCAGGTGTTAACGTCTCCGTCCCGAATCTATTTCGATACGACTTTAGATCCTGTAGCCAATCTCTACAGTTTCGTAGGTATTGGGATGACGAATCCAAAAGCAGAGGTGTCGGTTGCGGGTACGATTAATATTTCAGCGTCCGATGGTCCGTCTTTGTATACAAATCGATTCCAGGTTAATAACAGCCTGTTTTTAAATCTTTTAAAATTTAGAGATAAGCTTGGACAGGATCAATCTACATTATTTGTAAATAATAGAAGTCTGTTTATCAGTGGTACAACATTGCGTTCTATTTCTGATGTGTTTTCAAGAGGAAATGGTGCTGGCGGATATCTAACCTTATGGTCTGTTCAACCCGGTGTTCCTACCTTTACCTTTATCGTAGAATCCCGCATTAAATGGACACAGCCAACCTCTGCAAATGTGGGTAAAATTACAACAACGGGGAACGTCAGCATTGCGAGATCTGTTGTGGATCCTGCTACATCTTTTAAATATACAAACACCTTTGGTCTTGGAACAAATACGGAACTTACACCGTTTGTAGATATTGCGTCTGCTATTTCACATAACGGATTATTGCCAAGTTCACGTGCTCACAATGGGGCTTCTACCTCTTTGACGTTTACAAAATGGGCAACATTGGCTCCGGCTGCAAGAGATTTTACTGCAAAAGGTCTTCATATTAAGTTGACACAGCCTTCGGGTGTGGCGTTTTCAAAAAATGGAACAGCCCTGGGTATGGATGTGGATGTTACCAACGTGGCGTTTCAGGACGTTGGGGATAGAGGATATAAATATGCAGCTTTATTTTTAACAGGCACAACGCATAACGTGGGTATCAATACAACGCCCAATGCGGAGCTTGATGTAAAAGGAACCGTTTCTGCTAACTTCTTTGTTATTTCAAAACAACTTTCTATTACAACTATTAACGTTGTGAATACCATGTTTATTGATACCAACAAACTGGTAGGTGTAGGTACAACAAAAGCAAGAGCAGCCCTTGAAGTGTTAGGTGCCGTTAAGTCTGATACCTTTAAAACCCGATCAACAGATGCCGGTGCGTTTTTTGCCAATAATGCCAACGTTGTTGTTACTAAGAATCAGGTTGGATTGGGTACAAAAACTCCAGTAGCACAGTTTGAATTAAATAAAACGTTTGCAGGTTTGGCCAATTCCCCGTTTACCTTTCATAACATTGTTGTCACATTGAATACGACCGGGGTGGTACAACCAGTATCTGGGATGTCAATTAATATGGGATCTTACTCGGATAGCCGATTTGTCAGTACTCCTAACTTTTTGGGAGATCTCAGCGGGGCTGCTTCACTTGCAAAAGGGTTGAGCGTGGATTTAACCACTTTAAACCTTGCCAGTGCGAATGTATTGACTGGTGTTTCGGTTTTGGTTCCAACGAATAATCCGACAAAAGGTCTGGCCGCTCTTTTTCAGGGAGGTTTTGTGGGGATCGGAACCTCAACCCCGGCGTATCCTCTGGATGTAGCCGGAAGTATTTATGCTACAAACGCCCCTATCGGAAAACTGCTTTCCCAGCAGGAATCCGCATCCTTTAATTATTTAACGGTATCTTCAACGCCTTTTCCTTCCATGACAACCTTTAATATGGTTGTTAACGGACCCGTTGTCATGAATTCTTTAAAAGTTATCCAATTGTTTCAAAATCGATTGGTTGTAAATCAACCGTTACAGTTATCCAATCGCAGATTATCTGTGATAAACACTATGGTTGCTTCCAATGTGTCTTCTAATACAGGTGTTGCTAAAGACTTTCAAAATACGCTGGCTTTAAAATCAGCTTACGGAAAATTTATATCTGGAGTTGGAATCGGTACGACAGCTCCTGCACAGGGACTGACAGTCAGTACGGTTGTGTCTGCAAACTTTGTTCAGGCAACAACTAATTTCCAGGTTCAGTCTGTATCCATAAATAATCAGGTTCTTGTTGCCAATGCCTTGATGGGAATTGGAACCATGACACCTCAAACAGCTTTGGATCATGTGCGGAATCCTTACAGTGTATCGGGTGTTCCTGTGTTGTTTGATCCAGCTGATACCAGAACCTGGAATGGTGCGATTGTTCAATCAAAAACGGCGGCTCTAAATTCTGCTGCTGGGTTTGGTATGGTTCCAAATGCAGAATCCGGTCAGGCTATTTCGTCTGGATTTTTGGCATTAAGAAGTGCCACTTCACCGACAGGATCCCATTTGGTATTTATTACAGATCCGGCAACTGGTGTTCCTGCTGAAAGAATGCGGTTATCCGACAATGGGTTTGTGGGTATTGGACGCACGAATCCTTTAAGTATTTTACATGTCAGTGGCAATATCAAAGTAAGACAGAATGTTAATTTGCTCATTACACCTCTTGTGGTAAAACAGATTTCCGGTATCAGTGGTCTGAATTTTTCAACAACAGTGAATATTCCTGTTACAACAAACTTTATGCAGAATGTAACGGTTGAAAAAACAATCAAATTAAAACCGTCTGTAAATGTTGTACCAACTTCTTCCTCTGAAATAGCTGTTTTTGTTAATGCGGCGAATAAAAATCTGTACCTGTCTGCTCTTTTATCCAATGGAGATATTGTTTCAGGAAATCTGGGTGTAACGGTTTCGGCGTCAACCCGCTCGTTAGCAGTATTTAACTCTAAGCATAGAATCGAAGATACAAAATGGGTGAAATGGGCTACGTCCAATGTTGGTTCTGTGCCTTATGCTGTACTTCGAGTATCGTCTGTGAATGCTCAAACTGTTCCATCTGGTCATATTACGGTGAAGGTAGATTCCTTAATTCCTACGGCATCGGGTCTCACATCTGTATCTGCCAAGAGAATTAATGCAACTTTCCTTAATAGAACAGCGGGTTCAAACTCTGTATTTACAGGTATGGATGTTTCTTTCCCTGGTGGATCTATCACTAAAAATGAAACTGCTGTTGGATTAAAAGTTGCGGTTAGTGACACCTTAAAGGCCTCCAGTTTCACGCCTTCCGGGGTTGCGGTGAACGGTATAAAATATTCGGCATTGTTTTTCTCCGGTGCAGAGGCTTCTGGTAACGTTGGAATAGTAACATCCTCTAACTCTGGAAATTTCATTCCTAGCGCAAATTTACACCTTGTCAGCAAAGTTGCCGGTCAGCCGATTTTTGCAGCTGATACATTTAACGGTATTTCTACCTCAAATGCCTTAACAATAGATTCAGTCGGTCGGGTTGGACTAGGTGGTTCATCATCAAGTCAATTATTTGTTAAGGCCTTTAATGCGTCTTCTGCAGATTCTGTGTTTGGAATAGAAAATAAAGATGGCACGTCTGTGTTATTGGCTAAAAATGATGGGTTGATTGGTTTGGGTACGACAACTCCAAAAGCTCAATTAGATATTAACGGTGAGATGCGAGTTCCTCTCGCTGGAATTGCCACGTTACAGCCAAAAATATTGGAAGTCAGTAAAGACAATGGTGGACTTGTTGTAACAAGCGAAGGTCTTGTTGGTATTGGAACAAGCACCCCGCAAGCCCAGATGGATGTGTTAAAAACCTTTACGGCCAATACTCAGTTAACAAAAGATTATAGCGCTGAAAAAATTCGTTTGGTTAATAATGCGGGTGTGGATGTTTTGAAAAATGTACAGGGTGTGGCCTTGATTGTTACAGCAAATAAAGCAGTAACACTTGGCAGTAGTGATGGCCTTACAGGTGTGAGTGTAACAGGTCTGAAAGTTGACCTGACAACAGCGGCTTTAACAACCGCTAACAGTAAAGTTGTGGGTGTGTTTAGTGATGTCACTGGCGCAACCGCTTCCCGTAACCCGTTAATTATGATGGGGGGACGGATTGGGATTGGAACCAGTCAGCCAACGGCTCTGCTTGATGTTGCCAATGGAACAATTAAGGCTCGGAATATGTACGCATCGGTAACCTTGAATATTGGATCAGCCACCTTTAACCGTGTGGTTGTTAAAGGTAATATGCCATCTATTGGTGATTTAAAAGTTGGACAAAGTGTGGGTGTAAAAACATTAATATTAGGTGGAGATGTAAGTTCAAAAATTACCCGAAAAGGGAACGCAGCCAATATATTTACAGGCAACGGTCTTATTGCCAAAGTAGGCACAATGAATTGGGTAGAGGTGAATAAAGGTGTGGCAAGTGCAACACGCAACCTGGCGGTATCCGGTAATATCTATATTAGTCGTGATTTAAAAGTAAGCGACAATATAGCCGTCAATCAGATTAATGCCTTAAGTGGTGGACTCATCACTGTGAGTGTAAACCGTCTGGTTATGCCAAAAGTAGGCCGTGTATCTGGTGACATCCGAAGCCTGACCCTGGGGGTTAGCGGTGGCATCCCAACTCCAAGTCAAAAAAGTGGTTTTGGTGTGATGTATGTGAACAGCAGCAGTAAGGATCTGTTATATGGAACGGGCGCTGCAACTCTTAATATTAGTGCAGGAACCAAAGGTCAAAAAGGAACAGTGGCCTACTATGACAGTGCTGGTAAATTAAATGGAAACTCGATGTTAAGTGTGAGCATGAATGTTCGTAATTTAGGTATTACAAAACTTAGTCTAATTGCCAGTTTAAATGCGGGTGCAAATGGCGGGGTTCAGGTAGCAACCGCTGGTGTTGGTGTAGATAGTTTAATTCCAAATAGCTTAACGACAAGTAAAGGTGAACGAATCCGGATGGATTTTGGTGTAAGAACAACCCCGGCTACCAGCGTATTTAAGGGGTTAACTGTAACATTAAACGGACAATTCAACAGCACCGTAACAGATACAGCTCAGGGTATTAAAGTAGATCTAAGACGGCTTGTTGCAGACAGCCAGGATGGAAATGGAATAACAAAAAAAGGTACAAAATACGCTGCAATATTTAGAAGTGGAACCGATTCAACCGGTAACGTGGGTATTTTTGTAAGCGGCAATATGAGAACTTACAGACCAAGTGCCGACTTGCATGTGGTGAATAACGTAAACATTAGTGGATTAAAACAAGGTGCATTTCGTGTAGATGCTTTTGACAGCAGCGTAACAACCAACGGTGTGTTTTTGGTAACCGGAAACAGCCGTGTAAGC
Organism: uncultured Candidatus Marinamargulisbacteria bacterium; assembly: GCA_964517775.1. Classification (GTDB taxonomy): domain Bacteria; phylum Margulisbacteria; class Marinamargulisbacteria; order SXXA01; family JAHFDB01; genus CAZFCP01. Next base: position 28,530 of record CAZFCP010000007.1, on the reverse strand, counting down.
GTAGGTGGTGCGATGAAGCCTGTATCCAGACTGGAAATTAAAGGTAAAACTACAGACAGCACTGCAAGTGCATTGCAAATCACTAACAGTAACAGCGACAGTATTTTGTTTGTAAGAAATGACAAACGGATCGGTATTGGAACCAGTAGCCCTAGTGCAACTTTGAATGTTGTTGGAACCATACAAACTCCATTGGCTGGCATTGCCGTATTGCAGCCAACCATATTGGAAGTCAGTAAAGACAACGGTGGGCTTATTGTAACAAGTGAAGGCCTGGTTGGTTTGGGAACAAGTACTCCAAGAGGACAAATGGATATCGTAAAAACGTTTACAAACAGCAGTCAACTAACGAGAGATTTTAGCCTGGAAAGTATACGTATTATCAATAATACCGGTATTAATATTTTGAAAAATGTAGAGGGTGTGTCCCTAACTATCACAGGAAATAAAGCCGTAACATTTGGTAGTAGTGATGGTTCAATAGGTGTTAACATAACTGGCTTGAAAGTGGATACTACCGGTGCTGTTCTAACGACATCATCAGATAAATTATTTGGTATTTTTAGTGATGTTACCTATACCAGTTCTATTGTGACCCGTAACCCATTAATTATGATGGGTGGTCGTGTTGGTATTGGAACCAGTCAACCCAGTGCGATGGTGGATGTGGCTGATGGAACGATTAAAGCTCGGAATATGTTTGCATCGGTGACATTAAATATTGGAACTGCAACGTTTAATCGAGTGGTGGTAAAAGGCAATATGCCGGCTATCGGTGACTTAAAAGTAGGTAAAAGCGTTGCTGCAAAAACGATGATTATTGGTGGCGATATTACAGCAAGAATTACCCGTTCAGGTAGTGGTAGCAGAGAGTTTTATGGTCAATCCATGCTGGCTAAAGTCGCTACAATTAATATGATAAATGTTAATAAAGGTGTGTCCAGTACATCACGTACCCTGTCGGTGTCTGGAAATGCGTATGTACAAGGCGTGTTAAAAGTAGGGACCTACAATGTGGGTGCGACAGTAGTGT
>CAZFCP010000007.1:0-27397 GCA_964517775.1 uncultured Candidatus Marinamargulisbacteria bacterium | reverse complement strand
ACGGTGTATTTATGGTAACTGGAAACAGCCGTGTAAGTATTGGTGGAGTGATGAAACCTGGTTCCAGATTGGAAGTAAAAGGTAAAACAACAGATAACACAGCCAGTGCATTACAAATCACAAACAGTAACGGTGATAGCACACTATTCGTAAGAAATGACAACCGGGTAGGTATTGGAACAAGTAACCCTAGTGCAAGTCTGAATGTCGCAGGAACAATCCAGGCTGCGTTAGCCGGAGTTTCCGTATTACAGCCTAAAATTCTGGAAGTTAGTAAAGATAATGGCGGACTTATCGTAACAAGTGAAGGTCTTGTGGGATTAGGAACAAGCACACCTCGAGGTCAGATGGATGTGGTAAAAACCTTTAACAGCAGCAGTGAATTGACGAAAGATTTTAGCCTGGAAAAAGTCCGTATTGTGAATGCAGGTGTTGATATTTTGAAAAATGTACAGGGAGTTGGATTACAAATCACAGGAAATAGAGCTGTAACTTTTGGCAGCAGTGATGGTGCAACAGGTGTTGGTATCACAGGTTTAAAAGTAGATTTAACTGGTGCTGTTCTAACAACTCAAAATAGTGTGATAAAAGGTATTTATGTAGATGTGACTGGTACGCCAACCCCTGCTTCTCGTAACCCGTTAATTATGATGGGTGGCCGGATTGGTATTGGAACCAGCCAGCCAAGTGCAATGGTGGATGTGGCAGATGGAACCATAAAAGCCCGAAATATGTTTGCATCTGTGACGTTAAATATTGGGACAGCCACCTTTAACCGTGTAGTGGTAAAAGGGAACATGCCATCGATTGGCGACTTAAAAGTAGGTAAGAGTGTAGCGGCTAAAACCATGATTATGGGTGGAGATGTAACCTCGCAAATCATCCGAAAAGGGTCAGCAGCGAATATCTTTACAGGCAATGGCATTACGGCAAAAGTAGCGACTATGAATAAAGTGGGTGTGAATGGCGGGGTTGCAAAGAATAAAGGCGATCTTGTTGTGACAGGAAACAGTTATGTACAAGGCGTGTTAAAAGTAGGGACCTACAATGTGGGTGCGACAGTAGTGTCGGCACGATTGGGTGTTTCAACCATCAATGCCTTATCAGGTGGAGTGTTGCCTGTCAGTGTTAATACCATTGTAATGAGTAAGATGAAAAGTGTATCTGGCGATATCCGAACCTTAACGCTGGGTATTAGTGGTGGTGTTCCAACTCCAAGCCAAAAGAGCGGTTTTGGTGTGACCTATGTAAACAGCAGCAGTAAAGAGCTTCTACATGGGACAGGAACAGTAACCATTAATATGAGTGCGGGATTAAAAGGTCAAAAAGGAACGGTTGCGTACTATGATAGTACAGGTCGATTAAACGGAAGTTCGATGTTGGCTGTAAGTACAAATATCCGTAATCTTGGTATTACCCGAATGAGCCTGATAGCCAGCCTAAACGCTGGTGTAAACGGTGGGGCACAGGTTGCAACCGCCGGAATAGGTGTAGATAGTGTGATTGCAAACAGTTTAACAACCGCTAAAGGTGAGAGAATTCGGATGGATTTTGGAGTAAGAACAACTCCAGGTACCAGTGTGTTTAAAGGATTAAGCGTAACATTAAACGGTCAATACAGCAGTGTTGTAACGGATAAAGCCTATGGGGTTAAAGTGGATTTAAGAAACCTTGTAGCAGAAAGCCAGGACGGAGGCGGTGTGGCGAAAAAAGGCAATAAATACGCCGCGATCTTTAGAAGTGGAACTGATTCAACAGGAAACGTCGGTATTTTTGTAAGTGGCAATATGAGGACCTACAGACCAAGTGCCGACTTGCATGTGGTGAATAACGTCAATATTGGCGGATTAAATCAAGGGGCCTTCCGGGTAGATGCTTTTGACAGCGGTGTCACAACCAACGGTGTATTTATGGTAACTGGAAACAGCCGTGTAAGTATTGGTGGAGTGATGAAGCCTGGTTCCAGACTGGAAGTAAAAGGAAAAACAACAGATAGCACAGCCAGTGGCTTACAGGTTACAAACAGTAACGGTGACAGTACGTTATTCGTAAGAAATGACCACCGGGTAGGTATTGGAACAAGTAACCCTAGCGCAAGCCTCAATATTGTGGGAACTATGCAGACTCCATTGGCTGGCATTGCCGTATTACAGCCAACTGTACTGGAAGTGAGTAAAGATAATGGTGGACTTGTTGTAACCAGTGAGGGCTTAGTGGGCTTGGGAACAAGCACCCCAAGAGGCCAGATGGATGTGGTAAAAACCTTTAACAGCAGCAGTGAATTGACGAAAGATTTTAGCCTGGAAAAAATTCGAATCTTAAATACTACAGGTATTAATATCTTGAAAAATGTACAGGGTGTTGGCTTAACCATCACAGGAAACAGAGCTATAACCTTTGGTAGCAGTGATGGTGCAACAGGTGTTGGTATCACTGGTTTAAAAGTAGATTTAACCAACGCAGCTCTCACAACCCAGAACAGTGTTATTTATGGTGTTTATGTAGATATGAAACCCACTGTGGTGACGGTTGCATCCAGAAATCCATTAATCATGATGGGCGGCCGGATTGGTATTGGAACCAGTCAACCAGGTGCAATGGTGGATGTTGCAGATGGAACCATTAAAGCCCGGAATATGTTTGCATCTGTGACGTTAAATATTGGAACAGCCACCTTTAACCGTGTAGTGGTAAAAGGGAACATGCCGTTTATCGGGGATTTAAAAGTAGCTAAAAGTGTAGCGGCCAAAACCATGATTATGGGTGGAGATGTAACCTCAAAAATCATAAGAAAAGGATCTGCTGCTAATCTATATAATGGTGGAACACTTTTTTCCAAGGTAGCCACCATGAATATGGTTAATGTAAATAAAGCGGTTTCAACGGCTACCAGGAACGTGCTGGTAGTATCTGGAAATGCTTATGTACAGGGTGTTTTAAAAGTAGGCACGTATAATGTGGGCGCGACGGTTGTTTCCTCACGATTAGTGGTGTCAACTATCAATGCTATTTCTAATGGTTTATTGCCTGTAAGTGCAAATACTCTAGTGGTTAGTAAGATGAAAAACGTCTCGGGAGATATTCGAAGTCTGGTAGTTGGTATTAGCGCGGGTGTTCCAACTCCAAGTCAAAAAAGCGGATATGGCATTATGTATGTTAACAGCAGTAGTAAAGAACTTTTGTATAACAGAGGTGCTTCAATCCCAACTATCAATTTAAGTGTGGCCTTAAAAGGTGTGAAACGTGGTGTTGCCTACTATGGAACGGATACGTTTTTAACAGCAACAACTAATTTTATCGTTAGTACAAATATTAAAAATCTTGGTATTACAAGAATGAGTATTCTGGCACCTAAAAATGCGGGTGTGAATAGTGGGGTGCAGGTTGCAACCGCGTCAGTTGGTATCGATAACCTTGTTCCAAACAGCTTTACAGGAAGCAAGGGAAGTGTGGTGTCCATGGTTTTTGGTAACAGAACAAGTAGCAGTACAACCGGTGTGTTTAAAGGCTTGAGTGTAACGTTAAACGGACAATTTAATAACGCCGTAACAGACACTGCCCATGGTATTAAGGTAGATGTAAGACGACTGGTTGCAGAAAGCCAGGATGGAAACGGTATAGCGAAAAAAGGTATAAAATACGCTGCGATCTTTAGAAGCGGAACCGATTCAACAGGTAACGTAGGTATTTTTGTAAGTGGCAACATGAGAACGTTTAGACCAAGTGCCGACTTGCATGTGGTCAATAATGTTAATTTAAACGGATTAAATCAAGGTGCATTCCGGGTAGATGCCTTTGACAGTGGCGTAACAACCAACGGTGTGTTTTTGGTAACTGGAAATAGCCGGGTCAGTGTTGGCGGTGTAATGAAACCTGGTTCCAGATTGGAAGTAAAAGGAAAAACAACAGATAGCACAGCAAGCAGCTTGTTGGTTACAAACAGCAATGGAGATAACACATTCTTTGCGAGAAATGATGGTCGAATCGGTATCGGAACAACAGCTCCAGATTATCAGCTTTCGGTAGAAGGTACGGCTGGTACTAATCCATTCCAATTCAAAACAACCAATGACGTATCCCATGCTGTGACCAGTACAGGGTTGCTGGGTGTTGGTACATCTGTCCCTTCTGCTCAGGTGCATGTCATCCTCGATCCGATTGTTTCCGGTTCTACGGGAATATCCCACCTCTTTGTTGCTAGTTCCAACGTTAACAAAAGAGGTCTTATCGTAGCCAGCGGTAACAGAGGTGTTGCTTTTGGCAGTGTAAAACCATCAAAATTTAGATTGACAGTGGGTACTGTTACAGCGAACTCAAAATCGTTCTCAGGTAGTTATGTTGCGGCTTCATTGCCTCCGGCATTACGCGTCGGGTTTGCCTCAACACCTGTGTTAAATGGCTACATTTCTCAGGCAAATGATGGATTTGTATTCTTAGGTCTACGTAAGCGAACAGCTGCTGGTACAAGTAATGTCACTACAGTAATGTGGGGTTCTCCAACAGCAGGCAGCCGGGATCTCCTATTTGTCAGTGGAGATGGTGTAGCTGCTACTGAAAAAATGAGATTTACCTCTACTGGTTTTATTGGCCTTGGAACAAAAAGTGCCTCTGCTAATTTAACGATTATGAACGATGGCCTTGGCTTACCTTTATTGTTTATTCCATCGCTTACAAATCCAACCCGATCCTTTACTGTATCAGCCGGAGGTGTGGGTATCAGTACAACGTCACCACGCGCAACGTTGGATGTAAATGGATTGATGACCGTACAAAGAATTTATGAAGCCCCAAAAGGCACCTTATTTGAAAGTCCAGATTTCACCGTTACCTATAACAAGAACGTTTCAGGAGTTGCTTACTCTCCAAAAATGAATTTCAAAATCTCAAAACTATTAAATACAAAAGAGTCTTTGAGTGTAAACAATGTGCAGGCTACTCTGGGTCAGGATATTCAAAAATCACTTTCAGGTTTTTCAGTGTCTATGAAAACACGAACAGGTGTTGGGGTTACAGCAACCAGTGTTGTAAAACGATCAAAAGGTCTTTGGGTGAATATTCCTGATCTGTCTTTGGAAGATCCTACCTGGAATGATGTAAAAGGAAGCTATTCCGCAGCAAGATTCTTAGGCGGCCGTGTCATTATTGCACCAAGCCCAACCCGAAATGTGTCCGATGACCTGGTTAGAATAGATGCCTCTTCTGTTAAGTATAGAAGCGCTCCGTTGTTTGCTGCTTACGTTATGGATAATAAAGGGAAAACACGTCCTACCGGAAACGTAGCTGCTTTCTCCATTAAAAGTTCTTCAAGTCCAACGCTAAGTATCTCGTCTTATGGTAGAGTCACTGTAAATACGTCTATTTCACCTCGTGCCTTTATGGAAGCAGGTTTAACCGAATCTTTATCTGCAAGTCTGTTAAATGAGTTTAGAACCGTGAATGGTCTGACCAGTCTTGTTATTGCCACATCCAATACACTTCGTGGGGCAGCGACAATAGATCTTGCCGTTCGGCCAGTTTACAGCGCATTAAGTGTGGCAAGTCAAAATGCCGTACAAAAAATTCTTATTCAACATAGAGATAAACGCGTTTTCCGTTTCGCTTTAAAGACTGGTGTTTTGGTTACAACCAATATCTTTATGACATCCGGTGTAAATTGGAACGGGGTTAATGATTTAACGTATATGAACCGTGGATTTGTAGGATTTGGATTCAGCACGCCGACATCCTATAGCAATACGGCAGTAAATGCAGCGTTAAGCAGCCTTGATAAAGCACTGGTAGTCAGTGGTGATGTTAGAGTTGGCCTTCTTGGCGATGACGTATCGTTAGGTACAGAAGGTGTTGGTAAAAAATTGTATTTCTCAGGCGGTCCAGTGGTAACCAATGGTGGAAACAGTGATAATAAAAATGAGTTCTGGATGGCCCGTTACAACTATAAAGAAAGCGAATCCCAATTACGCGTTAATATAGGACTTTCAGATAATAATAACCCCAGCTCATATTTTGTTGTTGGAACCAGAAATATGGATGAAAGCATGGCTGTTTCTACGCGAAACCCTGTTCTGACTGTTCGGGCCGCAGGTTATGTGGATCCCGCTCAATTGGCTCAGGCTCAGGCGTTAAACCCTAATGCAACACTTCCTCCAACAGTTGTGGGCTATGTAGGTATTGCTACTAAAAATGCACTGGCAACCTTACACGTTGTTGGAAAACATACCTTTACGGCCGGTAGTCCTGTTACAAAGAACGTACCTGTTCTGGTTGAAAATGCCGCTAATACTGGAGTTTCTGCATCCAATCCGGCAAATATACTGGCTATCCGTTTAACACCGACCAATGAAACATCGCACTATATCAGCTTTTTGATTCCAAGTGCGAATGCTGCCGGAAATGCTACTGATAAAGCCGGTGCTGCAAAAACATCCCTGGGTGCTATCGAATCAGATTCTATTGCGTCACAAAGCAATATTCACAGTGTTCAGTTCAGCTCGGTGGCAGCGGACTATGCGGAATATTTGCGTAAATCTGATCCAAACGAGCTTATCGTTCCTTCTGAAATCGTAGGCATTACCGGTGGAGCTGTAAGCAAAACAACATTTGGTGCAGAGCAGGTCATGGTTATGAGTTCTTCACCTGTAATTGCTGGAAACTGGCCAGGAAGAGACACTACAGGATACGCCCTTGTGGCCTTTATGGGACAGGTAAAAGTAAAAATCAGAGGTGCTGTAAACGTTGGGGACTATGTATTGGCCTCTGGTCTAAATGATGGAACGGGGATTGCCGTATCGCCTTCGGCTATTAAAGCAGACCAGTTGTCATCCATCGTTGGAAGAGCCTGGGAATCATCCGCTGATACCGAACTTAAAACCGTAAATACACTTGTAGGCTTCCCATATCAGGCGCACAGTGTCATGGAACATGTCAGCCAGATCCCAACATTAAAAGCTGAAGCCATGCAGCTAAAAACCGATAATCAGGCCTTAAGAGAATCCTTACAGAAAAAGTTTGAAGACAGACAAAAGCTGATTGACGGATTAAAGTCTAAAGTCCAAGCTCTAAAACTATCTAAAGGATAGATAAGCGTAGCGTTTAAATCCGTCTCGATGGTTTAATCAGACTTGTTGTTATCCCTTGTTTTGCCCAGCCCGCGTGTATAAAAACAAAAAAACCCCTGAAATGACACATTGTATATATCATCTCAGAGGTTTTTTTTCTCGAAGATCACATCTGAAGTTGTTTCCAATCCTCCAGCCCCCTATCGGATCTGAATATATGTATTCCCCCAAATTTATATTTTGAAACCCTGTCATACTATTATTTTTATAGGGAACATCGTATATTTATCCTATGGGACAGCTTGTTTTTATCTATGGAGATGAACCTTTTTTAGCCGAAGAAGCCGTTCGGATTATCCAGAAAAACAGTAAGGATTATCAGCTCTTTGAAGGGCAGTTTGATATGGGGAAGATTGAGCACGCGCTGCAAAATACGTCCCTTTTCGGATTTTCTACAACCCTGATTTTAAAATCCCCTTGGTTTCTAACAAAAGCACTGTCAGATGTTGAGGCTAAACAGCTTCAGGATCTTTTTTCAGTGATTCCTTCCAGTCCTCATACCGTTGTGGTTTGGGCATCAGACAAAATTGATCAGCGCAAAAAGCTGGTTCTCTATCTTAAAAAAACAGCCAAATGCCATGAATTTGTGGCCTTTAAAGATTGGGAGCAGGATAAAATTATTAAATGGGTTCAGCAGCGTGTAACAGGTCTGGATAAAACGTTGGAGCCTAAAGCAGCTCTGGCCTTAGAGCAACTAGGCGGAACCGATTTGCGGTATTTGGCCAATGAAATCGATAAACTTCATGTCTACACCGGCGATAACGATCGCATTACCTTTGAAGATGTTCAGGCGGTATCGTCTCAGGCTGTGGGCCGGATTTTTCAACTTTCTGAATCGTTAAAACAAAAACAGGTGGCCGGTGTTTTAGATGCTTTGTCCAAACTGTTTGATAACAACGAAGACCCCATTAAATTATTTGCCCTGGTGCTTTCAAATGTGCGGCTATATGTGCAAATTCTAGCCTGTATTGACCGTGGTGAATCGGTTCAGGATATGGCCAAAACTCTGGGTAAAAATCCGTATTATTTAAAGCAGCTGGTTCCGTTTATCACAAAGTCCTTTAAATTGCCTGTTCTTTTAAACGCCTACATAAACTTTTCAAAACGGGATGTTTTGATTAAAACCGGCCAGCTTCCGCCAAAAACAGCGTTGGAACTAGCCGTTATAGATGTATGTCGGTAAAATAAGACTATGATACCTCCCATTTTTTTATTTGAAGATCAATCAGCCAGGCTGTTTTGGCCTTTTTCAGCATTAAGACCTCTCTTTGAATTGTGGCTGGGAACAGGAACGCTTTTGTCTAAATATCAGCGTCTTGGCGTTTCGATTTATGGTGCTGTCGTTCCAGATTATTTGAAAAAAGTCACGCAGGAAAGACATCCTGATTTGATGATTAACCCTTCCAAATTTTTAAGTGTAGCCTTGTTTATTAACTCCAGATGGATTGTTGATTCTCGCTTGTTTTCTATGCTTGAGGAGGTTTCTCCTTCAAAAAGCTTTGTTTGGACCTGTAAAGATCAGGTGGTTGCGGCTTTGGTTCAACCTCAGGATATGCAGCATGTTTTATCTTTGATGAATGAGGGCGTGTCCCATGCGGATTTGTATCGCTACTTTACCCAGGCTTGTTCGGTAATTTCACTTGCCAATGAAAAAATGATTGTGAATGTCTGGGATTTGATGCGTCTTCATCTGCCTCAGCTTACTGAAGAATTAACAACTGCACCTTCCCTTCAAAAACTGGGTACGATAAAAGGGACTGTTGGTCCGTTTGCAAGTATTGTGAACGAATCTCAGGTGTATATTTCTGATGGCGCCGTTGTGGAAGATTTTGCACTTCTGAATGCCCAAAAAGGCCCGATTTATCTGTCAAAAGGTGTGGTTGTAGAATCGGGAACTCGTCTGGAAGGTCCGTTGTACGTGGGGCCAAACACCCGATTAATGGGCGGAAAAATCAGCTCGTCCAGCATTGGGCCCTGGTGCAAAATTGCCGGAGAAGTCTCTGAATCGGTGTTTATGGGCTATTCAAACAAAGGTCATTACGGCTATGTTGGGAACAGCTACGTAGGACAGTGGGTTAATTTTGGAGCCGGTACAACAACATCAAACTTAAAAAATACGTATGGGCCGGTGTCGCTAACCATCAATGGAGAAAAAGTAGATACTGGGCTGCAATTCTTAGGGAGTTTGATAGGCGACCATACAAAATTTGGAATTGGAACGTTATTAAATACAGGATCATTAATTGGTTTGGGCTGCAACATCTTTGGCCCAGGTTTTCAGGAAACCTGTATCTCTGATTTTTCATGGGGGCAATCGGGATCTTTTTCAAAATATCATATTCAAAAGTGGTTGGGGACGGCAAAAACGGTAATGGCCAGACGACAAACCGAACTTTCTCCCTTAGAAGAAACCATGATAACGCAGTATTATAACAGCCTATGACCTATATAAATCTGGATCAGACATCGTCATTTACTGCACTTAAAACCCTGCATGCCCAGGGACAGACATCTTTATTTACTCAACACTGTGTTAAGAAGAATCGTATTGAAAATACAACTCTTCAATTCTCCTATGCCGGATATTTGTTGCCCGAGGCCGCTTTAAACCTGTTTCAAACTCTTTCTGAGGAGCAATGTTTAATAGAGCGGTATGAAACCCTGTTAAGCGGTAAAAATGTGAATTACAGCGAAAATAGGCCCGTCCTGCATCATAAGACCCGATCGACTGATCGTGGTGTTTACGGTGATGTGCAAAAACGCTTTTCAGATTTTGCCTCCGATGTTCGTGATGGCGCCATTAAAAGTTCTACCGGAAAACCCTTTAAACATATTGTTCATATTGGCATTGGCGGATCTGAATTAGGGCCAAAAGCCGCTTATTTTGGATTGTACTGCTGGGCAAAGTCTGAACATATCCCCGTCATCCCTGTCCATTTTCTGGGCAACGTGGATCCCGATGAATCCTACCTCGTTCTGGAAGGTTTGGATGTGTCTGAAACCCTGTTTATTTTCATCTCAAAAAGCGGAACTACCCAGGAAACCATAGCCAATCAGGCCATGGTGCTTCAACGACTTCGGGATGCTGGCATTCGTGATACACGGAAACACATCGTTCACGTTACAGCCAAAGGCAGCCCCATGGATAACGAGGATAACTGCCTCATTTGTTTCCATATCGATGATGCCATCGGCGGCCGATATTCCACAACCAGTGCGGTAGGCGGTGTTACGTTGTCGCTGGCGTTTGGGCCACAGGTTTTTGAAGCCTTATTGTCCGGAGCTTTTGCTCAGGATCAGGATGCCTTAAATCCGATTGTTACTGAAAACATGGCCATGCTCAGTGCGCTTCTAACCATCTGGGAGCGTAATATCTGTGGATATTCGTCCCGTGCCTTAATTCCTTATGCTCAGGCCCTTGCTTATTTTCCAGCGCATTTACAGCAACTGGACTGCGAAAGTAACGGTAAGCAGGTAAACGCTTTTGGTCAGGTGCTGCCGTATCATACCAGCCCTGTTATTTTTGGAGAGCCTGGTACAAAATCCCAGCATTCTTTTTTTCAAAAACTGCATCAGGGAACAGACGTTATTCCCATTCAATTTATTGGATTTTTACGTTCACAATCTCCAGATGATCTACAGGTTCAGCAGAAATTAAACGAAAACCTTGTTGCCCAAATGGTCGCTTTATCGATGGGACAGACCCACGACGATCCAAATAAAACGTTTCAGGGGAAACGGCCTCACAGTTTGTTGCTGGCGGATAGACTGACTCCTGTAACATTGGGTGCGATTTTATCGTTTTATGAGAACAAAATCATGTTTGAAGGTTTCTTGTGGAACATTAATTCCTTTGATCAGGAAGGTGTTCAGCTTGGGAAAACACTGGCACAATCGGCGGCTAATCACTCGGGAGAACACTGGCCGGTTTTATCGGCATATCTCGACTTATTCAGAGCGTAGTGCCGATGAAAAAAGTTGTTGCGCTTCCTTTTTCCTTTGTGAGGGGTAGAGATGGTTTGTTTACTGTGCTAAACGCCTTTGACTCCGGGTTTCCGGTTGATCCCATAAAATTGACACCTATTGAGCCATGCGATATCGAAAACCACCGGGTTGTTTTTGCCTTAAGAGAACCCGGAAAAGTGGATTTGTTTTTTAAACTGTCGTTTTTAAACTGGCTGTCTGAAAATCCTATACATCCACTAAACCGTGCTGTTTTAAAAACTTTTTTTGAAGTACAGATTCAGAACGGGGTTCTTGAGCAAGGGAGAGAAATCCCTGTTCCGTCCCCAGCGACACGGTCAAAGTTTCCGCCGCCTTTACTGGTCACAATCGATACGTTTATTACAAATGCTCGCCAGTTTTTCTCTCAGGCTCGTAATATTGCTAAATTGTTTTTATGTGCGTGTACGTTAAAGCTGTTGGTCGATCACAGAGAATCGGTGACACGTTACTTTTTTTATAACAATCCGCTGTTGTATGAAACCATTCTTAATATGTTGTTGAAAAAAATGCTGCTACTCCTAGTTAGCAATATCTGATCTTATTTCCGTTTATAGCCTTCAAGAATAGCTAGTTCGGCTGCCTGCTGCAGCTGTTGGTCTGGTGTCCCTGCCAGGAATTTATCTACTTCGATGCCTTTTTTGGAAATATCCAACCCGTTCGGTGTGAGGTAACGTCCAACCGTCAGCAATATCGCCGATCCATCCGGCAGATCAATCACCTTTTGAATAGAGGTTTTTCCGAATGTCTGCTGGCCTACAATCAACGCCCGTTTGTTGTCTTTTAAAGCACCTGCCAGAATTTCGGCTGAGGATGCCGTTTTATTATTCACCATCACAACAAACGCCATGGATTCAAACCCATCGACCCCACTGGATTTTTCAATAAACGGTTTTCCATCTCTCATGATCATTTGTACAAGAATGGAATTTGGCAGCAGCACATTGGCCATAGCAACGGCCTGATTGAGTAATCCGCCATTGTTGTTACGTAAATCTAACACCACAGTCTTGATTTTCTTTGATTTAAACTGCATTAGCACTTGTATGAGGGTTTGGGTAAGGGTATCGCCTTCAAATCGCTCTAATCGAATATATCCAACCTTGTTGAAAAAAATATCGGTTTTGATAGGAGAGGGGAGTCCTGATTTTCCAGCCAGATTCTTTTTCATCTCAATAGCCTGTTGTGGGTTCAGGAACCGGGTGTAGGGATCGTTTAAGGCTTTTAACATACCCTGGATGGCCTGATATTCCAGTTCCTTATCCGGTACTTTCGAGTTCACATACTCCCGTTTAACTGCCGCATGCGCTGCCATAAGCTGCTTAAACGACACCTGAGAGGTGAGATCAAAAATATCCTGGGCGTATAAAGCTGAGGATAAAAAAATCAGCAACAGTGCTAGTCTGATTTTCATAGTTTCAGGTACTCAAGTGGATTGGTTGCGATACCGTCGACCCGCACTTCGAAGTGTAAATGTGGCCCTGTTGCGTGTCCTGTACGGCCAACCTTACCGATTTCCTGCCCCTGCTTAACTGTTTCACCTTCACGCACCAGAATCTGGGATTGGTGAGCATAAACCGTAGCAAGCCGTTTCCCATTTTTTCGTCCGTGGTCGATAATCGTAATTTTTCCATATCCGTAATATTGCGGATGTTCACCCGCTACGATGACAACGCCCGTATCTGCCGCATAAATAGGCTTGCCTTGAGGGGCTGCAAAATCCACACCACTGTGAAAAATCCTGCGTTTAAAAATCGGGTGAAGTCTGTATCCAAACAGTGACGACAGCCAGCCTTCAACAGGTCTTGCAAAATGCCCGGTACCCAGATAGTTGGTTGCTTTTCCAAGCCTTAAAATCCGGCTCGTAATCTCCTGAGATGCTTTTTCTAGGTCCTTATTCATCCGTTCCATCTCTGCAATTTCCGAGTGAAGCGATTGAATGTATTGCTGCTGCTGCTGCTTTTTTTGGGAGAGAAGCGACTCTCTCATTTCGATTTCCTGATTTAGAACGGACAGACTTTTTTTCTGGGTTTCAAGTTTTTTGGTTTGATGTTCCAGCGATCTGTAATTCTTTTTGATATCCGTAATCATGTCCACATCGTTGTTAATCAGCTTGTCAAAATAATAAGAGGCATCCACAACCGACAAGAGGTTTGAGGGAGAAAATAAAAATTCGATAGCTCCCATATTTTTGTTTTTATAAATATCCACCAGACGATTCGAAAACCGTTCGCTTTTAAATCCATATTCCTGTTTGGTTTGCACCAGTTCGGTTTGTGTTTTTTCGGCTTTTTTCTTAGTTTCTTTTAAGTTGTTTTGGGTGGATTTGAGCTTAACCTCGGTGATTCTTAACTGTTGAGACAGCTGTCCAAGTTCTTGTTCGGCTACTTTTTTTTCAGCTTGTTTTTGTTTGATTTTGGATTTGTTTTTTTCGATTTTTGAGCGAAGTTTGTTCAGTTCTTCCGCTTTTTCAGGCTCTTCAGCATGTGAAACGGCCGACAGGAAAAAGCCAAAAGCCACGATTAAAATCACCAGCTTTTTTGCTTCTTCAATCACTTTCTGAGCAATAACTTTGCCCATTTTTCCAACTTTAGATACTGCTTCAAGGTCTGAGTGTGCCATAACGTTTAGTGTTCCGAATTGTTTGTAAAGTTCATTGATTCTGGATTTCCCAAGTCCTTCAACTTTGGACAGGGCGCTTTCAAAATCTTTTTGACGCTGGGATCTTTGAAAAGTTAATGCAAACCGATGGGCTTCATTTCTCACGTATTGCAGAAGCCTCAATCCCAGGTGCTGATGACTTAATTGTAAAGGTTTCTGTTGATTTGGAAAATAGATAAGCTCTTCTTTTTTTGCAAGAGAGATAAATGGCAGGTCAAAAATGCCATGCTGGGCAGCTGCTTCCACGGCAAACCGAAGCTGTCCTTTGCCTCCGTCAATCAGGATCAGATCCGGCCATACTTCTTTATTCTCAACCATGGGTTTCAGGCGTCTAAACACCACTTCAAAAATGGATAACGGATCGTGACTTGTCTCTGAAACGGTTTTGATTTTAAACCGTCTGTAACCGTCTTTGTAAGGAATTCCGTCTTTAAAATACACAACCGATCCTACAATATGAGAGGCCTGAAAATGTGAAATATCAATACCTAAAATCCGTCTGGGTAGAGTTGAAAGCTGCAGCTCTTTTTGGAGTAGTAAAACGGCATCCATCGGATCCTGTTTTTTAAGGGTCTGACTTTCCAGCCTCGATAACGACAGGTGCGCATTTTTTAAGGCCGACTCCAAAACCTGCCTGTAATCCCCTTTTTGGGGAGACAGAATATGGATTTTTTTATGATCGTCTGTTTCAAGATTCAAATCCGACAGTTTTGCATAAAACGGTTCCGAACAAATCATTTTTTTAGGCCAGAAAAACGCCGGGTTTTTGGGATCAAAAAAATGAATCAGCGCCTGATCAAAAAACTCCGATGGAGACAGCGACTGTTTTTCAAGATAAAACCCGTTCTGATACAGCAGCTTCCCCTCGATATAAGTTTGAACCAGCGCATAATAAAACGTGTCATTTTCCGCGTGAGCCCACACATAAAGCGTGTCCGTAGGCCCAAGCTGAACCAGCTGTCTTTCGAATAACTGCTCCAACTTTTTGATTCTGTCTCTGATCACCGCTGCTTTTTCAAATTTATAACTGTTCGAATAGGCCGTCATGGCCGATTTTAAATCCGTCAGTAGTTCCTTCTGTTTCCCTTCAAGAAACCTGCTCAGCTGACCGACAACGTCATCATAGTCGGGTTTGATATGCTTCAACACGCAAGGCCCCAAACATTTTTGGAGATCCAGTTTTAAACACTTAGGCTCTGGTTTATCCAGGCTGATGTCCTGTTTGCAGTCCCGTAACGGAAATAAATCGTACAATAAACGCTGTAGATACTTTGTAGATCCAATCGACGGATATGGCCCAAAATAACGAGCTCTATCGCGTTGTTTGTACCGTACAATCATGATTTTAGGAAAAGGTTCTTCCGTAATTTTGATATAGGGATAATTTTTGTCGTCTTTAAGCTGGATGTTATAGCGAGGTTGCAGGGATTGAATCAGCTGCCGTTCCAGAATCAATGCCTCGGATTCCGTGCGGGTAATAATGGTTTGTATGGAGGCTATTTTGGACACCAGGACAATGGTTTTGATGTCTCTGTCCTGGCGAGTCATAAAATAACTGCTGACTCTTTTTTTGAGGTTTTTGGCTTTACCAACGTACAAGACCTCCCCGGCAATATCCAGCATTTTGTAAATGCCCGGATCTGTGGGGAGGTCTTGTAAATGAAGCGACTGGGTTTCCACCCGGTTTATTTTTTAACGTCTGCAGGGTTGCTGGATTCGATAATAATCGTCACCTTAGCTGTGATATCACTGTAGATATGAATAGGACATTCAAATTGACCTGCTTCTTTAAACGGTTCAGTAAGAAGAATCTGTTTCTTTTCGATGGTGATTCCTGTTGCTTTTTCAAGAGCTGTTTGGATATCAGTAGAGGCTACTGATCCGTATAGTTTACCGTTGTCATGTGTTTTTAATGTGAAGGTAAATGATTGACCTTCGATTTTTTGAGCCATTGCTTCAGCTTCTTTGCGAATCTGTTCACGACGAACTTCTTCTTTTTTACGAAGCGATTCAAAACGAGCCATATTTTGAGGAGAAGCAAGTAAAGCCAATCCTTTTGGGAACAAGTAGTTTCTTGCGAAACCCATTTTAACTTGTTTTTTCTGACCGAATCTTCCTAAACCTTGGACATCTTCTAATAAAACGATTTCTACTGCACTCATGAAAATCTCCTTCTAGTCTACACAGTACGGTACAAGGCCGATATAACGAGCACGTTTGATCGCATTAGCCAATACACGTTGATGTTTTGCACAAAGTCCTGAATTGCGGCGAGGATAAATTTTTCCTCTTTCTGTAATAAAGCGTTTAAAACGAGGGGTATCTTTATAATCCAGGATGATGATTTTGTCTGCACAAAATGCACACACCTTTTTTCTTTTTGCTCTACGTTTAACTTGAATACGTTTTTCCAAACTTATTCTCCTTTCTGAATACCGAACTTAAAATTCATGCTCTGCAAGTGGGGCCATTGCATCTTCGTGAGACACTGAACCCGCCTTATCTAACATTTGTACATTATCAGCTACAACTTCGGCTGAAATCCGTTTTTGACCTTCTTTTTCGTAAGAGTCAATTTGAAGTCTGCCTTCTATAGCCACCAATTTCCCTTTTTTCAGATACTGACCGCTGATTTCAGCAAGTCGTCTCCACGTTACAATGCGTAAAAAATCCGCACTGTTTTGTTCATCGCGTTTAAAGCTTTTATCCACAGCAATGGTAAAACGGGTAACCGTAATACCTGATGGGGTAACACGCATTTCGGGATCACGAACTAAACGGCCGATTAAAAAGGCTTTGTTATACATTAAAAGGGGATCTCCTCATTCATTTGCTCAAAGTCGAAGGGCGCATTGCTCTTTTCACCAAAATCAAAGGCTGTTTCATCTAGTGGCGCCACAGCTTTTTGTTTTGTTGGAGGTGCTTTTCTTTCGGAAGCTGGCATCATGGAAGGTGTTTCAGTAAAGGCGGATGCGTCGCCGAATAATTTGATGTCTCTTGCTTCAACTTCCGTTACGTAATGTTTAATACCTTCGTTATCATCATAGGTTCGTGTTGATATACGTCCATCAACAAGAATCACCTGGCCTTTAGAGGTTGATTTTGCAAGGTCTGCAAGCTGTCTCCAGGCTACAACAGGAATAGTATCCGATTGTTTACTAAGCCCATCTGCACTGGGTCTGTCGACAGATAAGGAAAATTTAGCCATGGATTCTCCGGTTGTTGTTAATCGAACATCCGGGGTATCCGTAAGTGAGCCAACGATGATAATTTTATTGAGGCTGGACACTTGTTATCCTTCTACTGCTACTTTAGGTTGTGCAGCTGCTTTTTTAACTTTTACTTTTGGTGGTTTAGACGATTGAATTGAATCCAATGTTACCATCAAATGACGGAAAATAACTTCGCTTACAGCTAAACGGTTTTTGATTTCATTTAGCGTTTCGTTGCCTGCTTTGAACTGGCATTGAACATAATAACCGTGGGTATGTTTGTCGAAAACAGTTGCTAATTCTTTTAGCCCCCATGGTTTCATTAGTGTAACTTCACCACCGGTGCTTGTAATCCACTTTTCGAATGTAGATACAACTTCCTGATTGGTTTCATCAGACTGATGTGGTTTAACAATAAACAAAATTTCATACTCTTTCATGCAAGGAACTCCTTAAGCCCAAATTAACCCAAAAATGGAACGGCATTATAACACGGGCAGATTTTTTTTCGCAACTGTGAAATAATGATGACATGACACACACAGAACCCCATATCCCCGTACTTTGTGAAGAGGTTGTTTCCGGCCTCGATATCCAGCCTGATGATATTGTTGTAGATGGTACTTTAGGTTTTTCCGGCCATGCCAGAGCCATGTTACCGTCTTTAACAGGTCAAGGTCTTTATATTGGAATTGATAGAGATCAGGACGCCCTGAACTTTTCAAAACAGGTTTTAGCTCCATATCCCAATGTCAGTTTTCATCACATGACTTACATCGATTTTCCTAAAGCTTTAATACAATGCGGCAAAACCGGCTGCGATAAAATGCTGGTAGATCTTGGCGTATCGTCCTGGCAGATTGATCAGGCGGAAAGAGGTTTCAGCTTCACAAAAGAAGGCCCTCTGGATATGAGAATGAACGCCAGCGACACAGTGTCTGCATCTACTATATTAATGACGTATTCCGAAGAAGAGCTGCATCATATTTTTTTGACATACGGAGAACTGTTTAATCCTCAAAAACTGGTAAGACTGATTGTGGAAGTCAGAAAACAGCTGCCGGAGTTTTCGACGATGGATCTGGTGGCTCTCATCAAAAAAAGTTTTTATTTCAATAATCAACGCTCTCAGTTTTTGAAAACATGTGCCCAGGTTTTTCAGGCCTTGAGAATAGAGGTTAATCAGGAGCTTGCTCAGCTGGAGTCTTTTTTAGAGCAGTTGCATCAGTGGTTAAATCCAAATGGTCGCATTGCTATTATCACCTTTCATTCTTTGGAAGACCGGATGGTTAAATATTTTTTTAAAGATAATAAAGCGTGGTTAGAGCCTGTAGGAAAAAAAGTGATTGCCCCAACCTACGCGCAGGCTGGGAAAAATCCACGGTCAAAAAGCGCAAAACTCAGGATTGTAAAACGCATATGAAATCCTGGTCAGATTTTCAGGAAGAACTGGAAGGACGATTTGCGGATTCCCAATCCCTGACAGAGGTTTTGCATTATTTTTACGATCATCAATGCGAAGCTGACGTAGTATCCTCGGCGATTGTAAAAGATATTTGTTCGGCGCAAAAAATGTGGCATCCGGGCCGCTATCATTATTTTAAACTTCAGTTTAATCCTCATCGAGCTAATCGGGGGTTGTCGGAAGTCGAAAATCAATCTCCCAAACATATTATTCCGTATAAAGACGGCGTACCCTGTTTTTGTTGTGTCGATAATATTAAAATCCAATGGCCAAAAGAGCGGGGATTTTCTCACTTAATACACAATCAGGAGCTGGTTTTTCTACCCAATATTTCTCCCGTTTTCAAACACCATTTTACGGTTGTAACACCCAACCACATTCCACAGAAAACAGATATCCCACTGATTATAAAAACCGCTGTAGCCTTACCCGGATTCTGGGTAGTCCAAAACGGATCTCAGGCTGGTGCTACCAACCCCTGGCATTTTCATTTACAGGCCTTCAACGATGACATCCCACTGGCCGAATATCCGATCTGGCACACCTGGCTTCATTCCAAAACAGTTCACATTCATAAAATGGACCATCCTGCTTCCGTTTACCGTTTTGATATCGCCGATCCCTCCTCCGAAGACGCTATCCAAACCGTAAAAAAATGTGTCGCCGATTTCGAAGCGCTGGATCCCGACAACCGGGTCAACATCATGGCTGTGTCCTTGCCTCAGGGTTTCCGCCTCTACATGGGTGCTAGAAATACCCGTTTTAAAACAGACCGATATAAAACAGGACAACCCGGTTATGCAGAAATGGGTGGGGTTATCAGCACTATTTCGCCAAATGCTTTTGAAGAATGGAAACAAAAAGGCTGGGATTTTTATGCCGAATTAATGACGGATATCCGGTTGAGTAATGAGTTGGAAGAAGCTTTTGAAAATAATATAAAATCTTTATAGAATTAGATTTAAAATATTTGTTTTTGTATTTAATTTAAGGCGGATAGGACTTTTGAATTATGGATTTGGCTGAACTTGAAGATTTATTGTGTTCTAAATCTGAAGATGAGCATATTGAGTTTAAAGAAGCAAAAAACACTATTTCTGTACTTGGAGACAGGGAAAAGAAAAAGTCTGTGTATGGGTATGCAGTAGCTTTTGGTAATGAAAAAGGTGGGATACTGATTCTTGGGGTAAATGATAGAAAAGAAATTGTTGGTACAGCTGCTTTGCCAAACTTTGAGCAAGTGAAGAGCGATATTTATAACAATCTTAAAATGCGTATTGCAATGGATGAAATTTTTAAAGATTCAAAGCGCGTTGTTGTTATACATTTTCCTTCAAGAAAAGGTGGTGAATTGTTAAAATTTCACGGAATTCCTCTTATGAGAGTTGGTGAGCAATTACTTGAAATGGATGATGTTACGCAGAGAAGAATTTTACTTGAACAAGAGCCTGATTTTTCTGCTCAAGCTGTGTCTGGTCTGGCAATTGATGATTTAGATCCTGATGCTTTGAGTGAAATGCAGAGGCTTTATATAGAAAGATACCAGCAACCCATTAATATAGAACAGCTTTTTATAGATTTTGGGCTTAGGCATTCGCAAGGGTTTACATATGCTGCATTGATTTTGCTGGGAAGACCTCAATCATTAAGGCGGTATCTGGCAAATTCAGAAATCATTTTTCAATATAGAAATAATAAGAATGTTGATGAATATCAGGATAGAGAAGATTATCGAGGGCCTTTTTTGTTAGAGCAAAAGCGACTTTGGAATAAAATTTCTGCTAGAAACCAAATAACGCAAATTCAAGAAGGCTTTTTAACAAAAGAAATTTTTTCGTTTAATGAAAAAGTAGTGAAAGAAGCTGTATTAAATGCTGTGACGCATAGGGACTATCGCGATCCAGGTTCTATTGTTATTAAGCAGTCTATGCAGGAGTTTGAGATTCAAAGCCCGGGAGGTTTTTTGCCGGGTGTAAATCAGAAAAACATTTTAACTCAAACAAAACCTAGAAATAGATTACTTGCAGAGGTTCTACAGCATTTGGGCTTTGTTCAAAGAGCTGGTCAGGGAATGGATACTATTTTTCGAGAAACCTTGCGTGAAGGTAAAAATATTCCGGATTTATCTGCTTCTGATAGTTATTGTGTTAATTTGAAAATCTCTGCTCAGGTTAAGAGTATTGAGTTTATAAAGTATATTGAGATGGTATCTAATGAAAAGCAAGTTAGTGTTTCTCTTAATGATCTAATACTATTGCAATCTATTGAATCTGGTCATCGCATAGATAAGGACTCAGCTCAAAGGTTTTTGAACTTAGGTATAATTGAAAAAACCGGAAAAACTAGCGGTACTTCTTATGTTTTGTCTCATTACTACTATCAGTCGCATGGTAAAACAGGTAACTATACTCGTTTAGTTGGATTAGCTAGAGATGTTAAGAAACAATTAATACTTAGCCACTTAGAGAAAAATGCTTCAGGTGCACCGTTAAGTGAAATAGCTCAAGCTTTTACTGATATGCAAAAATCTAATGTTGCGAATCTTCTTCAAGAGTTAAAGAAAGATGGTAAAGTTTTTTCTGAAGGCTCAAAAAAGCTTGCAATCTGGAAATTAGTTTCATAAATGATACGAAACTATTTATAAACTATTTATAAAAGCTCTTAAAATCTATATATTTCCCCGTGTCAACGCTTTATAAATTATTTGCAACTATTTATAAACTATTTATAAGATCCTAAGCCGCTTCGATAATATTCGTTTTTTGCTCATTCAGCTGAACATCACTGAAGGCTTTCGGCGAAATATCCTCAATAATTTTAGACTCTTCTTTAAGCCGGGTCAGAATTTTTAGATAATCTTTCCGTTGCAGTTCCAACGCCGCTTTGTTTGGCGGGTTGCTTTCCAGATAGGCCTCAACTTTCAAATAATCCTCTTTAATAACCGTAAACATACTTTTATTAATCGTATCCCTCATGGCGTTCATTTCTTCTTTTGTGGGCTTCATTCCCAGGTTTTTTAATCCGGTCAAAGCTGTTTTGAATTTATTTTTAATGAGGGTATAGGCCGGGCTTTCGAAGTCGGCTGTGGTGGCTCTTTCTTCAAAGGCTTCTTTTAAGAGATCTATGAGCTTTTGCTTGGCGAATCCTTCACCTTCCTGTTGCAGTTCGGCCAATCTGTCTTTATCAAGGCCGCTGGAGCGTTTTAGCTTGAAAAGGTCGTATCTGATTTTGAGCTGGTTTTTTAAGTCCAGTTTCATGGCCTGTTTCATGTACAGGCCACGGATGGCATCTTCGATGGATTCTATTTCCTCTCGTTTTGCCTGCTGATCCTGCTGGCGTTTATTGCTTCCGCCGGCGTCTGTGTCCAAAGCACCGCGTTCGGGTGCTTGTAGAAAATGCCTCAAGCCCAGATTATCCATCTTTTTCTGAAATTCCTTGGCGTAAGCTGCCGAATCAAATTTACTGACGTTGGCCAGGTAGCTGTATTTATCAAACTCCTGCAAAATCTCACTGATGGGTTTGTCCTGAGCCCTTTTTTCAATCATGGCGTTATCCAGCTCGTTGGTTACCATGGAGTTGATTTCGGATTTGGCATCATTTTTTAGATCTTCAACGTCGGCATCGCTTTTAATGGCGCCGATATCTTCACCGATCTGTTTGATTTTGTTGAACACCTGATTTTTTTGGAGAGAATCTGCGCTAAGACTTTTTGAATCGAAGGTCAGTGCCAGTTCGGTAAAGCTCTTTTTGATTTGTTTTTTGACGTCTTCACGGATAATGCGTTCGGCGCTGACCTCTACTTTTTTGATGGCTTTCATGGGAACGCCTTGCTCGTAGAGTTTTTGCCGAAGGTCTTCGACTTCCTTTTTTTTGCTTGGGGACGGTTTTACAAGATTATCTGCGAAGGCGGAAATATATTTGGCCAGCGTATCTTTAACGGCACCTGGATCTTTTTGAGTGTTTGCTGTCTGTTCTTTACTTTGATTGAGGTTGGTGCTGTCTTTTTGCTGAGCCTGTTTTTGTTTGTCATCGATTAAATCCAGAACAACGGTCATTTCTGATTTAGTAAGGTCATCCTTTTTTTGGGTTGATGGTTTTTCCTGAGATGTTTTGTACTGGGACACAATATTGGAAAGTAAGACATGATCTTCCGATTTATCCTTACCTTCTTCTTTTAAATAATTTTCAAAAGCCTGAATCATCTGCTCGTTATTAAGGGTTTTCCCCTGAGCTTTCATCAACTGGTTATCGGCCAGTTTTTCGGCAAACTTTTCGAAAATGCCCTTGGCATCCGTATCCCCATCCAAAGCCGCTAATGAGGTTGGTTTGTTGGGATCAAATTCCGTTTTTCCGTCTTTTTTGTTTTTCTGGGTATCTTTAAGAAGGGCAAGCAGATCCTGTGCGCTGAACTGCGCAACCTGATCGGAATGAAGAGACGAATTTTGTGAACTTTGAATAGAATTTGGGCCTTGCATAACGTTACACCTCTTCTCCTTTATCCCCTAAATCCATTAATTTTAAACCTAAATTGAACTTTTTACGGTCCTCTGGACTCATCTGAGATACGGCCTGCTGAAAGTCGGCCTGCCTTTGTTGGATACGCTGCGTCACCTTGGAAATATACCGATCCAGCTTCTGTATCCTCTTCTTAACATCATCAGCCTTAGGCTGGTTGGGATCTGTAATGCGATATTCCATAATTACCTCTCCTCAACTCCCAGGTTAAGTCTATTAAAATCCCCTTCCCAGAAGGGGTGGCAGCAAAGCTGACGGGGTAGTTTTCCAAGCGGTAGTTCTGTCTTCATCATATCTCCTGCCTAAAATACTCCAATTGATAATTCAGCTGCTCTTTTTCACGTTCAAACTCGTCTTTAATCCGTTTGCACTGCTTCACACGTTCTTCCAAAAGTTTGGCTTTATTCCAGTAATTAGGCTTTCCTAACGCAGTCATCTGGATACTAAGCTGTCTGGTCACTTCCTGATACATTTTAAGCGATTTTTTTACTTTTTTGCTATTCCCGTACAGCAATTCTGTTAATTCAAGATTGTAGATGTTTTCACTCATCAACGATTCATTTTCCTTGGCACCGTCTGCTAATGCCTTGCGCTGTAGCTGAGAAATTTCTTCCTGGGTTACGCCCAGCATGGACAGAAGTTGCCCGAAAACTCCTACTTTAAATTGTGCGTATTTGGACAAAAAATAATTGTGAGATCTGGCCTGAACAACGCTGTTCATAAAACTTTGCTTGAGCTGTGTAGAGCGGCTTTCAAAATCAATTTTATGTCCCAGCGATCTTAAAATAGTGATGCCGTCTTCTTTCAAATTTAACGAGCTCATCAAGGGTGGTTTTGCGCTGTCTGTATGAAGCTCATCTTCGCCGCTTTTGTTTTTTTTCCACACCGTGGAGCTAAGCTGAACCTTGTCTTCTACCGGCAGCGTTTTGGCAACCTGAGTGACACGCTCCGAATCCGTCGTTGTGGTTTGCTCTTGATGCCTGCGTTGATCCGAGCCCTGTGTTGTCGTACGGTCTTTCAGGGATTGCTGAAGCTTTTTGTAATAGGCATTCTGTGTGACGTCATTTGCCTTATCTGGATCAATACTGCCTAAATCTCTAGCCATAGGATGTCAGGTGCAGCTCTGATTACTCGTCTTTTTTGGCTGCGCTTGCCGCATTGGCGCGAGCTGCATCTTCAGCTTCTTGCTGTTTCTTTTCTTCCAGCCGTTTTTGTTCGGCTAGGGCTTCTGCTGTTTTGCGTTCGTTTTCTGCTTTGATTTCGCTTTGAACACGTTGAACTTCTTCATCGTAATATTCATCTTCTCGTTTCTCGTAGTCTTCCATTTCTCTTTTGTGATCTTCAACTTTCATGCTGTTGATCTGTGAGCGACCGAACATTTTAACGCTAAGTTCATACGTGGCTTTTTGACCAATACCGGTTAACAGTGTTTCAGCGTCCTGGCTTTGTAAAAACTCTTTTGAGAAAACGGTGTCTACCGACATTCTGTATGCAGATGTTCCCGGTAAAGTGGGGGCATCACCATCAGCTTCAACACTGTTATCTACCAGCGTTTGAAGTGGGGCTGCCTGACCTTCTTTGCTTTCAGGGCCAAACATCCCCAAAATAGGTTCAAGGATGGAAATAACAGATTGGATACTGTCCTGAAAAGCCTGAACATCTTCCATGCTGTCGAACTGAAGTGTAACAGGTTGTCCTTCAACTGTTTCCCAGGATCCAAGTTTGTCTGTTGTTGACCATTGTTGCCATTGTCCGTCTGTCCCGATAGTAACCTGATATTTATCGCCAACTTTTTCTACCTGAGGCGCTCCGGTTCCGTCCTGACCTTTTGCAATGCCTGTCATGTTGGATAAAATGCCGAATAACTGATCGTAGGCTGTCCGGGCATTCTGGATTTTGTCATAGGCTGTGTCGCCGCTATCAATCAGATCGATAACATCGCTTAGTGACCGATATTGTCCATCACTGCTTTTTAGTTTGATATCGTGGCGTTTACGGTCGTTTACTGTGGTTTGATCCTGAACTTCCAAACTAAAGCTTCCGATAGCTCTTTCTCTTAAAAGTGTGCGTACAGAATCTGTTTGAGCGGCTGAAATGCCAAGATCCAGCGGAGCATTTGGATCGGAGGTGTCAAATTTGGATAATACTGTTCCTTCTCCGTCGATGTAGCCATATTCCAGTAACCGTTTCCAGATTCCCTGTGCCTGAGTATCACTATCGGCTTTTAAATCAGCAGTAGTAAGTCCTTTTTTGGCTTTAAAATGTGAACGGATAAAGTCGTTTGATGCATTTTTAAGGTACCCATTTACCATTTGTTCTCTAAACCCTGATGATCCGGCGGTTAATGCTCTGGTGCTTTCGTCTTCTCCCCAGTTTCCCCAGTCCATCATTTCTGCGGCATAAGGTGTTGCGCTGGATAAAAGACCAAATCCAAACAGCATGACTTCGTCCATTTTGCTGCCTTTGGATGTCCACCAGTCGTTTATTTTTTGCTTGGCCGCTTCAATTGGATCGGTTGTTGTTGTCGTTGAATCTGTGGTTGATGTTGCATCTGTTGTGCTTGTACTTGATGATTCCGCTTCCTGTTTGGCAACAAGGTCTGACGCTTTTCCAAGTATGGATCTTAAAACGCCAAAGAATCGGGTTTTGGATTCCCATGCCCTGTTGATGAAGGCAAATGTTCTGTCTGTATCCCAGGTTCTCCATACTTGTGAGCTTAGAAGTGTGTTGTAGTTGGCTTTAATGTCAAATGTTTTACCGTCTCTGTCAGAAAACGGATCGGCAACGTTAGACCAGTTTAAACTTTCCTGACCGTCTGGATTGTGAAGGCCTGACGCCGATTTTGAATTGTCCTGAATAAACGGATAATCCTGGATTTTCTTGATCATATCCGAATTTTTTGACCAGAAATTGGGGTCCAATTTTTGCAGAACACGGCGAGGAGATAACGATTGAGCGTGTAAATCTCTAAAAAGAGGGCTTTTTTCAAAAAGCTCGTAATTTGGATCATCTTTTTTGAAAGGATTGCTACCAATACCATATAACAACGTTGCGTTGTGAGGCATCGTATTTCCAATGCCCATATTGGTTGCATTTTTAATAAAGCCTTGATTAAAGAGGTCGGCTTCCAGTTTTGGGTCTACTTTATAAAACGGATTTTTAAGTTGATCAGGGAGATAATTATAATTTTTTGCTTTGAGGTTTTCAAAGTTCCATTTTTCTTTGGATTGTTCAATTTTTGCCAGAATTTCGTTAGGAAGAAAACTGCCGATGCCTTCGTAAATGCCTTCCATTTGTCTGGCGGCCTGAGCATTGGCTTCAAGTTTTTTCTGGGTTTGTTTTTTCTTGTCGTCCATCGCCTGGGCTTGTTCAAGCTGAGCTTGAGTAAAGGTGTTGGCGTCATTTAAAACGGAATCAAACCCCTGTTTGGATATTTCCGCAAGATCTTCGTCTTCGTTAATAAACCAGGTTTTTCCGGGACGTAAATCAATTTGTAATGGAAAAGGTGATGGTCTCGATTCATTAAACGGTTGAATATCTGGTGCCATACCTTAACCCTCCTCTTACTGTAACGTAAACAGTTTTTGCTCGTTTTTAAGACCGGCTTTTGCAAGTCCGCCCATCGCATCTCTACGAGGTGTTAATGACCCTTGTAGATAGGTAGATAGTGCTAAGGAACCACCCACGGTGTTTACGTCTACTTTTTGTCCGGTTTCCAGTTCCGGTTGCTCGCCTTTAGCCAGAGCATCCTGAATTTCTGCTAATTTATCAAAAAATTCAGTCTGAGCTCTATAATCACCGTAAGCAAAATCATAAATGACAGGAATTTTATTTCTGTTTGAGGAATCGATGCCAGCTCGTCCGATGTTGAAAGATCTATTTAATTCAGCCATGCCGGTATCTCCTGTCCTTTATTATTTTGCCAGATTCGATAAAATATCGTTTTGCTTGTCCAGTGCAAGCTGCGAAACGCCTTTTGCAGCCTGAGAACTGCTTTGAAGTTCGTTTGTGTAGGTTTGAAGCTGAAAGGCTCCTCCTACGGTATTAATATTTACTTCTTCCGTACTGTCAGTGAGACCTGTCTGGAAATTTCCAAATGCATCCTGAACAAAATTAGGCTTTTGAAGCGTGAACGTATTGTTTTTTGCAAGTTCATCGGTAATCCGACTTAGTTCTGCTCTGAACCCAGCTTCCGCAATATACCGTCCGGCTTCAAATGAAAAACGTCCATTTGTAGACAACTGTTTTACAGCTAAATCTCTGGCGGTATTGGAAACTGAACCTAATTCTGTCATGTCTTTCTTCTTTCTTTAGAAGATGCGTAGACCCAGGAACTGGCCTGGGTCTACTGCGTATTAACTATTGGTTAATTTTACCTGCTGATTTTTTCGCTTCGTTTGTTTCAGTGTTGATAACACCCATTTTGG
>CAZFCP010000006.1:0-102074 GCA_964517775.1 uncultured Candidatus Marinamargulisbacteria bacterium | reverse complement strand
GTTGGGTTGAAGTGAATTCATCCCCAGTATCTTTTGCACCTTGAATACGCTCTGCGCCATAATTAATTTTTAGTTCAGCCATTGTTAGCTCCTTTATTGATCAAATTTTTACCATAATATTGGTAGTGTGAGTTTGTATTGTTTTGTTTTATATCAATCGTGAACCTAAACCTCCTTGTTTTATTAAGATCTGGGGGCGATCCCAACATTGCATACCCTATTAATTCCCGATGCAAAACGTTTTAAACATCCTGGAATAAATATCCATCTGCAAGGTTTTAGCTGCGCTCATTTATTTGTAATAAACTCGCTGCGCTAGAAACCTCACAGATGAATATTTTCTGATCCGTTTTTATTTGTAACGGTTTTTATCACGGTAGTTTTAAAATTCCCCTTCCCAGAAGGGGTGGCACGAAGTGACGGGGTAGTTAAAAAATCAAAATCTTTGATTTTTTCCTTCTTTCTTATCCTTATTCCTTACCCTTACATTTTACCCTGGCACCTTCTTCCCCTTACAACCCTGGCACCTTTTATAAAATTCCCCTTCCCAGAAGGGGTGGCAGCGGAGCTGACGGGGTAGTTATGTGCCTGTTCACCTTTTATTCCTTTCTCCTGATAACTTTTTTACAACTAAGTTCCGAACTGCAGCTATAGCATCAGCGCCAGTATCAGCGCCAGCATCAGCTACGGCATCAGCGCCAGCATCAGCTACAGCATCAGCGCCAGCATCAGCTACAGACTACCCCGTC
The DNA here is from genome assembly GCA_964517775.1 of uncultured Candidatus Marinamargulisbacteria bacterium. Lineage (GTDB taxonomy): Bacteria > Margulisbacteria > Marinamargulisbacteria > SXXA01 > JAHFDB01 > CAZFCP01. Next base: position 101,325 of record CAZFCP010000006.1, on the reverse strand, counting down.
ACTTGCGTGCCACCCCTTCTGGGAAGGGGAATTTGTATGTGGGAACTTTGTGGGTGAAAAGTAGTCTATTTATGATAAGATGAGTACTATGGAACTTAAGCATGAATGGGTTGCTTTAAATGACAGGGCGGGGGATTCTCCGCTTACTGATGAAGAACGCCGGTTTTTAATTGATGGGCTTTATCATGAGAATAAGCAGGTGTGGATGTCTGCGGTGGCTGTTGTGTCGGCGGCGGACAGGGTGGATGTGCTGGAGGTTTTAAAGATATATAAAGACTTGCGGATGGATGTAAAAAAGAATCTGGTGCCGGTTTTGGCGTCTATGGAATTTCATGAGCCGTATTGGCTGTTGTGTGAGGATTTGAAGGAAACGAAGGATGAAGAGCTTGAGAGAATCCTGGTAATTTGTCTGGCTAAGACGGATTATTCGGTGTTTCCAATTATCATACATGAGCTTCAGGAGGCGTCTCAGGGGTATTTGTTTCGATTGAAAAAGGTGTTGTCTGTGATGGGGTGGCCTAAAATTAAACCCGTGCTGGAGCTGTTGCCTTATGTTCCACATGAAACTGTATTTCGGGATGTGTTTGGGGATGATTTGATTAATCGATTAAATTCAATACATAATTGAGGTAATTGATGTCGATGTCAATGAAAAAAGGGCTACGTTTTATAGCATATATAAGGAGATAAGTTGTGTGGGCGTCTAAGATAAATACTGATTTTAGCACTCTTTCTTCTCAAAAAGTTTCTTCGGGGAACCTGGATAGTCCATTATATTTTGATCCTTCATTGGGATTGCCCGAGTCGTCTGTGCGTGAAGCCAGCACCGTTTTGCTTTCGGGTGGGAAGCCTTTTGCATCGGATGTTGTTTTGCAAACAAAGTTAGAGGCTTTCCTGATGAGCGAAAAAGGGCGTTCGGTATCAAAAAGTGATGCCGATATCTGCATACGGTTTCTTCAAAAAGGATTGTCGGGAATAGACGCTTCTGAGCTTAAAAGTGTTCAGCAGTTTTTAGCACTTGTCTCTGATCCGAAGCAGGCGATGGCTTTGGGTTTGACGTATAAACAGTGTGCCGATGTAAATGCCTTATGTCAGCAGCTGTTTTTAGATCCCATTGATTCCAAACAATTCGCAAAATCTGTTAAAAAAGACTTTAATCAGGCTTTGTCTATTTCACCTGCCGAGCAGGAATTTAGAAATAAAATGTATCTTGTTGATGATCAGAATGACGAGATTGCCATGCTGGTCAGTGACCTGTATAAAAATGGAACGTTATCGCGCTCAATGAGCAATACGGAAATTGCGTCAAAGCTTTTGGATTATGTTCAATCCAATTTTTCGTACGTGCAGGATTCTGCGCCTGGTGGAAAGCTAAAGGATTACTGGCAAAGTATTGCTGAAACCTTCACCAAAAAAGGCGGGGACTGCGAAGACTTAGCCATTGTTCAGGCTTCGTTGTTAATGAATGCATTGCAGCAAAAAGGGTACTCTCGCTCTGAAACCCAGCAGATGGTGACGATTGCGGCGGGCTATATGTCCAGCGAAACAGCAGCGCAGCGGCAGGCAAACATTGGTCACGCTGTTGTGAAATTTAACGATCTGTCTACGGGTTCTACACTGGCTTTGGATGCTACCGGAAAAAGTAAGCTGACCAATTTTGATACGTACGGCATGGATGTTGTATTTGAAATGAATCAGTCTGTGTTTAAACGATATCAAACTATTGAAGATACGTTTACAACGGCACTATCCATCGGAAATATTGACCTTACAACAAAGGCTGGCCGAAATGTGGCAATGAGTGTTGTGGATTCAAAAAACACAGCGCTTCAAAATCTTTTAAGTACAAAAATTGATTTGCCGGTCATGCGTGAAAGTAATGATGCGGTTTATTTTGATGAAATTATGCCGGATGGTTCACGCCGGGAAATTAATGGAACCAAGCAATTTCAGTTTTTTACGATTGAAAAACACAACCTGGGCGAACCTGGCATGACAGGTGTTAACCAGGATTATTATACCGTTCAGCTGCGTGCGGATCAGTTTTCTTCTTATTTTGAAGGATTGCGTCGAAATATCAACCAAATGACCTTGATGTTTGATGTTGTGAACTCGTATGTAACGGCTTTAAGAGATTCAGCCTTTGAAATTTCCATTGCTGCAGATGATGAATATTCCCAATCAAAAAGCCGGGATGCCCGATCTGAAGAAGATAAGATCAGACAGCGTTTTGCCACCAGTTTGAATAAAGTTGAGCAAAAGCTTTATGAAGGTGTTAACCAGATTATTGATGATGTAACGACCTTTGTCCGTGGTGCAAACCAGATGCAGTTTGCCAATATCCGTTTACGGGTAGATATGTTTGCACGTAAAAACGTTGCAGAAGGTATTTTTTCGGAACTTGCTAACGAGTTGACCGGGGCATTGGATCTTATTCGGGCTAAGGCTGAATATCGTGTGTCTCAGCAGGAATTATTGACCAACGCTGAAAATTCCATACAAATGGTGGATTACACAAGTTCCCTATCTGAATTTTCTGATGTATTTGCTACGGATCAGTCTGGGGCCACGGAAGAATCTACACGTAAAGCGTTGCCTTCGGAACTGATGGGTAAAATGTTGTGGGAATCCGTAAGGGGAAGTGCGCCTTCGGCTGATAAATTAAGTAAAAAAGGTGTGGAAGTTGAGTTAAATAAAGTTCGTCAGAATATTGTTCGTTTACGGGAAGTTATGAATGATGCTGGTGATGGTGATTTTGCCACTGGGGGCGGGCTTTCTTCGGTTGCTCAGTTAAGAAATTATGATGTGTTTGGAAAAGGGATTGATTCGAATGCTGATAACGTTCAGGCTACGGGGCGGGCGATGGGGCAGACCCAAAATTTCCTTGGAAGCGATTTGTTTAATCTTTCCGGGACGGGGTCGTTTGACCATGGCGGAGGCAGTACATCCTCGGTGTTCCTGGATCTTAACCTCGAGCAACTGACCTCATATCGTACGTACATGGTGAATTATCAACAATTGATACGTACCATGTACATGTTGGTGTTGCAGGATCTGGACGCCAGGCAGGATGTTGCTCAAAATCTCACCGGTGAAAAAACAAGTTCTACCAATAAACTGGCCACATCCATGGAAGATGCTTTTGCATCTGAAGCCAATAAACTCCAAACTATAAATGACAATTTATCTCAAAATATAAGCCAGCTTGTATCGGCTACCAACTCGGTTACACGGGCCAGAGCTACGGTTTATAAAGAATCTGTACACGTATTGATGAAATCATTGCGGTTGGCGGCTCAGGCTGGGGTTTTAGTGGCCTCTACGGCTGCAGCTACGGCGATTGCTGCACCATTTTTTGCCATTCCTCTTGTTGGTGCTGTGGTTGGGCCCATTATTTTTAATACGTTCCAATTTGGATTAACAACCTTGGGTGACGGTATTATTGCAACGGCCTATGCGGGTTCCGATCTGGGTTTGGAAAGAGATATCCCTGAATTTACAAATCCTACACTTTTACAGGGCGATTCTTTATATGGATACGAATACAATGCGCCGTTTGTGTTGGATGGTCGGGCACAAAATGTGCCTCAGGGTGGGGTGTTGCGTGTTTTTGGAACGGAAGATAATCGTTCACAGGGCTATTTTGCAGACTCTGTAGATGCCGAACTCTCAAATTTAAGAAATGTTTTCAGTAAGGTAAGACCTGGGGATATTGATGGCCGAACAAGTTATCTGGCTGACCGGGGTGATGGCATGTATGTTATCGAAGGTGGCGATCTTGGGGTTGCTGAAGAGCAATTGTTTATCGCTCAACGTAATATCCGTGTGTATTTGATGATTTTAAAGGCTCAGCTGGAAGCCATGCAGGAATCTGCCAACATGATTGCAGGTACCAGAAAAGATACAACATGGACCAAGATGGATTCCATGATTGATAACCAGCTTTCAAATGAATTGAATATTTTAAATACGTATAAAAACGAAATCCAAACCCAGTTTGAGTCCTGGCAGCAAAATGCCATGAAACAGAAAAAACTGGATGAGCAGCAATGGAACCTGAACTTTGCAGGGATGGAGCTTGCCATGTCTCCGGTTGCGTTTGCTCCAGCGCCTTTGGGTCAGGCTATTTTGACACCGCTGCTTGTTGTGCTGGAAATTGGTAAATTGACCAGAACCCATATGACGGGACCTTATGCCGGCTATCAGGCGGATTATGATAAAAGCGGTTACGCCACCGATACCCAAAATCTGATCGATACATTCTCCCTGTCTAATCCCATGAAATTTGACCCGAATACCCGAGGGGTGGCCAGTGTGAGCCAGTCTCTGGATCAGGAAGGTATCTTGAAAAAAGATGTGGATCGTCCTGATAATGACTATTCCACGTTCCAGGCCGGGGTTATGACCAAGCTGGATGAAATGGAGCGGTCTTTAACCAGTGATTTGCTGGTGAAGTCCTATCATGGTTCCAATGCTACGCTTCCCAGTGACAGTTACTGGGATCCTCGTGTGAACTTAAATGAAATTTCCGGTATCAGACCGTCAAACTCAGGGCCTATGGCCTGGTTGGGAAATGATTATCGGGAAGTGAATTATCAGGCTGTTATCGATATTCAGGAACAGTTTAAGCGCATTTCCACCTTTAGAATGATTATGGTGATGTTGTTCCAGTCTATGACAGAGGCAAAACAGGCGACATTAAAAGCCATGTTCGGCAGAGCCAGTACGACGTCTGCTATTCAAGCCATGATGTCTACAATAGATACCTACCATCAGCAGCAGTCTGCGGTGTTAAGTAAATTTGTACAGGAAAGCAACGCCAGGGTAGATGCCTACAATGCCCGCTATAATGCGCAAACACAGTACGCTATCGAAATGGTGGCTATTGGTGGATATATTGCGGCGTTTATGGCCATGTCGGCAGGTTCAGGTTCCGGGGTGAAATCAGGTAAGGATGCGGCGCAGGGGATTTTTAATAAAGGTGCTCGTTATGCGGCTAAGGGAAGTGCGGCGTCTACCGCACGGCAATTGGTGACCATGGGTATTAAATTGTTTGTGGGTTTATATGGAGCGTCAACCGCACAGCGGGCTCCAGATTTAAATACCAATGTTATTGATAAAGATGAAGAAGCTCCTGATGATGAGTTATTGAAAAAAGTTGTAGGAGAAAAAGAGGCCCTGGAATCCAAGAAAAAACAGGAAGGCCTTTCAAAAGATGAAGAAGAAAAACTTAAGGATTTAAACTCCAAGCAAAAAACATTAGAGACTCGAAAAGCCTCTTTTGATTATGCTAAAAAAACCATGACGTCTGATGGTGATCATTCGTCTTTAAATGCTGGCAGAATGGGTATGGATACCAGCTCGATGAGAATGTTGGGAAGCGGATCTGTCATGGTTAATAAATCAGCTTTTGAGTTTGCAAAAAACCGGTTTACCCGACAAATGCGGACGCTTGAACTCTTAAATGATCTTGCCTTAAGCAATACCGATGCGGCCATGACAACGTTAGAAGATACCTACGGAGGTAATGTCAGCCGATCTCATAACGTATCGAAAAAGGTGTTGTCTGAAATCAAACGAAATACACAAAGCCAGTTTGAATCCATGTACTCCGGAATGATGGCCAGGGCTGAAACCATGAACCGTTCTGCCGAGATGATGCGCGCGGCTATTGTAAGCGCAGGAACCATGGCTGGTACCCGGGTTCTGCGGGATTTAAGTAAAAGAGCCTCTGGTTATCTGGGTAAAAAATCCGCAGGGTCTTCACAGCGTACGGCGTCGCAGGATAAACCTTCGTCCGAACGTACGGCCACTCAGGATGCTACCAGTGCCCGAAATCTAGAAGGAAAAAAAGCCACCTGGCAGCAACGTGTTTTTGATGCCATGGTGACCAATCGTTCCCAGCAGCTTGCTACCATTACGGCACACTTTATGGCTCAGGTACTGACCAACGCCATTATAAAAGGTATCGATGGTACCAATATGCAGGTAGATATTGGATTTGATGAAAGAAGTTACGATGTAATGGCACATGATGACGGATTAACGTCTGTGGGTGCGCCAGAAGCGGATGGAGGTCAGAATTCCGGTACAGAATTTACGGAAAGAGGTGGTTTGGATACGTCACAGTTGGAAAGTATGACGTTACAGACTCAACTGGCGGTTGCTGACTATGCGCTTGAAAAGCAGCTTCTTCGCAGTAATGCTCAAACCTACAGATTGGGTGCCAAACAGCTTGAGGCCATGTTGCGCCAAAGCACAAGAGATTATTTAAAAGAAAGAGGGATGCAGTACTCCCGTGATGCGGCATCGAATCTGGTTCAGGATATTGAACATGCCGGCGTAACCTCTCCCGAAGAAATTCGGGCAGCGCTATATAAAGACACGGATAAAATGAAGGCGCTGATGTCGGACCGTTTGGGTGTTACCAAAGATGCCCTGGATTCTGCAGAAAAACAACTGAGTGCAACCACACTGTCTCCAGAACTTCTGGATAAAATAAAAACAGCTTCTGTAACCGAATGGAAAGATATTAATCAGGCGCTGGCAAAAGAATTGTCAGGGAAATCAGTGGAAGAGCAAGAAGACATTATGTCCAAGGCCAAGGTGTTTGAAAGCCAGGCTGTTATTAACAATGCTGTTGCCAAAGTAGGCGGTATGCAGATTTTTCAGGGACGTTTTGGAGGTATCCTAAATAAATTTGCTATCGATCCTAAAACTGCAGAAAAAATAATGGCTGTAGGGTCTTTGGCTGCGGATACGGTTATTGGTGCGGGTAAGATATTTGCGCGTATTCCAGGAGTTAGTCAGACTGCCAGCTTATTAACCCGTACTTGGGGTGTGGCACAGTCCTTGTGGAACGTGGGCGCAGCAGCTATTAAAACTACGGGTGTACTCTTTGGTCGGGGTGTTGCAAAACTTGCGAGTAGCGATGCTTTGAAAGAAACCTTGGCTGATCAGTGGTCTCAATTAAAGGATCATGGTCGTGCTGTAGTGTATTCGACTCGTTTGGCTTTCTCTTTTTCAAGTGAAGGCCGGGACGCTATTTTGGCAGATGCGCGAGCTAGTATTGGTACTGGAAAAGATGCTCAGCGTTACAATGCCTACGATCATATCCGTGGCGAAGCCAGAATGCTTAATAACGTGGACAGACGCCAGCTTTCAACAGCCTGGGGTGTGACAAAAGGCTTTGTTGTTGGCGCAGTCAGAGGCCTGTTTGAGACTGACGGAAAAGGCTTTTTTGCAGGCGGAGTAGATGGTGCCAAAGCGGCTTATAAAAAAGGTGTTGACGACAGGCTTTTTGCAGAAAGATCGTTTGAAAAACAGGAGCTTGAGCGTGAGCAAGGCAAAATTAAACATGAGATTCAGGTAGAGCAGGCAAAAGTAGACAAAGCCCGTAGCGAAATGGGTTTAAAAACTGCGTCTACTGTTGAAAAAACCGAAGAACTTCAGGACGACGGAACAAAGCAGGTTGTTTATAAAGAAGTTGAACAGACGGGTCAGACCGAGATGTCGTTTTATGTGTTAAAGACGGTTACGGAAAAAGATGCAAAAGATCAGCCTGTACGTACAGATGTTGCATCAAAATTAAGTGATGATCAGGCAGGTTTGGAAAAACGTTTTGAGATTCAGGGATTAAGCCGGGTTATTGCGATAGACTTTAAGGTAAAAGATAAAGATGGAAACGATAAGGATGTTCGTCTTTATGTGTCCCCTGAACAGGCTGAACGGCTGGATTTAAAGGATCCGAAAAAAGTAGAAGCTTTATTTAGCGGTAAAGACTCTGATGTCAGCAATGCCAGTGTTGAAGGCGATGCTACCTTAAAAGATAAGGCTGTCAGAGCATTGGCGTCGGGAATTGTTAGTGTAGAAGAGTTAATGGATAAGCTGAAATACATCCAACAAAATTTAAATGATGCGGATCTATACCGTGTTATGAATGAGACATTGCGCGAACAGGGTGCTGCAAACTTCCAGGCTGGACAGACATCCATACAGTTTGAAGGACAAAAATGGGTGTTACATACTGATCCTGCTGCATCAGGATCTACAAAAACCTATACGTTTCAGGAAGCCACGCCTAAGGGTGGTGCTGCAAGAACGGTTGAAGTAACCATAGACGAACTTCGTCAAACCATTGTATCGATGAAACAGGCTGATGATAAAGTTCACCACGGCGTCAGCGGCTTTGATCTGGATGGCCATGTAGCCCCTGTATTCGATAAACGTGGCGATACGGCTACGGGTGTAACCTGGGCAGAACTGCGAAGAACTCATGGCGTGATGGCAACTACGGGTATTGTTCTGGGTAAAGCGGCTACTGCCATTGTAGATGCTGCAAAATCGACCTGGAGCGGTATAACCAGTATCAGAAAAAAAGCCGTGGCTTCATTTGAAGCCGAAAAAGCAGAAGGTAAAAGTGATTTTGTTGCCGGTGCAAAAACGCTGTGGAAAGGTGTTTCTGCGGCAACGGGCCCGGTTGCTGATCTGGCAGAATCTGCTGTTGAAGGTTTTTATGATGGTGCAAAACATTATAAATCCAATCTTTCAGAAGCTGTACGAAAATTTAATGCCGGACAAGGCGTTTTTGATAAAATAAAATACGGACTTTTAGTGGGTATAGAAGCAACGGGTTTAGGTATTTTAGCTCAGGGATTACTAAATTTCAGTGCCGAATTAATAGCCTTCCCAGCAAAGCTTGTCAAAGCGCTTTTCTCGCCGTTTTTAAATGCTATTCAGTACACATCTTCCTTTAAAGATGTTCAGCAGGTTATTGATTATGGATTCAACGAGTCTGTACACGGAAACAAAGGCGACGTTTTTGATCAATATATTGATCAATCCAAACAGCAGAATTATCAGGATATTTTGAATATGGCCGGAAAGTCTCAGCGCAGACGTGAAGGCGGTCACTTTTTCGCCATGTTGCGTAAAGTGGATGGTGCTGAACGTGCGCGGGTTCAGGAAGACTATGGAAAAGATTTGGTGTTGGGAAGCAGCGGTTTAATCGAGCTTCAAAAAGTTAATGATGCGTCATTGCGGGATATCAACACCCAATTACATGTTTTGGAAAGTGCTGCCGAAAAAGATGAAGATGCCATAGCCCGATTACGACTGACAAAAGATGATCTTTTAAAATCCAAACAGGAATTACGGATTTTAATTCAAGGTGTGGATCACATGCGGTCTGGTTTTGGATCGTTTAGCTTCGAACAGCTTGAAAGAGAGCTTGGACTTATCCCAGGTACATTAAAAAGAGAAAGCCGTTTATATACAAAAAATGGAACGTTAAAAGACGATGGTCAGACTACTGATCGTGAAGAACGGTCTGTTTACTCTATGTCCCCAGAGACTTTGCTGCGCGTTATTCAGGAAGAAAATCCGAGATTAAATCCTGATCAGGCTAAAGCAATGGCGCTTCATTTAACCAGCAGAGCAGCATCCCGAGAAAATATGAAAGCTGCCATGGAAAGCTGGTATGCCCAATTCCAGGAAGTCCGTTCCACTATGTTAAGACGTTTGGACTCTGGAGCGAGAGAGTCTGCCGATTACACAGAAGCCAGTAAGGCTATCGTAGGGTCTTTAACAGCAGAAATAACTCGATTAAAAGGAACCGGTTTTAAAGATGACGAGATTCAGGAAACTTATGTTTTAACCAAGGGTATAGAAAAAGGAAGCCTTCAAAAGCAGGATGCAAAAGAGCTTGCCGGCTATATTCCAATTGATCTGACTATCGGCGGGAAAAATGTGCGTTTATTGGTAAAACCCGATCAGCTTGGTCGTCTGGATTTAACCAGTGAAGACGGTATTCGGCGCACGTTGGATGCTGTCAGTGCTACAGCCCCTCAAGGTGACGTGGTTAAAAAAACCGATCTGGATGCTTTGACAAATATCGCTGAATTAAATGCCCGTGCTGTGTCGGTAAGTCCTCAGTATTTAAAATCGTTGGGAGAAATGATTAAAGCCCTGGCCCTTGTAGATGACCCTGCCACCCGGTTGATGTCCTTTATGTGGTCTGAAGAAATGCTGCTGCGAAGCACCGTAGGTTATGGTACAGATAAAGACGATACGGTATCTCGTGAACGGTCTTTAGTCCAAAGAACTGTTGTTCTTGAAAGCGACTTGAGAAATTTTATTGCGCGTCAAAATCCGATGGATTCTCAAGCCGAAATCCAACGAAAAGCGTCCGAATTGCGTCAGCATTTACTGGAAGAAGGTATTATTAACGGCTCGGATGTTGTTGTAAAAGGAACCTTATCTTATTTTGATCTTTTAAAGACCATGAGACCGGATGTGGAATCCGATGAAGCCAATTTTGTGTCTCTTCAGGGTCAGGCTAAAAAAATCTTTGATGTTTTAAAACGAAATGGATTTTTAGATACAACCGAAGAGCTGACAGCGGATATGGTGAGACATGTTTTAACAGCAACGGCACTTACGCCAGAGCATTTGGAGTCTGTTATTACCGGCAAGGACGTTGTGGCTCTGGATCCAACGTATCAGCCGGTATCAACCCGTATTATGGAGATGTTTGCCGATCAGGCCTTTTTGCAACAAACTCCAGCTCAAAAGCGTGCGGATCTGGAACGGTTTTTGGATGGAACAAACGCTTTAACCAAAGATCAGTCGGATCGTTTATTAGCACATCTTATGCAAACTCAGGTTGGCATCAGTGATGCTCAGCTGGACGGAATTGTAGCCAGAGTTAATCTATTTAAAGATGAAGTGACAGATATTCAGGATCGTTTTAGTGGTTTGGGATTAAGCACTGTTCAAAATCTTAGCTTATTTGAGGTTGTAAAATCCAAATCCCTCACAGAGGCTCTGGATCAGGGTGTTTTAAAAGGGGCTTCCATTTCCTGGGGAGCTGGTGATGATGAACGTACCGGTGTGGTTAGTCACGTTTTCCATCTTCATGATTCGGATATAACCCGGGTTAATGTGAAACTTGGTAAAGATCGGGATGTAGTCGAAACCTTTGATATCGAACAGTTAAGTGGTGGCGGATTCAGAATTACAGATAAAGACGGTAAAGATGTGACATCTGCGGTTACCGTGTCACCTTCTTTATTACATCGTCAGCTTACGTTTGGGGTTTCCGGTCAGATTTTTGATGTAACCGGAGAAAGCAGTGTTGGCGACAGCCGAAAACTAACTGTTAAAAGCCATATGGGAGATCAGACGTTTTCCGGTACTGTTGGTCAGGACGGACGTTTCTTACTGGATGCAGAAACTACAATTAATGGTGTTGATTATGCAAAAGGTGATCAGCTAGTCTTTGGTGTCAGTCTTGGGGCTGAAAAAGGATTAATGGATATTATCAGTGGAAAAACAAACGCAGACAAAATTAAACAGCTGCAAGGTCTGATTACCCGCACCTCACTCTCTGGTGATTCTGAGGCAAGTGCCATGGTTGAACAGATGTTAAGTGATGTTACTCACGCCAAGTCTCTTGCCGAGTTTCTCAAAACATCCAATAAAGAGCTTAGCAGCCTTTCAGAAGGTATCCACGCCCAACTACTTGGGTCTCCAGACAGAAGCGCAGGTATTGAAACATTGGAAAGCCTTGGCAACATGCTGGATAAGGTTGCAAAAAGCGGTTTAAACATTGGTATTGATATGGATACAGCCAGAATTAATACCAGCGGTATTGTTGGCGGTATGGCGTTTATGACGCTAGATGGAATTGCAGGTTTAGGTAAAGCTGACGCATGGCTGGATGAAAGCGTTTCTAAGAACTGGAAAGATCTTACTGATTCGTCTAAGTCCTGGAGTACAAGAGCTGCAAGTGGGTTCCGTTTATTTGCCGCAGGTGTAGGTGAACTTATCGAAGGTGCGGTGACATTGCGTCCGTTAAGAGCGGTTACCAAAGCATTGGGTCTTACTGATGAAAGAGCTGCCATGAGAGGGGCTCAAAAATTTGCACGTGCAACGGGTGAAGTTGGCGATATTATCCGGTTTGAAAACGAAATGCGGGAAATCAACCAGATACGTAACGAAGAAGCTGCCGGTATTTACTCGGGGGCTACAACGATTGCAGCCTTAAAATTGATTGATACCACAACCAACATCAACCTTCGCCGTTGGGATGGATTAAACACCGGATTTAAATTACAGCAGCTGATGTTTGCCGCCAACCAAATGTGGCAGGAAACCATCACCCTGGCCGGTGGCGATGAATACACAGCTATGAAAAAGCTGGATGAAGTGTCACTTAGTAATATGGAACAAATTATTTCTGAAGCCAGCAGCATGTCTAAAAAACTGGTTAAGATGATTGAAAACGGACAGGAAGCCTTTGCGGCGCAATACTTTATCGATGCGATGTCATCGGCTTCCAACCCCAGCCAGTTTTCTGCGAACGAATCCATGGATGCCATGGTGAACCTTGGCGTTTTTGTTTTACAGGATGTGGCCTCTGCCCGTTTATCGGGAGACGGATCTCGTGAAAATACAAAAGGCGTAACCGATAAATTTGGATTGTTTTTAGAGCAAATGGCCATGCAGATGCGCACCATGAAACCGGATGGGGCTAACGCAGAAGGTGATAAGCGGTTCTTAACGCCTATTTTTGAGCGTATGACAGCTTCTATGGCCAGAGGCGGCGATATTGATGATTTTGGTACCGGTAAGGTAACCAGTGCCACTGGATGGTTCCGTTCAAACTGGTTCCAAAAACATCTGTTGGAACAAAGTTTTATGTGGGGTTACGGCCGTGATGCCCTATCCAGAGATTTCCTTTACAGCGATGAATCTCCAACAATGAGACAGCGTATTTCAGGCTACTCTGCTAAAGAAATAGAAGACCTCGCAGCCCGCCGTACCAGAGAACGGTTTTTAGCCTCCAGCGCCTTTGGTGAAATTGCATCCAATCTTACAACTAAAGAATTTGAACGGATGTTACTTAATTTTTCACAGGACGAACTCGATATTATGGCTGTTTCACTGGCCGCAGACGCAAATGGTCTGACCAAACGTGAAAAACAGGCAAAATTTATGGAAATGGCTGCTGTTGAAACAGATCCAAGAAAAAAAGAAATGTTCGAGCGTGTTGCTCAGGGCGATAGCGGTCTTCGTGCCAAAGGGTTGGAATACAGTGAAACCGAACAAATCCGATTCTCTGCTGAACTAGACCTTCAGCAGCGACAAGACAAAGCCAGAACATCGGGAATGGCTTTACATCGATTAATGACCAGTGAGAGGCTTAGTGCTTCAACGTTATCGGATCTGAAAACTTTTGCCGAAACCAGAGCCGGGCTTGATGTTTCTGGTCATACTGTCCTAGATGAGTTAAGACGAGTAGTTGAGTTAAGTGGCGATTTTGCTGAGATGGCAAAGTCATCTCCCAAAATTAATCTCCCGCCAAAGAATGATTTAGGTACGGTTTCTGGTGGGATCGTAAAGCTTATGCAGGAACTGTCCGATGATAAATATAGTCAGAACGGTAGCTTGCGGGATGAAACGGTTGATATTTTATTACAAATGAAGCATGACTTGGCAGATGTTATTGTTTCGGCTATGCAAGAAAATCAGCATGGAATGGTTGCGAATTTTATTGCACTTTTACAAAACAGTAATGTGGAGGCTCGATCTCTTATCCGTACTTTGGGTGTCATTATGTCTCAAAGCCGGGATGCACAACAGGTGGATGAGCGTCTTAAAATGGAGGCTGATACAAGAGGGGCTTCGGACCCTTCTCTTGGCCAGGGAATTGCCATCTTTAGACGTGCAATAGAAGGTAGAGATGTGGATTCTGGTGAAATTTCAGGAGATCGGGTGAATGGTGAGCTGGGCGAGCTAAGGGCTCGGGTTAGAAAACGTCAGGCCATCGACGAAGCGTTGCAGCAATTATCCAATATGAAGGCTGTTACAACAGAAACGCAGTCAGGTTTAACGCCTGCATTAGCTCAGCTTGCTACTGAGGCTGGTATGGATATTCTGGCAAAACTGGCTGTTCAGGCTTCTGCATTTGGTTCAGATAAGAAACCTGTATTTGAAACCGTGGAGTTGCTTCTCGATAAACATGAAAATTCCAGAGTGTTGATGGATAGATTTATGATCAGACTTGAGGAAGAAGCTCATTCTGTTGCTAAGGGTTCGTCTTTTGATGCGACAAAATTTGTTGAAGACTCTAAAAAGGCAATGGGTTTTTCCGGTACCGTATCAGATACACGAAAAGTTTTTGCCATGTCTGCTGTTGATTTTGCACAGCGTAAACAGACACTTCGGGATATCTTAAATCCTCCGGGTGGTGGCGGTGTGTCTGACACACAAAGGAAGGATGCCGAAGCCATGTTCAGAGAATTGGTCTTAGCTAACCCCGAACAGGCTGCTTCATTCTTCACGGATAAAACCATTCCACCGAATATGGGTATTACGATGTATCAGGCCATTAGTTCGGCAATGCCTCCAGTATCGTCCTCTGCGGATACTGTCGATACACTGAAGCAGCTTTTCCGTTTTGCAAAAGGGGTTCGGGTAACTGTAGCTCAAAGTCCGGACCTAACACCTAAAAGTGAACTTGAAAAGGTGTTTAATGCTAATGAGGATTTATATAAAGAAGTAGATAGCCGTTTAACCCGTGTAGAGTCTGAAAGACGTGGCGGCGGATTTTCCACCATGTCGTATGCCCAATCTCTGGGAACCGAAACCACCATGGATGCCCGCTTTACCGATGCAACCTACACAATCGTCGATGCTGATCTCCCAGAACTGGCCAGAAGTCTTCCGGCACGTTTGCAGGATGGTAGCGTGTTCAATATTGAAATGACACACCTTGCCCAAAAAATGTCGACGGCTGATCCAGCTACATTAACCTCTTTAATCGATAACCTTGTTTCCTTCCCTCAGGATCCTAACCAGAATAATCAACGTGTGGATGCTGCCGGTAGAAAACGCTCTGATGCCGATAAATTAATCGGATTTAATGTTGTTTTAGACCGACTTCTCACCGAGCCTTCTGTTACGCCTGCACAGCGTCAAACTGTTTTAAATCGGATTATGCAGCTGTCCATGCAGGGCAAACTTCCATTTGTTGCTCCAAAAGATTTACTTCCTCGATTTGCTCAGATGCTCGATACAAAAGATTCGGCCGCATTTGGCACATTAAAGGAAATGTTAAGTGCTTCCGATACGACAACCATGGGGAATCCATCTTTCCTTGGGTCGGCTAAATCTGTTTTTGATGATGCTGTTAAAAGGGCTGATGAAAATCTGGCTAAATCACCAAAAAGTGATAAAGATAAACAAGCCAACGAAGCTGCTAAAAAAGAGGCTGCTCTTGTTTATTTACAACAGACCGCTTCTTTTATAGATATGCAAAAACAACTGGGTTTAAAAACACCATCAGGCGCTCAGCTGGGTACTGTTAGAGCGGCATTGAAAGCTGCAGGTGTTAGCGAAGATACGGTAAAAAATGCCGCTACTTTAACCGATTTATTAGCCATTCCTGATATTCAAGGTTGGTCTAAAGATCCTGTAACAACGCCATTAAATATGCCCGGATTAAGCAGCTTTACAGCCGCAGCGGCACTGGATCCTAAAACCCTGGGTAATGCCATATCCCCTGAATTAAGTGCCGTCCTCACAGATCCGTTTTTGAGAGGCCGTTTAAAATCAGAATACCCACTGTTATTTATTGCCGCTCAGCTTAAATATCCAGGTGCAGTTACCGGTGGTTTGACCGTCACTCCACAGGAAAGAGAGTTTTTGGAACTGTATCTTCAGGATGGTGATAAAAACAGAATGGCCGATTTGTTTTTCGGTGATACCGTAAGCCGTTCCAAACTTCTGGATACTCTCCAACATACCGATATGAGCGTGTTCCAGGCCATGCTAAAACAATCCAATGCCACATCTGCCGTTGCGGATGCCAGATCGGTTGCCTTACTCACGGCTCAGGCTGATCTGGAAAGGGGGTACTCACCTCAATTAGTGGCGGTGTTACGTCCATCCAATAACCCTGGTATTTTTGTAAATGAAGAAGGTTACCTGAAACCCGAGGCCAGAGTAGCGGCTAAAAATAAACTGCTGGAATCTGGATTATTTCAAAGCGAGCAACAGGTTGATGCTACTTTAGATCAGCTGCAAGGCCAGTTGCCTTTAAAATTAAAAACCGAGGCTGTTGCGACCTTTGCGGCAAGTGGTTTGCTGGATAAACTTCAAACTTCCTTAAGTGCGTTAGAGTCCAGAAAAGCCGGTGTATTTGAGAGTATCCGCTCGATTTCCGAAAAAATACGATCAGCGGCCATGAAAGACGATCAAACCATGCTGCTTCAACACGTGCGGCAGCTTGACCGTGTATTTGAGATTTACAAGCCTCAGCTTCAGGATATTTTAACGCCTGATGTTTATAATAAACTGGTAACCCCTGGACAGCCTTTGGAGGCCAGACTTGTAGCTCAGCAGCAGTTAATCACGCAGTTAAAAGACTCTGCCAAAATTGATCCTGCTATTAAAACTCAGCTTGAAACATCCAATAAAAATATTGTATCAGGGATGTTTTATCAGGCCATTATGGGACGTTTTTCAGCGGCTACGCAGGATGCTGTTATTAAGCTTGTGTACGATTTAAAAGGTGATGGTGAAAAAATTGTTCAATCTGCAAAATCTTTATTGGATAATACTCAAATTCGTGAACAGTTTGTGTCGCTTATCTCCAATTCAAAAGATCAAAATGCTCGCATGGATATCTTTAAAACGTTTTCAGAATGGGCTAAATTTATTGATTTTTCTGACGAAACCTCCCTGCAGATGACGATGCAGAGTGTTCGGTTTAAGCCCGAACTTATTCCGCCGCTTTTGGCGATGTCGGTTGCAACGCCTGCTGTTGGTGAAACCCCTGTTCAGGCCAAAGCACGCAATGATGTGGATATGATTCGTACCATGGTTGCAAAAAATCCTCAGCTGGGTGCGCCGTTTATAGAACAACTGGTTAGTCATGTGACCGTTCCTCAAGCCTTTGCGGGTCAGGAATCCGATTTCTGGGCTACCTTTTTTACAAAATTATTTGATCCTCCGATTGCCGGTTTGCCTCCAAAAGTGATTGATCCTGGAAAACAGGATGCCTTTAAAGATCAATGGGCGTCTTTTTATCAGCATGCTGGTTTTGGGTCTCAAAGTACGGATCCTTTATTTGTTGCCAAACGGGATGCCTTCCATGTGTTTATGAATGATGCCGGTAAAAACTATCCGTCAGCACCTGATCCGTTAATGCCTGCGGCTGCTCCTCCATCTTTTTCCACGATTGTTTTGGACTACCTGAAAACGGCTCCAAATGCGGCGATTGATGCAGCGAATGTGCCAATGACTCACGGTACGTTTTTAGCGCTTCAGACCATGATTAAAGGAACACCTGACCAACAGCAACAGGCTTTGGCTGTGATTCAACAGGTTTTCCTTAATCCACAACCTGGTGCAAGTGCCCTTATATCCGATCTTCTTTCAGATAAAACCATTGCGGTTCAAATCCGCAGTATGATCAATGTTGCGCCTACAGCAAGTGAGGCTGACAAAGATATGGCCAAACAATTACGAAGCAAGATATTAAGTTCGGTTATGGTATCGGATGCCACGCTTTCTCCAGCAGAGAAGGCTTTGCGGAATCACAATGCAAAACTGTTATTGAGTAACGTTAGCTACACCTTAAAACAAGATCAAATTTCACCTAAAACGTTAGACGGATTGCCAATGGCCTTACTGACAAATTGGCTTCAGGGGCATCCTCAGGATGTGGCTAAGATTGGAAATCCTGTTCAGCTTCGGGCGCTTGTTACGGAAATTACCACCGAACCTTATGAAAAAGGTAAAGAAGGACTGTTTGGAAAAATTGGGGCTCAGATTATGGCCCATCCGACCATTCAGGAGCAACTTTTATCGTCTTTATCCTCTGATGGAAAACCTGTATTCCTCAGCTTCCAGCAATCGGTTGAGCTTTTAAGCCGCTCGTCAGCTTATCTAGAACGCGTTCAAAATGTGATTGTTGCTGCTGCCGAACGGTGTGATACACCTCGAAAAGTAGAGTTATTATTACGTGAAACCGTAGCCTCTCCTTCATTCCTGACTCTTGGTGAAAATCGCCATAAACTGGAAACCGTTACGGATGCTATCTTTGCAAGGTTAAAAGACTCCTCAAATCCAGCTGTGAAACAGGCTTTAGCCGATATTGCTTTAAGGCCTACAGCTTATGGTTCAAGTACATTAACTGAAAAAATGGTGACTGATTTTATGGCAGCCAGAGACATTGCCGATCAGGCAACCTGGGCAGCTTTGGTGCCTCATTTGGATGATAATGGCGGCCTACTGTCTCAAAAAGCAGACGATGTTCGCCTTGTACTGACTTCAAAAGGATTTACACGGGATCAGGCCTCTGAATTTATCAGCACCTTTACGATACAAAAAACAGAAGAAGCGGTTTCCTTTACCGCTCAAAAAATAGTAGCCGGAGCCAGCGTTCCAGCTGCATCTGTTGCGGCTGTGGCACCGCCTTCTGCGGTTGATACAACCAGGGCTACTGCTTTGGCTCAGTCTTTATACGATCCATCTTTCTCATTACGTGATTTCCAGGCGTCCACGACTGATATTGTTACCGAAACTCTGGTATTACAGCAGCTTTCAAAGGCATTGCCCACATTATCGGATCAGGACATTAGTACCTTAAAAACAAATCTTGAAGCTGTAAGCAAAGACGGTGGTTTCCCAAACAGCCAGCGTGATGTTCGCGAGATACAGGAAAGTCTTTCTGCTTTGGAGTTTGTTCAAAAACTTCAAGGACATGCAGGTTTTGATGATTTGGCTGAAGGGCTTGAGGCTATGACGTCTAATCCTGATGCCCTGACACTTGCCTTGCAACGTATGAATGATCTACCTCCAGGTTCTCAAAAAGCGGTTTTGGATAAATTACTTACAAAAACTGCCGATGTCACCCTGATGGATCGTCTTGGACAGCTTGTATCCCGTTCGGATCAGGTAGGCTTGATGCAGGGTGTTCGCACGCTTATTTTTAATGATATTCGGGAATTTGTTGAAACCCGGCCTACAGTAGCGGCGTTCTTTGACCGTTTAAAAGACCTGCATCCTCATTTAACGAAAGATCAGGAACTTAAATTGATTCAGGCCTATATCAAAACCATGGGCAGTGATGTGTCTACCAAGGATATTATCGAGCATTTGGCCGATCCATCCTTTACACTGGATCCCGATTTAGCCAAAAACAATGAAGCAAAAGTAAATCTGGTTAAAGCCATGATTACCGGTTACGGATCTGCACTCACTGTATTGCAGGCCTTGTATCCAGAGTCCGATGCCTATCCTAACGGCTACGATGCGGCAGGTAACAGAAAAGTGAGTGCCGATATCCGTAACGATTACCGCAGTATGTTTAACATTCTCGATCATATTTTTATGGAACATACGCCAACACCGGGATCAAAACTTCATGCCAAAATTTTCCCTATCCTTCGTGATGATATCCGATTCTGCGCCGAGTTATCTGAACAGGAGTGGACAGGTAAATATCTGGATAATGATGCTCAGCTTCCGTACATACAAAAACCGAAATATGGTGACCCATCACGGATGTTGCGGTATGTCTGGTACTGTATGCTGGATGCAAAAATAGATAAAGAGTTCTTTGATGTATTCCGTGACAATCTTCGGTATGCGGTGAGTTTGGAAGGTAGAAACGGCTTGCGTCAGGCACGGGATAACTTCTCTCGTCTTCAGGCCTGCGTTATCGAGCGTCATATCCACCGTGCTATCGATACAGGCGATACACGGGTACTGAATCAATTCCATGACTGGATGCGTAACATGCACTCTGTATACGACAGCGCAAACCGTAAAGATGCCTTTAGAGACCTCCTCCCAGGAAGCCACTCCCACGATGATGTGGATGCAGACCGTGGCCAAACAGATATTCTGGTTCATTTTCTTACTGAAAAAGGGTTTATCGAAGAAGCACCTGACGGCACCATTTATGTGACGGATAAATTTGATCCGAATCTGTCGATAGCTGATATTAAAAAGGCTTATGGAGGTGTGTTGGATCTAAAAGATAAAAAAGGCAAAGTCATCGGTAAAAGAGATACACGCTTCGGCGCAACAAGTATTGCGGCGCCTGGTCATAGTGGAGCCGATGGTGTCCTTGAACATATCCACGACAGACTACGCAGGTTGCCTCATGCTGCTGCAAAACGTGATGAAGTGATTCCGTATTTAATGTCCAAAGGCTACATTCAGCTGGATGAAAATGGAAAACCTCAGGTTACAGCCAAGTATGACCCCACAACCTCTTTGGATATTGATGATGCCCCATTTATGCGAGGTAAAGATGGGCAACTTCTGCCTATTGAACAACGTGTAAAAATTGAGGCTCAAATCCGGTTGTCACTGAACTATCGTCCGTATTTGGATAGAATGATGTACGTTTTAATCAAATGGACACCTCAATTGATGCAGGACAATATGGGTGACCTGTCTCAAATGGCCATGAAAAAAGTGACTATTCCCAGAGAATGGCAAACCTTAACCTACGCACAGACAGGAAAATATGCCGGTACGGCTGCGTTGCGGTTGTCTATGGAATACGGTATGGATAGAACATCAACCTTGTTGAGAGGTCAGCCTTATCCTCCTGCTCACCAGCTTCGGGACTGGGTTATGTTGGCGTCTGCAAATGAAGTAACCACAGCGTTGAAAAATCCTGACCTGCATATGGCTTACCGTCGTCAAATTACCGTAGCGTTATTCGAGGTGTTTAAAGAAACCCGTGTTGTTACCATGACAGGTCTGGGTGTTGGCAGTGAATCCAGAGCTAAAGAAATTCTGACCAATTTATTCAATTCCGTAGATACAAAAGACCATGTAACATCCGAAAGTCTGATGAGTTTTTATCAAATGGATCCTCAGTTTTTCAGAAAAACGCTGGCAGAACATCCTGATCCTGTGCAGGCCGCCAAAGTTAATCAGGTACTTGTAGATTCGTTTGGTTTTGATGCTGGTATCAGTGAAGCGGCACAGTCTGATGTTCGTGGTATTTTAGCCAATCTTCCTGTTCAGGATGAAAGTCTGCATGAGGGTCTTTCTTTAAAAGGTGCCTCAGCGCAGATTTTATCCTTAATGAAACCCGTAACTGAGGGTGGAAAAGGCTATTCGCTGATGGATATTGTGTCCGCTGTAAAAGCGGTGGAAAAAGAGTCTCCTACCGAATATCCAAACTTTATGGTTTCGGTCGTTACGGAAATTCATGCCCTGGCAAAACGAGAAGGTCTGACAGCTCCTGATTATATCCTCAGACTTTCATCCACATTACCTACTATGGAAAATCTTCAGCAGTTTGAATCTGCATTTAGGTTCATGGAAGCAGAGTCTAAAGAATCTCCTCTTAATAGAAATGTTTATAATCGTGCGATGCCTCCGGGATCTGCCACGCAGGTACGTTTGCAAATTAAGGCCCTGGATAGCTTTGTTGATGCCTTAGGTGCCGCAACTGACAGGTCTGATGTTGTCTTTAATCAGGATGCTGCAAAATCCATTTATCTATTCTTTACAAAAGCAGCCACAACATTAAAAGACGGCAAAACACAGGTAGGTGTTTTTGATGAGGATAAAGCCAAAGCTTACCTAGCTGAAAAAGGCTTCCAGTTTGATAGTGGAACCCATGCTGATGTTGAGACCGCCCATGCTGTTTTAGCCCGCATGAAAACCGATCATACCTTATTTGAAGCCGCCTACAGAAAAGGTGAAGAGTGGGCTGTTGCTACAAGAACTTTGTACTCAGATGATCCATCTCTTGCGACGGCTCAGGCTGTTATCAGTCGTTCTGATAATGCGGCGTTTGCAGCTGGAAAAGATGATGCATCCCTGTCTTCATTACTGCATGAAAAAGCAAAAGCCGAATCGGGTGTTGCCAATGCGGTCTCTCCTTTAACCAGCGATTCTGTTTATGCAACGGCTCAGGAGAAAGCAAAAAAAGATACGGAAAAAGTGATACAGTTGCAAGAGCAGGCCGACCAGCTTAGAGCCTTCATGGCTACGGTTAGAGAAGGTGACTTTGCCTATGCACAGGCAAAAGAACAGTTAGGTCAGGTTGAAAAAGATCTGAGCAAGCAGACAGAATCCGCCAATAAATCCTTAAAACGCCGAGCTAAACTTGCCACCATTAAAATGGGAGCCTTCACCCCATTACTGGATGCAGAGCAACCGGACAAACAAAAACTGGAAGAAAATAAACGGATACTTGAAAAAGCCACGACTGATTTACAGGCGGTAATGGCCAATGCCGCACTATCTGACGAGGACAGAGATGCCCAGGTGCAACAGCTTCAGGGCGTTATCGATGGTATAGAGCGGGATATGGGCGTTAAATCCAAAGTCTTTACAGACGCCCGCGATGTTTTAAAATCCGCTTACGAGCTTGATAAAGACAGTCCATTGTCCAAATACACCGGCAAACTTAAACCTGAAAAAGAAGACGATGTCCGTCAGGCCCTGGGTTTAGGTGCCGGAGACCCCGTTCCTCAAAATTATAAAGATGCTAAAAAAATGCTGCTCGACAGATACCATTTCCCACTTCGTTCCGAACGGGTATTGCGAGTATCGGCCGCATTTGCTCAGCCTATCCAGACAGCTGTAGATAATTTACGTAAAACTCAGGATACCAGTGCCTTCTTTAAAGCCCTGTCTGCTTTAGAGCCAGATCAGGCTGCGGCAACGGCGTTTAATCCTGCTGTAGCTGCATCTGATTGGACCCCATCTGCACCATCCGCACCAGCTGAAGATCCGTTGCAGCTTCCTTCTTTAAGTAGATCGTATTCAGACTCTGTAGTTAAACGATATGCTTTTGTCGCGACTGTTATGGAGGATGACAGTTTGTTAACAGAGCGGATTGGAGATCTCTATAGAAAAAATTTAGATGAAATGGGTGATTTTTGGACAGCCTATCGGTCTTTGCAGCAACCTAAAGAGTCTTTTCTCCCACGTGTTCCTCTTATACAAAAAAGGAATCACCTATCAGATTCAAGAAAAGCAACTCTTGAAAAAGCAGCTATTGCATATGCAGCAAGACTACAGGCCAAATTTGATGATCCATTACTAACGGCTTCGGAACGTTTAAGTGTTGCTGAAAATCTATTTAATACTCCGGATTCAATTTTGAGCCCTGCACAATTAAAACCTTACTATGATTATGTTATGGCTGTTGGCGACATAGGTAGCCTGGCTAAAAGTGTGAAGCAGATTGTAGATCTCGAGAAACAGATCATTCAAAGTGCTGATCCATCTAAAGTTGTGAAGCTTGAAAATGCGCTGACCTCCGAACGGGCCCGATTGAGAAATGTTTTTATTCCAAAGCTTAATAATCAAAATTTACATCCCCAACTTAAATCGATTGTAGATCAGCTTACAGGTATTGCTCAGACCGTTGATGCTGGTGATTTGGGTGACCGTGTTACCCATGTTGTTGATATGCCCCTTTATACGGGTTTAATAAAATCCGTAACATTTTTAGAACATAGTGTGAGTTTGGAGTCTGTTAAAATGTCGAGTGGTGTCACCTTATTTACCTTTTTGGAACCTATAAGTGAAGGTGGGACATTAAAGTTGCAAAACCAATTGGAAATGCTTCAGGCTTATAATAAAAATGGAAAATTTGGTGATCGTGCCCATTTTGATGTCTTACTCGATTTTTGTAGAACGTTTGATCGTGATATATTGCCAAAAATTTTAGCTAACGACCCTACTTCTCAGGATGATTTGATCGCTTTGGTTCAGGGGCTAAATGCATACAGCGATAGTCAAAATATACCGTTACATCCACCTCAAACAGAACGGGAGATGACATCTGCTTACTTATTACGACAAACTGCTATTTTCTTTTTGGATAAACTGAAATGATGTGCTAACCAGTAGCCCCACTGCAAAAAATCCACCTTTTTTACGATAATCCCATGATTAAATAAACCGAATTAAGGTGGGGGATATGTTTAAGAAATACATCAGTATGATTCCAGATGATTTTAGAGCGGCACCTGTACCCAGCCCCTTAACAGGTACCCGTACGCTGCAAAGTTTGGTTCAAAAAATTTCGACTGTACTTTCAGATGTTCAGGCTGACCTTTTAGACCGTATCGAAACACATCCGGACCCTGGAATTTCAAAAGCAGGCCTTGTCGGGGCCTTTACTTTTATTAAAATGTTATTGAATTACGAAGATTCAGCAGCTACCTCAAAACCATTTAAACCCAGTGAGTACATCCATCAATTTATAGAATTTGCCAAAGTGTGTAAGCCGTCTTTAAACTTTGTTGTAGATGTTGATAAAGATCTTGCCCTTGAAAAATTTCCTCTTCCGCACTTTTTACGTATTTTAAGTAACCTGGTGTTTAATGCGTTGCCCAATACAAAATCAACAATTGAAGTGTCGCTGACACAGTCGGCATCTTCCTTTAACTTGATGGTTAAGAACGATTCTGAAAAAGGACTTTCCGGTGATCAGATTGCCGATCTTCAAAGACGGATACAACGAGGCAGTCCTCATGCCAAATCATCGGGAACAGGATTGGGGTTGATTAATGTTACCGAACATTTACTGGGCGGACGGTTAGTGTTTCCCACTCCTGCCACAGATGCCAATACCGATGTTGTATTTACGGCTCAACTTCCAATACAGCCTGTTAAACCTTCTCGTGTGTCGCTGGAGCATGATAAACGGGATGTAATTAAAATGATTCACGATCTTCAGGTTCCCATGAACGTGCTTCATAATGTTCTCGAGCATTTAAAGGGGGCAGACGATAGTGAGCTTCGAAGTCAGATCGATTTGATACAGGCCTTAATTGCATCCCGACTTGAACGTTTTAAGGCTGAGGAACGCTCTGTTGATCCTGCAAAAAGAGCTGTTTCTTTACCGTTGTTTTTAGAAAAATTAGGGCTTGATGTTAACGCTCTCCCTAAAGAATGTTTAACCGTGCAGCTTGAAGATTCCGATGCCTTATCCCGCTCTCTGATTAATTTAGTACGTTTGTATACGTTTTCAAGCTCAGAAAATTCACCGCCCTTGTTTGATGTCAGTCAGTCCAGCGGCCAGCTTCTTTTGAGGTTTTGTCCTGATAGATACCAGATTTTTGATCAGGTTATCGAATATCAGTTTTTAGCCTGCGCAAGAGCCTATGCCGATCTGGCTGGCATTAAGCTGCCCGAGGATTTTACAAAACCGTTTACAATCCCTATTCCTGTTGTCGCTACCTCTTTACGGGTGGATCAGCCTGCAAAACCGTTGTTTTCCACCTCAAATGTTATGGTGTTAAATGATGTGGGTGTTAATCTTAAAGTTATTTCAAATCTTGTGAATGGGTTAAAACCCCATTCGATTGCCAAAGTCGCATCCTATGATGAGATGTGTGAGTTTGTAAAAACGTATGCGCCAGCGTCTCCACAACGGGATGTATTTTTACTGGATATTAATCTGGATAAAAGTACAACCAGTTATGCGTTTATCCCGCAGTTGCTTCAAAAAAATCCTCAGGCTGTTATTGTGCTATGCTCGGGTACCATTATGGATGAGGAGCGTGCTGCTGCTAAGCAGGCGTTTGCCAGTGTGCCGCATCAGGGCGTGTTGGATTATCTTCAGGTTCCGGCTTCAAAGGCTGTTATGGCAGAGGTTTTCTCACGGTATTTTCAGATGTAGCCTCTCATTTTTTTGATTTTTCCCATGATGAAATGTCTGGTATACTGCCTGCATTCCTATGTCTCAAGCACCTTTAGAGTCCTTACTTAACGAACAACGGATTTTACGTCCGTCTCCTGATTTTGTGGCCAATGCACAGGTATCAGATGACAGCTTGTATCAGCAGGCAACTGCCAATCGCCTGGCGTTTTGGGAAGATCAGGCAAAAAAACTGGAGTGGATAAAACCCTGGACCTCTGCTTTAGACTGGCAAAAACCTTATGCCAAATGGTTTGTCGGCGGTCAGTTAAATGCGTCCGCAAACTGTCTGGACATCCATCAATCTACGTTTAGAAAAAACAAAGCCGCCATTATCTGGGAAGGGGAGATGGGAGAGGTTAGAACTCTGACCTATGCCCAACTTTACACCGAGGTTAATAAACTGGCTTCTGCATTAACGCATCGTTTCGGCGTTAAAAAAGGAGATCGTGTCACCTTATACATGCCCCTTATCCCCGAGCTTACCATTGCCGTTTTGGCCTGCGCCAGAATCGGTGCCATCCACAGTGTAGTCTTCGGCGGATTTAGTTCTCATTCATTAAAAGACAGACTCCTGGATTCCGGTTCCCAGGTTGTTATCACCGCTGATGGCGGCTACCGCAGAGGCACTCCTCTCCATTTAAAAACCATCGTAGACGAAGCTGTGGCTGCAAACGATACCGCCGTTCAACACGTCCTCGTGGTTAAACATCTGGGATGCGATATCCAATGGAACCCCGCCCGTGATTCAAACTACGCGGAAATCATGGTCTCTGCCCAGCCTTATATCCAACCTGCAGTCATGGACAGCGAAGACCCTTTGTTTATCTTATATACCTCTGGTACAACCGGAAAACCCAAAGGCATAGTCCACACCACCGGTGGCTATTTAACCCATGCAAAATTTTCCTCAAAAATAGTCTTTGATTTAAACGATCAGGATATTTACTGGTGCACCGCCGATATCGGCTGGATTACCGGGCATACCTATGTGGTCTACGGCCCTCTTTCAAACGGAGCCACGGTATTTATGTACGAAGGCGCTCCTGATTACCCTGACAAAGACCGTTTCTGGGCCTTAATTGCTAAACATAACATCACTATTTTATATACAGCGCCTACAGCTATCCGTGCCTTTATGAAATGGGGGAATGAGTATCCTGCAAAGCACGACCTCAGTTCACTTCGCCTGCTTGGAAGTGTGGGTGAACCTATTAATCCCGAAGCATGGATGTGGTATTACGAAACCATTGGCTATGCCAAATGCCCGATTGTGGACACATGGTGGCAAACAGAGACCGGCGGCATTATGATCACAACCTTGCCTGGCCTTCATCCCATGAAACCTGGTGTGGCGGGTCAGCCTTTGCCAGGTATTTCTGCCGCTGTTGTAGACGATTCCGGCGCAGCCTTACCCCAAGGCGGAGGACTGCTAACCCTAACCGAGCCATGGCCATCCATGTTGCGCGGTGTCTGGGGAGATCCAAAACGCTACCAGGATACCTACTGGGACACCCTCCCGACCTATTTTGCCGGAGACGGCGCAACGCGTTACGAAGATGGCACTATTATGGTTATTGGCCGTATCGATGATGTTCTAAATGTTGCTGGTCACCGTATCGGAACCATGGAAGTGGAAAGTGCCCTTGTTGATTTTCAGGGCGTTGCCGAAGCCGCCGTTGTAGGTGTTGCCGATGACATCAAAGGTCAGGCCATTGTCGCTTTTGTCACCTTAAAAGAGGATTGCCCAAGACATCCTCACCTTGAAAAATCCCTGATCGATTGGGTGGGCACCCGAATCGGAGCCATCGCCAAACCCAAACAAATCGTTTTAACACCAGAGCTTCCCAAAACAAGAAGCGGCAAAATCATGCGCCGTATTTTAAAAGCCATCGCCAATGGCCAACCCGCCGGCGATACAACAACGTTGGCTAATCCATCCTCTGTGCAATCCATTAGCGAGTTGTTTTTTGGATAATTTTCGGTTGAAAACCTAAAAATATCAGATAATTTTCGGTTTTCATTTGAAAATTATCTGATATACTTGTGTTATGCCTATTCAAAGAACACTATGGCCGGCCCTGAAAGAAGATTTGGATAAGCCTCACATTACGCTTATTGTTGGTGCCCGGCAAACAGGTAAAACGACACTGCTGCAACAGTGTAAGTCCTATCTGACCGACACAAAAATCACAGTTTATTTCTTTTCACTGGAAGATCCTTTTATCCTTAAAGAACTGGATCATCATCCTGAAGGGCTGTTTAAATTTATACCTAAAGACAAGCCTGCAACCGTATTAATAGATGAAATCCAATATTTAAAAGATCCAACAAATTTTTTGAAATATATTTTTGATCTGTACAAAACAACGGTGAAGCTGGTGGTTACAGGCTCGTCTGCGTTTTATATTGATAAGGTTTTTAAAGATTCTTTAGCTGGCCGTAAGCGTATTTTTTATTGTTATACCTATAATTTTACAGAGTTTCTGGAATCAAAAAGTCGCCACGATTTAATAGAGGTTATTCGTCAAAATACAGGCCATCTTCCTCAGTCAAAATCGCAAATTCCGTATTCGGCACGATTGGATTTAGCGCCTCTTTTGTTAGAGTACGTGTCATTTGGCGGATATCCGGCTGTTGTGCACGCCGAGTCTGACTCTGAAAAAAAAGAACATTTAAAAGAACTCTATTTTTCATTTTTAAAAAAGGATTTTTTAGAATCCAGAGTGCGTTATGAAGAAAAAGCCTATGCGCTAATCTCTATTTTGGCCGAGCAGGCTGGTGGTCTGGTAAACACTTTAGAGCTGGCCAATACGTTGTCAGTCTCTCATGATACGGTAAAACATTATTTATATGTCCTTGAAAAATCATTTATTATCACCAGGGTGTCTCCTTTTTTTGGGAATCTTAGAAAAGAGCTGACAAAAATGCCTAAATATTATTTTAATGATTTAGGATTTAGGCATTGTGTGGTTAAAAATTTTGATTTGCTTGAAAACCGATTGGATAAAGGTGTGATTTTAGAAAATCTGTTTTTTAAACTGTGTTTGTCAAAAAAATGCGAGTCTATTAAATTTTGGAGAACCCAGTCCAAACACGAAGTGGATTTTATACTAAATGATGCAGTTGCCTATGAAATCAAGTTTAATGAACACCAGTTTTCCAAGGCAAAATATCGAGAATTTAATACCGAATATCCACATATTCCTTTGCAGCCCATGGTTTATCAAAGTGATACCTGTTTGGATATTCTTGATTTTCTGGAATAAAACCCACTCTGTTTGACGCCGTACCCCAATATTGTTAGTATGACGTAGCACTAAAAAGCTTTACACCGAGTGGGGAGTTCCCCACTTTTTTATTTTTTTACAAGGATTATATGTATGATAGTCATCGAAAATTTTAGCCAAGTGACGGCACAGATTGAAACAGAACGTGGTATCTCCAGGGAAGCTCTTATACAGGCTGTAGAGCAGGCGTTGGTGTCGGCATGCCGCAAAAAGTTTTCTGATGAAGCCTTGCTTCAGGCAAAGGTGGATTCCGATACGGGTGAAGCCAGAATTTATCAAACAAAAATAGTAGTAAAAACAGTTCAGGATGCTATTAAAGAGATCACTCTTGCTGACGCAAAAGAAGTATCTCCTGATGCAAAAATCGACGAAGAAGTAACTTTCGAAGTCACTCCTGATGATTTTGGACGTGTTGCGGCACAGGCTGCAAAACAGGTTATTATTCAACGCATCCGTGAAGCGGAAAAAAATGCGATTTTTAAAGATTTTAAAGATAAAGTTGGACACGTTGTTATTGGTACGGTTCAGCGTGTGGAAAATCAAAATTACTTAATTAATCTTGGAAGAGCAGAAGCTATTCTTTCTTTTAGAGATCAGATTCCAGGTGAAAAATTTGCGCCAAAAGAAAAAGTGCGTGTTTATATTTCAGCACTTGATCGTCAGGCAAAAGGCTCTTTTATTCAGATTTCACGTACACACCCAGGTTTGTTGCGGGAATTAATGATTCAGGAAATCCCTGAAATTCAGGATGGCATTATTGAAATCATGAGTGTATCTCGTGAGCCTGGAAAACGTGCAAAAGTGGCTGTGAAAAGTAACAATCCTGCAATCGGTGCTGTTGGAACCTGCGTGGGTCATATGGGAACCCGTATTCAGTCTGTTACAAAAGAGCTTGGTCGTGAAAAAATTGATATTTTAGAGTGGCATGAAGATCCAAGATTGTTTATTGGAAATGCTCTAAAACCAGCAAAGTATACGAATATTTTTATTACAAATGAAAAAGAAAAAACAGCCGTAGTGGTTGTGCCTAACGATCAGTTGTCTCTGGCTATCGGGAAATCCGGTATAAACGTTAGACTTTCAGTGCGTTTAACAGGCTGGAAACTGGATGTCATTAACGATGAAGAAGCGCAAAAGCGTCCAGAGCTAAAACCTCAGGCACAGCTTTCTATCGTTGAAAAAATCAAGCTTGAAAACGAACGGTTGAAACAGGATAAAAAAGCAGCAGAAGCTGCACCTGTAAATGCCAGTGAAATCGTGATTGAGGATCCGGTTGATGAACCTCAAACAAAGTTGTCAGACCTTGCAAAAATGATGGGTGTGACAGCAAAAGAATTATTTGAAAAAGCCCAGGGGCTTGGTCTGGATATTAAAAGTACACGCAGTACTTTAGATCCTGAGCAAGTACAGGTTATTAAGGAATCGCTTGCGTGAAAGTACAGGACTTAGCTAAAGAATTAGGTAGAAAGCCAGCAGAGCTTGTTCAATTTCTGCAGGATCTTGGTATAAAAGCCAATGCCCCTGCTGCTAAATTGGATTTTGACACGGTTGCTCAGGTTAGAGAACTGTTTAAAAATGAAAAGAAAAATGACGATCAGGAAGCCGAAGGGCCTGTTGAGGTTAATTTTTCAGGCTCACATATCCGTGTTAACGAGCTTGCTGAACTTATTGGTAAAAAACTGCCTGATGTTATGAAAGCCTTTTTGATGAAAGGCCTGATGGTTAACCTGAACTCAGAAATCGATGCCCAGACTGCGGCTGAAATTGCTAAAGAACTTCAAGTGGAACTGATTTTAGATAATCAGGAAAAACAAACTTCAACCTCACTTCGTGACAGCCTGGATAAAATTGTTGAAGATGAGCTGGATCAAAGCACACATGCTTTAACCAACCGTCCTCCTGTTATTACAATTTTAGGCCACGTTGACCACGGAAAAACCCTTTTATTGGATACGATTAGAAAATCGAACGTTATTCTTGGCGAATCCGGCGGAATTACTCAGCATATTGGTGCTTATCAGGTTAAAGTTAAAGGTCATAAACTTACATTTTTAGATACTCCTGGCCACGCTGCATTTACAGCATTACGTGCCAGAGGTGCCCAGGTAACCGATATTGCTATTCTGGTTGTTGCTGCCGATGAAGGCGTTAAACCTCAAACCATAGAAG
Source organism: uncultured Candidatus Marinamargulisbacteria bacterium (assembly GCA_964517775.1). GTDB lineage: Bacteria > Margulisbacteria > Marinamargulisbacteria > SXXA01 > JAHFDB01 > CAZFCP01. Next base: position 70,164 of record CAZFCP010000006.1, on the reverse strand, counting down.
CTTTGTCACATGCCAAGGCTGCCAACGTTCCTATCATGGTTGCCATGAATAAAATGGATAAGCCTGATGCCAACCCTGATATGGTAAAGCAGCAGCTTTCCGATCACGGACTATTACCTGAAGAATGGGGCGGAAAAACGGTTTATGTGCCTATTTCTGCAAAATCCAAACAAGGTATCGATGAACTATTAGACATGATTATCCTTCTTGCCGACATGCAAGAACTAAAAGCGGTTATGACAGGTGCAGCGAAAGCTGTGGTTATCGAATCTCGTTTGTCCCGTAAAAAAGGTCCTATTGCGACAGTTCTGGTTAAAACAGGCTGTTTAAAAGTAGGGGATCACTTTGTCATTGATGCGGCTATGGGTAAGGTTCGCGCCTTACTTGATGATCTGGGTCAAAAAATCGATGAAGCTACTCCGGGTACCCCTGTGGAAGTACTTGGTATTTCTGAAGTTCCTGCTCCTGGAAGTATTCTGGAAGTGATGTCTAACGAGCGTGAAGCCAGAACTGTGGTTGAAGATCGCGCGCTTGAACAGGAACAAAATGTATCTAAAAACTTAAAAGCTGTGTCCCTGGAAACATTGTCTCAACAAATTGAAGACGGTGAAGTTTTGAAATTGAATTTGATTGTTAAGGCCGACGTAAACGGATCTCTTGAAGGTATTTTACATTCCTTAGCTCAGATTCAAACCAATGATGTGGCTGTAAATATTATTCACTCTGCAACCGGGCCGATTAACGAAAACGATATTATGCTGGCCAAAGCGTCTTCTGCGATTGTGGTTGGTTTCCATCTTACCATTACGCCAGAAGCTCAAAAATTGGCAGAATCCGAATCGGTTGAAGTAAAACTGTACTCTATTATTTATGAAATTGTTGATGATGTCAGAAAAGTAGTTGAAGGTATGTTTAAGCCTGAATTTGAAGAGGTTGAAGTGGGTAAAGCTGAAATCAGAGAACTCTTTAAATTTTCAAAAGTAGGTATTATTGCAGGTTGTTTTGTACATACTGGAAAAATTACCAGAAATGCTCAGGCTAAAGTTATTCGTGGAAAAGATGAAATCTTCCGTGGAAAAGTAACGTCTTTAAAGCGGTTTTCTGAAGATGCCAGAGAAGTTGCGGCTAATTTTGAGTGCGGTATCGTTATGGATGGCTTCGTAGATTTCGAAAAAGGCGATGTGGTTAGCGTTTTCGAAATGCGCCAAAAAAAGTAGAGCATGAGCGCTAGAATCGAACGAATAGCCTCTTTAATTAAGCGTGAAGTTGCTGACATCCTCAGAAAAAAAACCAATGACAACCGTATTGGATTTATCAGTATTACCAAGGTGGATGTGACCAAAGATTTGTCGCAAGCCTGGGTGTACTACAGTGAATATGGATCTGATGCTGCAAAAAAACAAACAGCGCTGGGCTTAAAATCTTCTTCAAAGTTTATTAAAGGTGAAGTCGGCAGAGCCTTACATACCAAAGTGGTTCCCGAGCTTCATTTTAAGTACGACGATACTTTAGAAAAAGCCGCTCAGCTTATCGACAGGATTAATGAAATCTCTAAGCAGGACTAGTGCTTTTTTTAAAGCGCTTTCGGATTGTTTAGCTGTTCCGGGGCCGATTTTAATTACCGCTCATAAAGATCCGGATGCAGACGCCATAGGGTCTTGTCTTGCGTTTAGTGATCTGTGCAAAAAAATGGGCCACACCCCAGTGATATGGCTGGCTGATCCTGTTCCTCCTTTTTTAACTGTTCTGCCTGGGGCTTTGGACATTGTGTCTCATCTCGATTCTAGAGTTCCTTTTAAGGCCGTTTTTGCGTTGGATTGTTCCAATAAAGACCGCATACGCCACTCTGAAACTCTCGATCAGCTTGTTGCTCAGCAATCTCTACCTGTATTTAATATCGATCATCATGCGGATAATCCGAAGTTTGGAACCCGCGCCTGGGTAGAACCAACCTGGTCGTCTACCGGTGAAATGATCACCGTATTATCGTTGGCACTTGAGCAAACCCTTTCGCCTCAGGCGGCAACGTGTTTGTATGCGGCGATTACGTTTGATACAGGCCGTTTTTTATTCAGCAACGTGAGCCCGGATACCTTTCGTACCGCAGCCTATCTTATGGAATCCGGGGCCGATATTCTTGGGGTTTCCCGAACCCTGTTTGAAAATCTGACTGAAAAAGATTTTGGCGTAATTAAAGCGGCACTGGAAAATCTGGTCATTCATCCGTCACGGTATTATGCGTATACGGTTTTGCCGGCGGCTATCGATCAGACGGGTTTGAAGGTTATTGATGTGATTCGTCAGCTGGGCGATGTGTCGTTGTTTTTGTCTTTTGATGAGCAGAAAAACGGTGAAGTTAAAATCAGTTTGCGGTCTCGGGATGTTAATGTTCAGGCTATTGCGGCCAAACATGGCGGCGGCGGGCATATTCAGGCATCGGGTATTACGCTTAAGGGTACATTGGATACCGTGATTCCTTTGGTTCTGAACAGTATTCCTTTACCTGAATGAACGGCATCCTTTGTATTGATAAACCGGTTGGGATTGTGTCATTTAAGACGGTGGGACGTGTTCGGTTTATAACGAAAGAAAAACGGGTTGGATTTGCCGGAACATTGGATCCTTTTGCATCCGGTCTTTTGATTATGGGGATTGGAAAAACCTATACCCGACAACTCGATTCTTTTTTACAGTTACCCAAAACCTATGAAGTAGATATGGTGTTGGGCATGGAAACCGATTCCTTTGATGCTTACGGGCGTCTTACCAAAAAAGAAGCTCCGGCCATTTGTCCCTCTCAGGAAGACATCGAACAATGTTTTCAAACATTTTTAGGCGAGCAGCAACAAATCCCACCTCAATTTTCAGCCAAAAAAATTAAAGGAAAAGCGGCCTACCATTATGCAAGACAAGGCGAAGAGGTTGAGTTAAAACCATCGACTGTTTCCATCTATTCTATTACGTTACACTCTATTTATTCGTCTGTATTTCCGGTTGTAACATTTACAGTGCATTGCTCAAAAGGGACTTATATTCGCAGTCTGGTGCGTGATATGGCTCGTCAGTTGGGAACTGTTGGGTATGCCCGGCGTTTGTGTCGGCAAAAAATTGGTACTTTTGATATTAATCAGGCGTTAAAGTTTGATGACTTGAACCTGGACACCATACAGGCGTCTTTATTGAAGGATGTTGTATGCGCATAGGGCTTGGGGTTTTTGACGGGCTACATAAAGGTCATCTGGCGATTGCCGGGCAAGTGGATTGTTTGGTTACTTTTTCGCCTCATCCTGATGTGGTGTTGAACAAAAATCCTCAGTTGTTGCGGTTGTCTACATTGTCGGAGCTTCGTTGTATTTCTCCTGTTCCCGTACATACTCTGCGGTTTTCAAAAGCAATGGCATCGATGTCTCCTGATGATTTTTTGAAACAGGTTATTATGCCAACATTTAATCCTCAAAAAATAGTGGTTGGGTATGATTTTAAATTTGGCGCAAAACGCCAGGGTAATCATCAGTTTTTAACAGAGTGGGGGAAGGCTAATGGTGTGGCTATTGAGGTTGTTCCTCCGGCCTGCCATGGGGATATTCCTATCAAAAGTTCGGATATTCGAACCTATTTATTAGAGGGAGCTTTTGATACGGCTGTTCACTTGCTTGGGCATCCGTATCTGATTGAAGGCAAGGTTATTCATGGTGAAAAACGAGGTCGCCAACTGGGATTTCCAACAGCAAATTTGGTTTTGCCTGCTGATAAACTCATTCCGGCTAACGGCGTGTTTTCAGGTGAGGTGAAACTGGGCAAAAAAACCATCCATTCCATGATTTATATTGGAAATAAACCAACTTTTGGTGGAAAAAAAACTGTAGTTGAGGTATTTTTATATAACTTTGATGGAAATCTTTATGGAAAGACATTAAAAGTCTTCTTAAAAAAGAAACTTCGGGGCGAAAAACAATTTTCTTCTAAAGATGAGCTTATCGCTCAACTTCAACACGATTTACAATCAAGCTTTCACTAAAGGGATTAATAAAGGGAACCTAAAAGGGGATTAAAGGGGAATTTCTACCATAGGATGGATTCCTCATGCTTTTTAAACATATAGCTGTTACAGCTAAACCGTCTTCTTTGTTACCTGCTTATTTTCTACCAACACCGTTGCAAGCTGCTTTAGCTCAAGGCACGCTTCCTTATTTAACCAATCTTTTTTATAGACTTCCACAACAAAGTCTAGGGACCTCTTTACGGGAATTTAATGGATTTTTAAACGTAGTCCTTAACTCACGATCAGAAGAAGTCGGGTATCGTTTGTTAGCAGATTGTACAGCCATATATTCCGAATTGTCCTTTTTAATTGCTAAAAAGTTGTTTGATCCAGCTTGTCCCTCTATGCTCAAACGAAAGCTATTTAATGCATTTTCCGATTCTTCTAAACCTGGTTCTACACATGCTTTACTATCTCAGGTGCTGTTTCAGTTTATGCCTTCTTTAGTGGCAAAAGATATGCAAGACGAAAACGGTGGTGAGTTACGAAAATTTCAGACGGTAATTGTGGATCAACGGTTTGTTGAACTGGAAACACGCACAAAAGATTCTTTAGGGTCTGGTACCTATGCTAAAGCTGTTTCTGTAACATTTCCAGGTTTTTCAGCTCCTTATGTACAAAAAAAAGATAAATATACCCGAGGATCCTTTGAACGGGGAGCCCGGGGTATAGACGAAAAAATAATGGCACTCATGATGGAAGTTATGACGTCTACCCGTGGCGGTTTAACATCATTTCCTGCTGTCAAAGAAGGTTCCAGAACAAGTGTGGCCTATCCTTTATCTGTACGTAATGACTCTACGGTATCCATGCAGATTTTTGAGTGCCAGGTTTATACAGGAGAAGTATTTACACTTACCGTTCCCCCAAATTTAAAGCTCATGCTTTCGTATACGCGTACAAATGGGGCTGTTACATACATTCCGTATTCGAGACATGATAATGGAAATCCTGACGCTGTATGTTTTTTTGGAAAACTCCCTCATCTTTCTCTTAGAGTTGATCGGGATGTCACCCATGTTTTGGAGTATATAAACTCAAGAAAAAAGTTTGTGCTGCATTATAAAGCTATAGATATCACCAGGTTCTCTATTTTTCAGCCTTTTGGAGACGCACTGCCTGAATTAACCAACCCGTTTGAGTGTAAAACAAGAGTTTTTGATTTAATACGAAACCTTCTTCATGCTGTGGATACAGATACAGTAAGTATAGATACCAAACCTGAGAATATGAGGAATTTTAATGGGGTGAGGCAAATTGACTATGGTGGATGTGTTTCCGGTGATTATGATGATTTTTATTGGATGTTAGTGCTTCAGGGCAGTACAAAAGCAACGTTCCCATCTCCTGAATTGGCTGATCTATGTAATCGTATCAATAGTCATCCTTCTCGAGAGATGGATTGGCAGGAAAAACGAGAAAAAGAAGTAAACACGACTATTGGTAAAGATTTTGAAGGGTTTATACTTAGAACTGTTGTTTATCAAACAGCTTTATCACTTTTAATTATGTTTATGTCAATGCCGTTGTCGGATAAACTGATTGGAGAAAATGTTTATACGACACGTGATATATTAAAAACAATCTACGGATTGTCTCATGGGTGTATACAGGATGGTCAGTCAGGTGTGCGTTTAGAACAGGTTACTGAATTTTTTAGATTAAGTGCTGTCGAATTGTTTGGTGCCAATGCGGATGTGTTTTACACCCTGATTTCCAGGGCGGTGTCTCCCGATCCTTCAGTGCGTCCTAAGGTTGCAGAGCTTCGAGAATTTATGGATTATTCAAAAGGATTACTGTGTGTAGAAGTTGAGGAGTAGTTTTACAATGTTTAAACGTGTGTCTTGTGTAACCGAAAAACCGTCTTTGCTTCCTTTTGTGGCCCTTCCTGATTTTCTGCCCAGGCAGCCATGTTCTATTGACACGTATAGAGTTAATTGTGATTTCCAAAGAAGACTCACTGGAAGTGAGGCGCTAAGGGTGCTTATACTAGATTTTAATCAGCATCTGATGACTGTCCAAAAACGCTTTACCTATGGCGATTTGCTTGCTTATGTCAGAACTTTTTCGATGATGTCCGAGAGGTTTTTTAAAATATCTATGCACCCTGAAATGCCAAGCCATATCATACAGATGCATTATAATATGTTTTCATGTTCTGAAAATCCATACTCAACACGGCGCCTTTTGGCAAAGATTGTTTTTGATTGTCTTCCCAGACTTTCTAATGGATCGTGGGGGTCGTACGACGGCCATTCTATTCAAAAGGAACAGCTCCTTATGTTTGGCCCCCAGGTTGTTTCTTTTGGTGCAACAACGAAGGGATCCCTGGGTAGGGGATCAAGTGCCAAGGTTGTCTCTGTTCAAGCGGCTGATGAAGCATGTATCCAAAAAAAACAGGTTATCCAAAGGTGGGATATGATCGAGCATCATCTGTCGGCTTTAGGCTTTATGATAGAAGCGATGCAGGCAACCGATGGGGGCCTGGAATCCCTGGCTGCAATAAAATACTTGTCCAGAACAACCATTCGGTATAAAAACACGGATCCTCAACCGTCTGAATCACGGTATCTGTTTCAAACGGAAGTGCATGGATCCTTTGTTCTTTATGTGCCTCCTGCATCCAGTCCCCAATTATTTTATGCCAGGGATTCTCAAACCTTTTATCCCGTAGAGTATGTTGCTTCGGGGTTGCCTTCGAACCCTGAGCGTACTTTTTATTTTTATGGCCAACACCCCTGTTTTTATATTATAACGCCTGAGGACGTTACTCATCGTTTGCAGTATTGTGAGAATACAAAAACGTACGAGCTGTTTTTTAAAATGAAAAATGTGCCTCGTCTTTCTCTTTTTCAGCCTAAAGGCGACACTATTCCTGTGGTGAGTACTCCAGAGATGGGTAGAAAAGTGGTTTTGGATTTGTTTCGTAATCTTATTCATGCCAGTGACAATCGTTGTTTGAACCTTGATATGAAGATGACTAACGTCATGTGTTTTTGGAATAGGATTCGCCAAATTGATTTTGGTGGATGTCCAGGTGGGGATTACGCACAGTTTTTTTCTAATTTGTTACATTACGGTACAACAGGTGCAACCTTGCCATCACCTGAACTTGTACGTCTGTCTGCTCTAATCCATCAAAAACTTTTGCAAGAAAGAATCCCGGTTATCCAGAATTGTATAGGGCAGGATATTCATACATTTATCTTTAACGCGGTAACCTACCAAACTGCCATGGTTATTGTTTCGCTATTAATGACCATGCCTTTACCTGATATTGAAATAAACGGCCTTCGCCTTACTAAGAATGATATTTTTAATACAATTAATATGGGATTGTCTTTTCATCATGCTACCGTGGATACTTTGGATAGGCGTTTAAATCGTGTTGTATTATTTATTCAGTTGAATGCGGAGCATTTATTTGGACCTCAGCATGCCGCGGCTTTTTCAGACATTTTGTGCAAATGTTTGAATCCGAATCCTTTACAGCGACCTACGGTTGAGGATTTAGTCGATTTTGATCGCTCACATTCTCTTTCCGAGCCTGTACTAATGGAACCCTGATGATGCCTGGGTTTTCTGGCAATTTTATAGAACGTATTCAGACTTCTCTTCCTTTACCTGACGATTTTATGCGCAGTGTGAGGTCATTATTTGGCCATGAAGCTTGAGCCTTCTTTTTTTACTCGGTTCTGAAATTTTTATCCGTTTTTTTCGATAAGAAGAATGATGCTACTCAAGCTTTTATCCGTATCTAGTGTTAAGCCGTTAAAACTTCCGGACTTTTTCCTGGATATGAACACAATGGGTTTAACTGTTTTTCAAGAGTTTCAAGCTCAACATTTATCCCAACCAATACAATCTCCACAACACTTTGAGGCTATTGTTACTGCGTTTAAGGCTATGCTTCCTGAAAAAAGAACGGTTTCCATGGATACGCTGGTTGGTTTTTACCGTATATATTCGGCGATTTCGTATCAGGCGGGGATGGCGGTTTTAGACGGCAAACTGGCTATGGCTGATACGTTTTCATTTTCTAAAGATCAACAAAAGAGCGCGTATTATCTCTTATCAGGTCTTGCAAGCCGTTCGGTTCCAACATTGCAAAATGGCCCTGATGATCCTGTCCAGGTAGATCACATTTTACAGAAACAACAGGTGCTGACACTTGATGGTACTCGTCATACTATTGTGGCTCAGACAAAGTCGGAATTAGGTCGCGGAAGTTTTGGTAAGGTGGTGAGTTGTTCCACCTCTTCTGCAGAATCGCCTTCGTTTGTACAGAAAAAAGCCATTATTGATTACGATCACACCGACCATGATACACGACGTGCCGTTCACGATATGATGCTGGAAGCGCTGGCGTCCAGTAAAGACGGATTGCCTGCTTTTGTTGGTATCCATCCTCATTCACATTCATTAGCTGATAAGCACTATATCTATCTTTCTCCAAAAGGAAACTTTATCTTTAATACCAACGGATATGTCGTTACGGTTCAAAAAACAGATTCTATTTCCGTCACCGTACAACATGTTTCAAATGAGGATACGGTTGTTCATGCGTCTTCAAAGCCAGGATTAAATGGAGTTGGCACGATTGAAGCTCCTGTTGTTAAGCTGACCCCATCGACTGATGAAAGAGGTTTAAGGACGTATACATTAGATATTAACGGCATCTGCCATACTTTCTCTTTTCCTAAAAAACAGGTCGGTTTGATGGTTGTTCAGGTCAAATATACGGATATCACACGCCCTGTTATGTTTTTGCCTTTAGGGACTGATGTTCCTCTTCCAAAAAACCCGCTTTCAGCACGGTCTTTTGTAAATGCAGCTTTCTCTAATTTATTGTCCATGATCGAAAACAACGTTATTTCCAGAGACATTAAAGGTGGAAACATGATCGTGTTTAATCGTGATTTTTTACATACGACAGACTATGGGATGATTGCCCAGATGGATCTTTTAAAGTTCTTTGATAAAATTTGCAAAGAACCACAATACGCATTTGGAACCTATCCTCCTCCTGAATTTGTGGCCGCTCAGATGGTAGAAAATCCCAAGTCTGCGTTGCGCTGTTTTTTTCCTGGTGATCTGGTTAAATCTTTGTCAGGTGCGGCTGTATATCAAACAGGCCTGGCCATGATTGATTATATTTTCCATGACGGTAAAGGTGATGACCCGTTGGCGGTATCACGCTGGGGATTTTGTGAACGTCCCGAGTACAAAGCCTTTAGAGAGGCTGTTGATGGATTGCTCCATAAACATGCCAGGGACGTTGTTGGCATGCAAACACATATCGATACAATTATTGCATTTATCACCCAGCATGGGCAGACTGTATTTGGTCCGGAAACCGACAGATATGTGTCTTTTCTTTCGAGTTGTTTAAGTACAGATCCTACACTTAGGCCATCTATGAAATCTATTCAATCTCTTATCCTTAGTGAAAGCCATTCCAAACAGGACGCTGCTCTGTACGGAAGTACAGCCGGTGCGAGTAAATCTTATTATGTTGAAGCTACCTCTGTGTCCGGGCATGAAATTTCAGTAACCCCATCTCAAGAGTCTGTAAGTTTAGATTCTGAAGACAGAGATCAATTAAAGCAAGCATTAGGACATGGAATCCTTCGGCGGAATCCTGTGGTTCATCAGGTGTCTTCGATAAACATCCCTAATGATGTTTTTCAGGGTTATTTTGAGGGGACAAAAATTCAGGATGTCGCACTGTTTTTTAAAACATTTGAGCCCAAAACCGATGTGGCCTGTGATGCATTTTATGCCTGTATCACTATGGTTTGTCAGCATAATTCGTTTAAAGCGTTATCTGCAGAGGAGCAATTTTATTCTCTTATCCGAGTGATTCAGCTCTATAAACAGGGGCATCCGCTTAAAGAAAGTAACAGCTATGTGTCTGCTTTGGAGCAGGTTTTTGCAGGCAAGGCTGGGTATACACCTGACGTGCGCACTATTTTTATCTTTCGGGATCCTGTAGGTTTTAAAACAAAAATGAAATATATCAGGACTATTATGGATAATGGACAGGCTAATTTATTACATAAACTTACCGACTTATTGTTGCTTCCAGGTGTCGCCAGTCGTGCTGTTGTTGTAAGAAATGCAGGATGGTTCTGGGACTCTTGTCGTGCTTTGTCTAAGCAGCTTGAACCTCCAACGGGTTTGATGTCCTGTTTTGGCTTTGGTCCAAGACCGTTCGATCAGGCCGTTTCAGGCCAATGGGATCGATTTTGTAACAAAATATCCAGTCTGCCCAGCAAGATGCTAGCGGCTTGGACGGTAAAAAATGGTGATAAACCTCGATATCCAGCCTCTGTTAAAGATATACGTTGTTCAGACCCGATATTTGGGCCATCCGTAAGAAGACAGGAAGCTCTTATTGAAGATTTTGCAAAAGGTCTTGCTTTTGTAACCGAAGGTAATGTAGACCATTATTTAAGGTAGTTTGTAGAGGATTAAAATCCAACCCGTTTTAACAAATAAAGTGCTGCTGTCCCCACAACCAGATTCGGTATCCACGCCGCAAAAACCGGAGGCAACACATGCGCTGTTCCTAATCCCATCCCAATGGACAATAAAACATAATACACCAGAATAATCACCAGACTGATACCCAGCCCAATCGCTGACGAACTACGATGTGGTCTCAACCCAACGGCGGCTCCCAATATTGAAAAAATAAGACTGGCAAAAGGCACTGAAAATTTCATATAGTATTGCATAAGATTCTGGCTGGGATCTTCTCCCAGTTTACGTTGCAGCTGTACCTTGGCCTTTAATTCTTCCGAGGTCATTTCATCAACCCCTTTGGCCGGTTTGTTGGCATCTTTCGGGTTGATCGGGATATCAATATACTCTTTTTTAAATTCTATAGCCGTTACACGCAACGGATCGTTGGTTGAAAACTGATGCATCACGCCGTTATAAAACTCCCAACCTCCTGTGGCTATCCATTTTCCTGATTTAGATACAATTACCCGTGTCAGATGGCCCTTTTCGTATTCGGCAACGGTAACATCTTTCAAAAAAGAGCCCTCGATGCTGTGTACATTAATAATCCGTTGGGGGAATCCGCTGGAGTCATATTCTGTAAAATTAACCTGTTGTTTGATTTTTGGATCGGTTTTGTCAGTATAGTAGCGCATCAGTTGTTGCCCTGAATGCGTGGCCTGAGGCACAATCTGTTCGTTAAACCAGATTGTCATCACACTGATGCTTAATCCTACACACACTACCGGAACCACCAGCCTGTAAAACCCGATTCCTCCCGCTCTAAGTGCCAGAATCTCCAAATCTGAACTTAAACGTCCAAACCCTAAAATTGTGGCCAGCAGCATAGACATTGGAAAGGTAAAGACCACAATACCAGGCAGTTTGTAGATAAATAACTGTAGAACAACAGCAATGGGGATCCCATATTTAATGGCATCTCCGATTAAATAAAACAACACAGAGCTTCCTGCCAGGATACAGCTAAAAGCCGCAATTCCGAAAACAAACGGACCTAAAAGTTCTTTAACAATATACCGATCGAGAATTTTGATCACAGCGTAAAATGATCTCCAAGATAGAATTTTTTAGCCGTTTCGTTTTCAGCGATTTCCTGTGGAGTTCCCGACATTAACATTTCACCGTTGTGAATTAGATAGGCACGATCCGTGATATGAAGTGTTTCCCTTACGTTATGGTCGGTGATGATAATGCCCAGATTGCGTTGTTTTAGTCGATTAATGATGGTTTGGATTTCAGCGACGGCAATAGGGTCGATTCCTGCAAAGGGCTCGTCTAATAGAATAAAAGAGGGCTCTGTGGCCAATGCTCTAACGATTTCCACCCGTCTTTTTTCTCCACCTGATAATGAAATGCCTTTGGCTTTTTTAAGATGCAACAGTCCCATTTCGGATAAAAGCTCGTCCAATCGGGAGTGGAACTGCTTTTTAGGCACATTTCCAAGCAGCTCCCATAAGATAAAGATGTTTTCTTCAACAGTTAATTTTTTAAAAATAGAGGATTCCTGAGGCAGATAGCCCAACCCTAATCTGGATCGCTGATACATAGGCAACGCCGTAATATCTTCCCCATCAAGAAACACCTGCCCGGAATCCGGTTTTACCAACCCGATAATCATATAAAACGTTGTGGTTTTCCCTGCACCGTTTGGCCCCAAAAGCCCTACCACTTCCCCGTGATTCATGGTCAGGCTTAATCCTTTAACCACTTCACGCTGCTGGTAGCGTTTATGAATATTTTTAATATCGATCATGCAAGGCTTTCCGATTCTATGGCAACGCGTTCGATATGCGTGGCTTTTCCATTATGATTGAGAGTGAGAATAATACCATTAATCATGCGTTTTGACGAAGCGGAAACCTGGAATTTGGCTGGAAGCTGGCTTAAAAAACGGCTGATCACCGGTTCTCGTTCCATGCCCAGAATCCCGTCTTTTGCGCCGGTCATGCCGATATCGGAAATAAAGGCGGTTCCGTTATCCAAAAGCCGTTCGTCTGCGGTTTGAACGTGGGTGTGAGTGCCGTAAACCGCACTGACTTTTCCATCCAGAAACCATCCCATCGCCTGTTTTTCGGAGGTGGTTTCGGCATGAAAATCTACAATAATAATAGGGGTTTCCTTTTGGATTTCAGCTAAAGCTTTTTCCATAACCCTAAAGGGGCAATCCACCGTGTTCATAAACACTCTGCCGATTAAATTAACCACGGCAATTTTTAGTGTGTTGTACTTGAAAATCCGAATGCCGTTGCCCGGTGCGCCCTCAATGAAGTTTAACGGGCGTATTAGCTTGGGCATTCTGTGAAATTCACTCATAATTTCACGTTTGTCGTAGATATGGTTTCCGGAGGTAAAAACCTGAATATCCAGTTCTTTAAGTTCCTCGTAAGATTTTACGGTGACACCGAAACCTCCGGATATGTTTTCAATATTGGCGATGGTGATGTTAATCCCATGCTCTTTTTGGATCCGGGGCAGCCAGCTTTTTAACATCAGTCTGCCCGGTTTTCCAACAAGATCCCCAATACAAAGAACTTTTATCGTATCGCTCATGGAGGTGTTTAGCGTGCAACTCCTACAGCACGTGTTTCGCGGATAACGGAAACTTTAACTTCACCTGGATAATCCAGCTCGGATTCAATACGTTTTGCCATATCGAAGGCCAGTTTCTGTGCGCCTGGATCATCAACTTCTTCAGGTTTAACCATAACCCGTACTTCTCTTCCAGCTTGAATAGCAAATGCTTTTTCAACACCTTCAAACGATTTAGCAAGGGTTTCCAGTTTTTCCAGACGTTTTACATAGGTTTCCAAAGACTCGCGTCTTGCGCCAGGTCTTGCAGACGAAATAGCATCGCCCATCATAACCAGAATGGCTTCGATGGTATCCGGTTCTTCATCTTCGTGGTGAGCCATAATACAGTTGATCACTTCAGGCGATTCTCCATATTTTTCACAAATCTCTTTTCCAAGATCGGTATGGCTTCCTTCCTGTTCAAAGTCGATGGCTTTTCCAATGTCATGCAGTATGGATCCGCGTTTTGCAAGGGCTACGTTTACGCCAAGCTCTGCTGCCATGATTCCAGCAATATGAGCGGCTTCAAGCGAGTGAGCCAGAATATTCTGACCGTAACTGGTTCTGTAATGTAATTTTCCAAGGTATTCAATAATTTTAGGGTGAAACTGAAGACCGATTTCATCAGCAGCCTGTTCACCTTTTTCTTTAATGATTTCCTGAAGTTCCTTACGGGATTTTGCCACCATTTCTTCGATACGGGTTGGGTGGATACGTCCGTCCACAACCAGTTTTTGAAGCGCCAGTTTTGCAACTTCACGGCGGATCGGGTCAAACGAGGACAAAATAACGGCGCCAGGTGTGTCGTCGATAATAACGTCTACACCGGTGATGGCTTCAAACGAGCGGATATTCCGGCCTTCTCTACCAATAACACGGCCTTTCATTTCATCATCAGGCAATTGAACAACCGAGGTTGTAGCCGCCTGAACGTGATCGATAGCCGTGCGTTGGATAGCATCGGTAACGATTTCTTTGGCGCGGCGGTTTGCAATCTTTTTAGCCTGTTCTTCAATGTCTTTAATCATTTTGCCGGCTTTTTGACGCACGTCTTTTTCAACGTTGTTCAAAATCATCTGCTTGGCTTCTTCAGAGCTTAAATTAGCCGTTTTTTCTAATGTTTCCAGTAATTCCTGTGTAATGGTTTCCTGGCGTTTTTTGATTTGTTTGTTTTTCTCAATCTCACGATTTAAAAAATCTTCTTTTTCAGTTAAACGGGCATCACGGGTATCCAGATGCTTTTCTTTTTGAATCAGCCTGTTTTCAATATCTGAGGCCGATTGACGTCTGCTTTTGATCTCATCGTCCAGATTAACACGGGATTTTGCAATGATATCCTGAGCATCCAGCTGAGCCTTTGTTAAGAGGGATTGAATTTCTTTTTGAGTATCATCCAGCTTTTTCTGAATCACGGAGTCCGTATCTTTAATTTTGGCATCGGACGCCATCTTTTTTGTAAAATAAAAACCTACTAATCCTGTCGCTGCAATAAAGGCGAGGATAGCGACACTAACAAGACCTGACATGGGCTTAATCCTCCTTTTCTGCAACTAATGCCGGATCTCCAGCATTAATTTTTTCTCTGATTTTTTCCTGCAAGGATTTGCAGATATCCTGACGTTGTTTCAGGAAGTTTTTAGCCGCTTCCCGTCCCTGACCCATTCTTTCTCCGTTTACTGAGAACCAGGTTCCGCTTTTTTCAACAAGATCCATGGTGACAGCCAGATCCAATAAATCGCCATCTGCTGAAACACCGGTTCCAAATTCGATTTCAAGCTCGGTGAATTTGAAAGGTGGAGCCACTTTGTTTTTCACGATTTTGACCCGTACTTTATTTCCTGTGATATCACTTCCTGATTTGATGGAATCGATACGGCGGATGTCGATACGAATGGTTGAATAGAATTTTAACGCTCTTCCACCAGGGGTTACTTCTGGATTTCCGAACATAACGCCAATTTTGTCTCTCACCTGGTTTACAAAGATAACAATGGTGTTGGATTTGCTAACGATCCCGGTTAATTTTCTTAGTGCCTGAGACATCAAGCGTGCCTGCATCCCCATTTGAGGGTCACCCATATCGCCTTCGATTTCAGCTTTAGGCACAAGGGCCGCAACCGAGTCTACGATGATAAGATCAACCGCGCCTGAACGTACCAGTGTTTCAGCGATTTCGAGGGCCTGTTCGCCGTAATCTGGTTGAGATAGAAATAATCCGTCAAGGTTAACGCCAAGTTTTTCAGCGTAAGATGGATTTAAAGCATGTTCTGTGTCGATATACGCACATACTCCGCCTAATTTTTGAGCTTCTGCTACAGCATGAAGCGATAAGGTTGTTTTTCCTGAGGATTCCGGCCCGAAAATTTCAATGATACGGCCGCGTGGATATCCGCCTACACCCAAAGCCAGATCCAGTGAAAAGGCTCCTGAGGAAATAGTGGATAAATTCATTTTAGGAGATTCTCCTAATTTCATAATAGAGCCTTTGCCATGTGCTTTTTCGATTTGAGCGATGGCAAACTGTAAGGCTTTTGTCTTGTTTTCATCGATTTGTGACATAAAAATCTCCTTTATTTTGTGATTCTGCTGTAAGTCTGGTTCTTAACTGTACAAGGGCTGCCTGAGCGGCCTGTTGTTTGATTTCAGCTCGGTTTCCTTCGAATCGGAACTGAAATACGTGATCAAAGCTTTCCGTTACCACTCCGATAAACACAAGCCCTGTGTTGTCGTTGTTGTGACGGTCCGGCCCGGCAAATCCGGTAACCGATAGTGCGATAGTGGCTTTGGTAAGTTTTTGTACGCCTTTGGCCATTTCTCTGGTCACAGGCTCACTTACGGGCCCGCATTGACTTAAGGTTGCTGCTGAAACCCCGCATAGATTTAATTTGAGTAGCGGAGAGTAGCAAATAACCGAGCCTAAAAAATAAGCTGAGCTTCCGGGAACCCGGGTCAGGCGGTCACTTAGATGACCGGCTGTTACGGATTCCGCACAAGCGATGGTTCGGTTTTGCAACAGGGTTGATATATCCAAGTCCAGCCGTTGATCGAAATCATGGCTGGCTTGTGAAAGCTCTTCATAAAATGAAGCTGGTGGTCTCATTATTTCTCCACCAGCGGCGTGCTTGAACTTATGCGGTTGTCGAGGATAAAGCCGCTTTTTTCAGGGCTTCTGCTTTATCGGTTCTTTCCCAGGATAAATCCAAATCATCACGGCCAAAATGACCGTACGCTGCTGTCTTTCTAAATACCGGACGTGTTAGGTCCAGGGTTCTAATAATGCCTTGAGGTGTTAAATCAAAATGGTCTTGTATCAATTGAACAAGTCTGGCTTCATCAATTTTTGATGTGCCTCTGGTGTTTGCATATACGGAAACAGGTTTTGCAACACCGATTGCGTAAGCAAGTTGGATTTCTACTTCATCTGCCAGGTCTGCGGCTACGATGTTTTTTGCAATGTAACGTGCCATATAGGCTGCTGAACGGTCTACTTTGGTACTGTCTTTACCGGAAAATGCACCGCCGCCATGGCTGGCCCATCCGCCGTAAGTATCCACAATAATTTTTCTACCTGTTAGTCCTGTATCTCCGTGAGGTCCTCCGATTACAAATCGTCCGGTTGGGTTGATAAAGTAACGGGTGGTTTCATCAAGATATTGAGCTGGAATAACCGGTTTAATAACCTTTTCAATAACATCTTTGGTGATGGTTTCATGGGAAACATCAGGATGATGCTGAGTAGAGATAACAACCGTATGCACACGGCGAGGGTTGCGTCCTTCGTACTCGATAGTCAGCTGGGCTTTTGCATCAGGGCGAAGATATGGAAGTTCTCCTGATTTGCGAAGCTTGGCTAAGGTTTTTACAAGCTGGTGAGATAAATAAATAGGAAGAGGCATAAGAACCGGAGTCTGTTTGCAGGCATATCCAAACATCATGCCCTGATCTCCTGCGCCTTGCTCTTTAAATAATCCTTCACCAACGTTTACGCCCTGTGCGATATCAGGGGATTGTCCATGGATGGCATTCAAAACACTACAACTGTCTGCATCAAGTCCGTAATCCGGATTGGTATATCCGATTTCGCGGACAGTGTTTCTAACAATAGTCTGAATATCAAGCTTGGCTGTTGTTGTAATTTCTCCACCGACTAACACCAGCCCAGTGGTTGCAAAACATTCAGCGGCTACACGACTCGTTGGGTCCTGCTCTAAAGCAGCGTCAAGAATTGCATCGGAAATCTGGTCGCAAATCTTATCTGGGTGACCTTCGGAAACGGATTCAGAACTAAAAAAATATGACATAAATAAAGCTCTCCAACTTTTTTTTGTTTTGACAGTGTAACATTTTATATAGGGTTTAGAAAATAGGGGAGAGTGCTATTTTTAATGCCGCAAGTGCATGGTCTCCGGTGACTGTCGGAGGCGTTTTTGAAGTGATGCTAAACGCAAAATCTTCAAGCTCTTTGCGTAGGGCATCGTGAAGCTGTACCGGTACTTTTTCTGCTTTTTGTGTGTCATGTGTCCACACGGTTAAGGTGTGATGCAGTAAATCGGCAAGGATAAAGCCCGCTGTACAGGTAACGTGCAGGGTTCTGATCTTAAACGGCGTCACCCAATTTACCTGAACAATGGCATTCCCGGCTTCATAATCCAAAAACATATTGGCAAAATCTTCTCTGTCTTCAAGTTGTGCTTTCCCACGGTGAGCTAATCCTTTAATTGGAACATCCTGCATCACATCGTTGACGAGATCGATATCATGTACGGCAAGATCCAGCATCACGTTGGCATCCTGAATGCGTACAGGCATTGGGCTTGCACGGTGAGCGGTTACAGCAACTGGTGTTCCAATTCTGCCGGAATTTAATTCCTGTTTCAATGCGATAAATGTAGGGTTAAACCGTTCAATATGACCTACGGTTAACACCAGTTTTTTGGCGTTTGCCAGTGCGATCAGTTCTTTGGCTTCTTCAATGGTATTGCTGATTGGCTTTTCTATAAAAACGTTACAGTTGTGTTCAAGAACTTTTTTTGCGAGTTGAAAGTGCAGTGAGGTTGGGGCGATGATGCAGACTGCATCTAATTTACACTCCGCAAGCAGGGTGTCGACAGAGGTAAACCCTTTGCAGTTAAACTTTTCTGCGTACTCTTTTACTTTTTCAGCGTCCACATCACAGACAGCAGTCAGCGTGACCTCTTCCATTTCTGAAAGATGCTGAACGTGATAGGTGCCCATAACGCCAAGTCCGACAACGGCAATCGAAAGTTTCATGCTTTGATCATAACGTAAAAGAAAAACAATTGACAATTACCGTAATACTTCCTATCCTTATGCGAAAATTGGCACTCGGTATGTTGGAGTGCTAAATTCGTGTAAAGTGAGTGTTGAATGGAGTCTAAACGAAGAGAAGCTATTTTACATACGGCTGTTCAACATTATATCGAAACAGCTGAACCCGTAGGGTCTAAAGTGATGGCCGATCGTTACGATTTTAAGGTAAGTCCGGCTACCATTCGCCATGAGTTAAACGAGCTGGAAAAAGAAGGCTTTTTAGGTCATGTTCACACCTCTTCGGGCCGTATCCCCACGGATAAAGGCTATCGGTTTTATGTTGATTCGGTGTTGGCAAAACCTGGTTCTGTGCCGCTTCCTGTTGATGTCCCTGTGTACCAAATAGGACAGAATATTCAGGATGTGTTGTCGCATGTCTCTGACGTGATGAGTTCCCTTATCGACTATACAACGATTGTTTTAACGCCTGATCTTTATCAGGAAACCTTGAAAATGGCGCATTTGATTTTGGTGGATATGGATAAAGTTCTGGTTGTTTTGTTGCATTCTGCCGGTGTAAACTCTGAATTTTTGGTGCAGCTGAACAATAATATTGATCAGGATGATCTGAATAAAATCTCAAAATTATTATCATCAAAATTAGATGGAAAACCGGTTTATGAATTGAATGAACAGTTAATTTTAGGATTGGAGAAAGACCTGCCCGAGCTTTCTCTCGCTTTAAAAGATTTGGCGTTATCGGTGTCGCAGCTTCGTAAATCCAATCAAAAAAGACAGCAGCTTCTGGCAAAAGGTGTTTCAAACATGATTCGTTTGCCAGAGTTTAAAAACATCGAGCTGACTCAAAAAGTGTTGTCTTTATTGGAAGAAAACAAGGTTCTGGGTAATCTGTTAACGGAATTTTCAAGGCGGTCTTCCGTGTGCAACGTGATGATCGGGCAGGAAATGAACGTTGAGGGTTTATCGGAATGCAGTTTAATTTTATCGCCTGTAGGACATGAGTCCGAGCCAACCGGTGTGATTGGGGTTTTGGGCCCAAAGCGGATGGCTTACAGTCAGGTGCTGCCGATGGTTCAATCGGTGACGCAGCATATTAATACACATCTTCAGAAAGGATCTTTATGACAACTCAAGACGCTAATGTACAAGAAGCTTCTGATGCGGTATTAGAAGAAAAAGATGCGGCTGTTCAGTCTGAAACCCCTGAGGTTTCGGTTCAGGATGAGCTTCAGCAGCAGTTGGATCAGGAAAAAGAAAAATCGCTAAGAGCGTTTGCTGAGCTTGAAAATTTTAAGCGCAGAAAAGAGCAGGAAGTGGATCAGTTTAAAAAGTATGCCCATGAAAAAGTGGTGCTGGAATTGCTGCCCGTGTTAGACAGCTTTGATCGTGCCTGCGAGCATTTGCCTCAGGATGATGAGAGTTTGAAAAAACAGCTGGAAGGATTTTTGCTGATTCAAAAGCAGTTTCATTCCGTGCTGGACAAAGCCGGTGTTAAAGCCATTCAAACCGAAGGTCAGGAATTTAATCCGAATCTTCATCAGGCCGTTTTGGAAGAAGAAGCCGAGTCTATTCAGACCGGCTATATTATTCGCGAATTCCAGAAAGGGTATCAGTTACATGAAAAAGTAATTCGTCCCTCGATGGTTGTAGTCGCAAAATAAGCAAAGGAGATTTTTTTATGCCTAAGATTATAGGAATTGATTTGGGAACAACAAACTCATGTGTGGCCGTTATGGAAGGAAAAGATGCCTCTGTTATCGCTAACTCTGAAGGGGCAAGAACCACTCCGTCTATCGTTGCGTTTTCAAAAACGGGCGAGCGTCTGGTAGGTCAACCTGCAAAACGTCAGGCCGTTACCAATCCAAAAAATACATTTTTCTCTGTAAAACGTCTGATCGGACGCCGTTTGACTGAAGTTAAAGGCAACCTTCCTTATGATGTTTACGAGCGTAATGACGGTGTAGTTATGGTAAAAGGTCCAGATAAGGATTACACACCTCCTGAAATCTCAGCGATGGTGCTTCAAAAAATTAAAAAAGATGCTGAAGCTTACCTAGGTGAAGAAGTGAAACAGGCAATTATCACCGTTCCAGCATATTTTAACGACAGTCAACGTAAAGCCACAAAAGATGCCGGAGAAATTGCCGGTCTTGAAGTGCTTCGTATCATTAACGAGCCTACAGCAGCGGCTTTGGCTTACGGACTTGATAAACAGCATGATCAAAAAATTGCTGTGTACGACTTCGGCGGCGGAACCTTTGATATTTCGATTCTTGAAATCGGAGACGGCGTTTTTGAAGTAAAATCTACAAACGGCGATACACAGCTGGGTGGAGATGACATCGATCACGTTGTAATGGATTGGCTTGTTGATGAATTTAAAAAAGATCAGGGAATTGATTTGTCGAAAGATCAAATGGCCCTACAACGTTTAAAAGAAGCGGCTGAAAAAGCAAAAATCGAATTATCGTCAACTACTACAACGGATATTAATCTTCCGTTTATCACAGCAGATGCTTCAGGTCCTAAACACTTAAATGTTCAGCTGACCCGTGCAAAATTCGAGCAAATGATTGCTCCTTTAATTCAGCGTTCGCTTGAGCCTTGTAAAAAAGCGCTTCAGGATGCTGGTTTGTCTGTGGGTGACATCCAGGAAGTTATTCTTGTTGGTGGAACAACACGTACCCCTGCCATTCAGGACGCTGTGAAAAACTTCTTTGGAAAAGAGCCTCATAAAGGGGTGAATCCTGACGAAGTTGTGGCAATCGGTGCAGCTATTCAAGGAGCTGTATTATCCGGTGACGTTAAAGACGTTGTTCTTCTGGATGTAACACCTTTGTCTTTTGGAATCGAAACATTGGGCGGTGTTTGCACCAAACTGATTGAAAGAAACACAACCATCCCAACCTCAAAAAGTCAGGTGTTTTCTACAGCTGTAGACAGCCAAACCAGTGTAGATATCCACGTGCTTCAAGGTGAGCGTGAAATGGCATCTAACAACCGTAGTTTAGGCCGTTTTATTCTTGAAGGTATTGCGCCAGCCCCTCGTGGTGTTCCTCAGATTGAAGTAAGTTTTGATATCGATGCCAACGGTATTTTGAACGTAAAAGCAAAAGATAAAGGAACGGGTAAAGAGCAAAAAATCACCATCACAGCATCTTCAGGTTTGTCGAAAGATGATATCGAAAGAATGAAAAAAGACGCAGAAGCACACGCTGATGAAGATAAAAAACAACGTGAATTGATTGATGCTAAAAATCAGGCCGATTCATTAGTCTATTCCACAGAAAAAATGATTAAGGATAATGACGCAAAGCTAAGTGCTGAATCCAAAGCAACATTGGAAACCGGTTTGGCTGATATGAGAAAAGCTATCGAATCCAATGATCTGGACACCATTACAAAAGAAACGGAAGCGTTCCAGACCAAAGTATATGAAGTGTCTGCTTCTTTGTATAAAGAGCAACCTGCAGAAGCTGGAGCTGAAGCTCAGCAACAGGACCATCAAGCGTCTGCAGAGCAATCTCAGGGTTCAGCTCAGCATGAAAATGTTGTAGATGCGAACTTTACGGAAGTCGATGATAAAAAATCCTAAAAAGGTAATAAAAACGAATGGCTGAAGATCTTTATAAAGTACTAGATGTTGATAAAAATGCTTCCGAGGCGGATATCAAAAAAGCATACCGCCGATTAGCCAGACAATATCACCCGGATGTTAACAAAGCTCCGGGTGCTGAAGACATGTTTAAAAAAGTTCAGAAAGCCTATGATATTTTGTCGGATCCGCAAAAAAAGGCTCAGTACGATCAATTCGGAGTAACCGATGATCAACCTGGAGCCGGCGGTTTCGGAGGCTTCGGCGGCGCTGGTTTCGGGGGCGGATTTTCAGCAGAGTCTTTTGAAGATATTTTTGATGTCTTTTTTGGCGGCAGCGGACGTCGCTCCGGTGGCAGAAGCGGCGGGGGTGACCAAGGTGTCCGTCAGGGTGAAGATCTTCGCTATGACCTCGAATTAACACTTGAGGATGTTGCAAAAGGCTTTTCAAAAGAAATTGATATTTTTCATATGGAACGCTGTGAAACCTGTGTGGGTACAGGCGCGCAGCCGGGAACATCCAAAGTAACCTGTTCTCATTGTCAGGGTGCAGGGCAAATCCGTACGGTTCAACGCACAATGCTGGGTAATTTCTCCCAGGTGACAACCTGTCATTTCTGTAGCGGTACCGGTCAGATTGTAAAAAATCCTTGTAAATCCTGTCATGGAAAAGGGCTTGAAAAAAAGAAAAAGCGTATCAAGGTTGATATCCCTGCCGGTGTGGATCAAGGTACCCGTTTACGGGTTTCCGGTGAAGGAAACTGCGGCGAAAACGGTGGCCCAGCCGGAGATTTATACGTTTTCTTAGCCGTCAAAAAACATAAATATTTTCAACGTGAAGGCGATGATATTTATATGGAACTTGAAATGCCCTTTACCCAGCTTATTTTGGGTGCCGAGGTAGAAGTTCCAACACTTGATGGCAAAACGTTATTGAAAATCCCAGCAGGAACTCAACCCAATACAACGTTGCGTTTAAAAGGAAAAGGTATTCCTCACCTGAGAGGTTATGGTAATGGCGATCATTACGTAAAAATCCAGGTGGTTTTACCCAAATCACTGTCCTCAAAAGAGAAGCAGCTGATAGAAGAGTTTGCTCAATTGCATCACGATTCAAAGACAACTGAAAATCTA
This sequence comes from uncultured Candidatus Marinamargulisbacteria bacterium, assembly GCA_964517775.1. Classification (GTDB taxonomy): domain Bacteria; phylum Margulisbacteria; class Marinamargulisbacteria; order SXXA01; family JAHFDB01; genus CAZFCP01. The sequence goes on along the minus strand of CAZFCP010000006.1, from coordinate 47,003 downwards.
TTTGAAAAAGTTAAGAAATTATTTTAATATTTTTCCATTCGTTCCCGAAAGGATGACCAGATGTCTCGATTTTTAAGTGTATGTTTGATGGTGTTATGTGTCTCTCTTCCTGTTTTTGCGCAGCCGATTTATGTGAATGAAAAATCAGGCTATACCACAACGACTCAGCTTGTAGGTACACGCTATTTATTTAAACGACATACGTTTCTGGAGACCGATTTTGATGTCTGGCTTCCGGTTGTATATCGCGCTCAGGCCTTTGAGCTTTTTCAATCTCTTGTCAAAGAAAATAAAATTTCAAAGCAGGGATTTGTTTTGATGGATATTACGGTTGGATCAACTGTATTTCCAAGATCCACGATTCTCGATATTGAAATGCTTACGGATGCGTTACCCAAAACATTTGACGGAGCCGTTGTTTTAAAAGAACTTACAACGGCCACTGTTATCGATTCAAAAGGTCAGGTAATTGGCATTGAAACAGCTACAACTCTTGAGACGGCTAATTTCTCTTCTTTAAACTCTAAGCTTCAGGCCGTAGCTATTCCCGTTCAATCCGAAAAACTAAAAGCCTCTTTAATAAACGATTTATCCTCCCTGATTATTTCCTATCATCAAGAGCAGGAAGTAACCACTCAGGATCAAACCCGGTACCAGTCGCGTAACGATAATATTTTTGTGGGATTGATGGAATCCATGCTTGGAAATGCCATGGCATCGTGGTTCCAGCCGGATAAAACCCGTGTAAATACGGTTAAAAATCTAAGCCTGCCCGAGTCTATTCCATCTCGTTTTTATCCCATCACGGTAGGACTGTCTCCGTTTTATCATCAAAAAAACGGGTTGTGGTCAATTAATGGAAATCCCACTATCTGGAGAGGTGCTTTTACAACGTTAAGCACAAAAGATAATAAAATGATCGAAGCGGGTTTATCCACATACTGGCTGTTAAATCCTGGGCAACCTTATTCCAATACGTTTTATACACCTGCGGCAACTTTGGGCTATGCTCAGGTTGAAAATGCCGGTGTTGTAAAAAAATATTATAGCGTTGCAATTCCTTATCTTAGTATGGGAACTTTCTCAAAAGGTGGGGTAAGTAACTGGTATTTTGGTCCTTCTATGATTAACACGCAAACCGGAAACGCCTTAGGTATGATGGTTGGCTTGGATATGGAGACTACGTTTTTAAATCAGTTTACCTTTGATTTGGGCTCCAAGTTTTATTTTCAACCTCAATTAAACGGATCAAACTGCTGGGATCAGCTTCATGCAACGGCAGGATTTTCCTGGTATGTCAGCCCTCAGGTGTCTTTCCAGGTGGGTTACCAATGGTGGATGTCCAGTACCGATGTTAATGATTCCGGTTTGACCCTGGGTATGAAATTCGTCTACTAGGTGTCTGCTCGTTCTTTATTCGCAGCCTGTTTAAACGGAGGGATCGATGTTCTTAAGGATACAAAACGCGTCTGGTTTTTTGTCCTTAAAATTGTCATCCCTCTTGCTATTCTTGTTCGTTTTTTAACGCTTTTAGGCGTATTAAAATGGGTGGCGACACTTATTTCCCCTTTAATGTCCCTGGTGGGTTTGCCCGGAGAAATGGGTTTGGTTTGGATCACCGGTGCCTGTAGCAGTATTTATGCGGCCATTGTGGTGTATGTTGGGCTTGCCCATGATGTGCATCTTACAACAGCTCAGGTTTCCGTACTGTGCTGCATGATTTTAACCGCCCACGCATTGCCGATTGAGCTGAGTATCGTAAAAAAATCCGGCCCCAAGCTTCGCTATGCGGCTTTGCTTCGCATTGGCGGAGCGTTTTTATTTGGGGCGATTGTGTTTCAGGTATCCAAATTTTTTCCACATCTTCAAAAACCAGCCACTCTGCACTGGACCTCCGCTCCGTACGATCCGTCCTGGAAAGGGTGGTTTTTATCCCAGCTCGCCAACGATTTAAAAATTGGGGCTGTTATTTTTGCCCTGCTTTTATTAATGAAAATTTTAAAACATCTGGGCATCGTAGAGTTCTTTAAAAAACTTCTGGCCCCTGTTTTATCCGTATTTGGGATGAGCCGGGCTGCGGCCCCTGTGACTATTATCGGGATGATTTTAGGCATGGTGTACGGTGGCGCTTTGATTGTGGATGAGGCGAAATCTGGAGAGTTGTCGCCTCGGGATGTGGTGTATGCGCTATCTTTGCTGAGCCTGTGTCACAGTCTGATTGAAGATACCTTGATTTTGATGCTTATCGGTGGTGATTTTCTTCCGTTATTCTGGTTCAGGTTATGTTTTTGTGTGGTTGGGTTGTTTATTATTGTCCAGCTTACAAAAAATTGGTCAGATAGCCGGTTTGAATCATTTTTCTTTGCAAGAAAAGTTCTATAGGTAAGACAGATATGATGAAGAAAATCGTCCTGTTAGTAGTAATCTGCTTTATTTGTACCTTATCGCTTGAAGCAAAACCTGATAAAAAATTAAGTCCATTTGGAAGAGAAAAAGATCAAAAACAAAGAACAGAGCTTCAGGATCTTTTACAACCTTTTCAACATATTTTATTGAATGCAGGTTTAGGGCTTTCAAGTAATGGTGTTGAAACGGGTCTGGTTTGGGTTGCGGGTATCGGTTATCCGATACATGGAAACGACAGCCTGACTTTAAAATATGCAAAAGCGGTATCCGACCACGAGCTTTGCTTGATTTATGGCGTCCCTATTCAGACAGACTCTTTTTTACTGTCTTTTGGTGGTGGGGTAGGGGTTACGGATACAAGCGCCTATTTTTCTCAAAGTCCTCGTATTGTTGTTCCTATTGAGGTGAAAGGTATGATGCAGCTATCCAGACACTTTGCATGTGGCGTGACCTGTCAAATGGAATGGGGACAGTCGGTACAGGTTATTGCCGGATTTCAAATTGGAGATCCTTTTCCTTTACATTATTCCCCAGAAAGCCCGTCTGGTAATGTAGATAGCCACTCTACAAAATAATGCTCGATTTGTTCCAATAAATGCCTGGTGTTTGTATCAGTTTCGACAGACAGCTTCTCCTGAAGCACCTGCCCATACTCATCTAACGATAAAACAGACTCAGGAGTTCTGGGTAGGGTTTTCGTAACATATCGAGCCTGAACATATCGCGATAACAATGTCATATCGGGGTTAGGATGGGAATTAAGACAGGTTCTGTTAAACAGCTGAATCAGATAATGATCTTTTTTGAGTTTGGATCGTTGTTTGATCGCCAAAAGCTCCTGTAAAAGCCGCGTATAGTCCTCTGGTTTTTTCCATACGTTTTCCAGATACAGTCTTAATGTATCAATACGCTCAAATCCCATTTCATGAATCTGATAAGCAATATCCCAGTCCTTTTTTGTAAGTTCAAAATAATCAGTTAAAGAATGGAGGTTGGCTAACCGAGGGTCTTCCCCTGCTGTTTGTGCCGTAAATTCCCATAAGGCTTCTTCGTCTACATTTAAAGGTTCAATCTGAAAAAAATGTTTGTTGGCATTAACGTATTTTAGGCAGGATAAAACAGGTTCGTTTTCGCCTAGAGTCTGGTAGGTGTCCAGATATATAAATAGTGCATTTTTTGGATTGAGAAAAACAGGAACGACATAGCGATAGATATATTTTTTGGGCGTGCCGTTTGTGGTTGAATACTCCAACTCTTTTATTTTTCCAATTTTACTGGTTCCCTGATACAGATCCGAGCTTAGTCCCGTTACCGGTTTAAACGCTGCAAGAGAAAAATTAAACTTTTCTTGGAAGGCTTTGACCAGGTTGATGGTTAGCTCCACGTCTTCTTTGGCATCGTGGCTTTGTGTGTTCTGCAGCACCCCGAAGGCTTTGGCCAGAAACTCAAGTTTGAACGCATAATACGGATTTCCGTCTTCATTTTCAGATAATATCCAGGGAAATGTATCTGGATTTTGGAAAGCCAGCGCTTTAGCCATATGTAAAACATCCAAATTGGACAGTTTGCCTTCAAAATACGGATTTAACCCGTGAAAAATCAGAAGATTACGTAGAAAAGACAGGTCGAAGCTGTTGCTGTTAAATCCAATTAACGTTGCTTTTCCATAGTTTTCAATCTGTTCGGATAAAAAATTATGAATACGTTTTGCCGCAAGATATTCGGGATCTCCATGGATTTGAAGCTCGGTAATGTTGATTTTATTCACCAGAATAGCCTCGATATCGGGAAGTTGAGTGCGGCTGAGGCGTATGGTTCCGCAGCACTCTTCGATAGGAGTTAGGGTTTCATCTGTGACAATAAAGGCGTAGGATAAAATCTGACCTAATAAATCACGAGATGAGGTTTCTGTATCGTAGAAGACAAAAACCATTAGTGGGATGGTTCGTTTTTAGATTCGGTAGCTTTTACTGATTTTCCGTAATGGTACCCCCCAAATCCTGTTATTAAAGCTGTTCCAACTAACTTAATAATTTCGATTGCGATATCTTTGTATCCTAAATATAAAATAGAAAAAATAAGTACCACAAAGATAATAGTGAGAGATATTGTTAGGCCAATAGTTGTATAGCGAACTTTTAAGAGATGGTTTCTTTCTTCTTGTCGGTCTTTAGTTTGTTCTTTTAAAGAATGTGTTGCAAATTCAAAAGAATGAATGTCTTGTTGTTTGCGAAGTTCTAATTCTTTTTCTTTTAAGGTAATTTCCTGGGATTTGTTTTGAAGTTCGTGTTCAATAACTGAAAGTACTCTATCATTTAGAACAGCAGAGTGATCTGTTGTGTTTTCTGTTGATGAATTATCCATGTTTATAGGTATAAATGGGGTTTTTTAATTCAACAGAGATATAACCAAAATTCCATGCCCCTGTATGATCGGAACTTGGTGGGATAATTCTGCTGGATAAGATATTTGCTTTTTCTTCTGAAGAAAGATTGAGATACTCTTGCGGAGTAAGTTTTTTTTCTTTTATAGGTTCCAATGGTATAAAGTTTGACATGGTTAAACGCCTTTTTTAGAAATTTAATTGAAAAATTAATGCCCAGAATAGATTGTTTTTACACGCAACACTTATTTTATAAGTTGCATGAAACCATATAAAACGGTAGGAATTGTACACGTCTTTTCCTTTTTTTTAAACCCTTTCTAAATGTATAGCTAAATTTGCAGAACTCCCATTGTGAGTTTTTCTTTATTTACTTAGAATTAGTTTATGTCCTCGTAGCTCAGTCGGATAGAGCGCTAGATTCCTAATCTGGAGGCCGTAGGTTCAATTCCTATCGAGGACACCACTTCAATCATCTAGGAGATTTCTTTGTCAGCCTCATCTTTACCTAAAAATACAACGTTATTGCTTATTACGTTGGCTACTGTTCAATTTACCAATATTCTGGATTTCGTCATTATGATGCCTTTGGGGCCTCAGTTAATGCGTGTTTTTGGCATTTCTCCTACTCAGTTTGGGCTGTTGGTGTCCTGTTATACCTTTAGTGCGAGTATCTCGGGGTTTGTGTCGGCCTTTTTTATTGATATGTTCGACAGGAAAAAAGCCCTGATGGTTGTGTATCTGGGTTTTATTATCGGGACGTTATGCTGTGGCCTTTCACCTCAATATGAATGGTTGTTGCTGGCCAGGGTTATTGCCGGTGCCTTTGGTGGTTTAACCGGAGTTTTGATTATGTCGATTATTGGCGATGTGTTTCCTGAGAATAAACGTGGGATGGCTACAGGTGCTGTGATGTCGTCTTTTGCTGTTTCATCTATTGTTGGAGTTCCGTTGGGCTTGTTTTTAGCTAATCACTGGGGCTGGCATTCATCGTTCTTTTTATTGTCGGGACTTGGCAGTATTGCCTTGTTTTTTGCCTGGATGACTTTGCCTAAGCTAACCTCTCATATGGAAAAAATCAAAAATAGACAGGTTTTAAAAGAGATTGGCTACATTATCACCCATCCTAACCATGTGCGTGCGTTCTTGCTGACCATTGTTATGATGTTTGCCGGATTCAGCATCATTCCGTTTTTAAGTCCATATTCCGTGTATAACGTGGGTTTAAAAGAAACCGATTTGCCGTATATTTATTTTGCAGGCGGATTATTTACACTCGTCAGTACCAATGTCATTGGCCGTCTGGCTGATAAACTGGGTAAATTTAAAGTGTTTGCGGTGATGTGTGTGTTTTCCATTCTGCCTGTCATGCTGGTTACCCATATCGGCCCGACGCCGTTGTATTTGTACGTGGTATATACAACCCTGTTTATGATTTCCATGTCAGGCCGTATGATCCCAGCCATGGCGATGATTACCTCCAGCACCAAACCAGAACACCGTGGTGGCTTTATGAGTATCAATAATTCGATTCAACAGTTGTCTTCTGGCCTTGCCGCTTTTGTGGGCGGGATGATTATTTCAAAAGGCGCTCACGGAGAAATTTTACACTTTAACTGGATAGGCTATTTGTCGGTTATTGTGCTATTACTGTGTATTCCAATAGCCAGCCGTTTAAAAGTAGAGTAAAACTGGGAAATAATGCACCATGACAATCCAAAAACTAGCTAATATGATTGAACATCACACCAAACCAAGCCCGCTTAAAATAGGTTTTCCCTTAATAAGTGTTGTGGTCGTTTTTAATAAAGACCATGAGTGCCTGGAGGAAACCCTTCAAAGCATCCTGTCTCAAACCTATCCGAATATTGAGTGTATTCTGGTGGATCAAACAGGAGAGAAGCAGGTAGAGTCTCCGATTTTGTATTGTGATGGATCTTCTCTGGATTTTTATACCGCTTTAAATAAAGGTGTGCGTCAGGCTCATGGGCAATGGCTTCTGGTCTTAAAACCCGGCGAAAGTCTGCAGGATGAACGTATTTTTGAATTGATTTTTGCAAGACCTATTAATGCTGATGTTATTTATGGGGATTGTGAAATTTCCACACCATCCTATACGTATATTCGCAAAGCAAAACCTACATCACTTTTATGGCAGGGGATGGCGTTTCAGGTGTCTTCTGCTTTTTTCAGAACCAGCTTGCTTCAGTCTCATCCATTTAAAACAAATCTGTTGTTTACATCTGAATTTGAATTTATTTATGCTTTATACACCCAACATGCTCATTTTGCCTGTGTACCGCATTGTTTGTCCCGGGTTAAATTAAAACAGGAGCAAACCGTAAATTCTGTTGCTCATCTTAAAGAGTACCAAAAAATTGTGCTTGAGCATGATCCTCTTATCACGATTAATATGTATTTTACGCTTAAAATGGCATGGGCTTCTGTAAAGCCTTATGTAAAACCTCTTATTCCGTCCTGGGCTGTTCCTTTTTTGTTGCAAGTCAGGAAGCTAATTTCACGATTCATATAGTATGACGATGTTAAAGCGGCTTCTGGTTATTAATCAGGGCGGGTTTTTTGGAACTCACCTTGTCAAAAGGCTTGTTCAGTCTTTTTCGGTTATTTATGTGGATTCCCAGCCTTTGTCTGTGGATTTGCCATCTCACAGTTTGTTTTATCAGGGCGATTCTGCTGATTTTGAAGCCTTGAAGCCGTTACTTAATCAGGCCAATCCAGATGTGCTTCTGGTGTTGCCAGAAACGCCTGTGTATCTTCAACAGTGCCTGGATGCATTTTTGCAGATTCCAAGCCTTGTATCCGGTATGCTGATCTCATCTTCCGACGTTGTTTCACCAGGGTACTGGCCCCATGACGACACAGATACAACGCCTATAACCGAAGAGGCCAAAAAAATGGCTGATTCAGAGAAAATCTGGCGATCCGCTAGCTGGGGAACCCGATTCTGGACAGTATTACGTTGCGCTCCACTTTGGGGCCCTGGAATGCCTGATACCACGCTGATGTCCTATTGCCTCGAACACTGCGATGACGAAAAAAAGCTTCAGGATTTAACCGCGTTAAAGTCGGTGAGTTTTTCTGGAAATCTGGCCTATCAGATATCCCGGTTGATTTCCGAACAGGATCAGTTTTTGCGGCATAAAACCATTTACGTGGCCGATTACCCACCTGTGCCTTTGAAATCCATTGTGGAGGAATTTAATCAGGACGGAAGCCTGTTTAAAACCAAAGCCTCACCTGTTGGATTGCTTGCTGCCAAAGCAAAACGTTTGGTAAACTTGAGCCGGTATCCGTATTTGAAAGACGAACACGTTCTGGATACCAGCCTAGCCAGGCTCATTTGCGGTGAACTTCCTTTCTCTGTAAAAGAAGCGGTCTCCCAAACGGTGTCCTGGATGCAAACATCACGTTAACTGTTAAGGAAATCATCGTATGACAACGTCTACCACGCTTTCGGTTCCATTATTAGATCTTGGTGCCCAGTATGCGCCTATTGAAGCTCAGGTTTTGGATGTTATTGGAGAAGTTTTTAAGCAGAAACAGTTCATTTTAGGCCCTAAGGTCACCGAGCTTGAAAAAGCGATTTGCGACTATTGTCAGGTTCCTTTTTCATTGGGTGTATCCTCAGGTACCGATGCCATTATTTTAGCGTTGATGGCCTTAAATATCGGCCAGGGCGACGAAGTTATTATCCCTCCATTTACCTTTTTTGCTACAGCTGGTTGCGTAAGCCGTGTGGGTGCAACGCCTGTATTCGTGGATGTGTCTCCTGATACGTTTAATATCAATCCTGACCTTATCGAAGCGGCTATCACGCCAAACACTAAAGCAATTATGCCTGTTCACTTATTTGGTCAAATGGCCGATATGGACGCGATTATGGCCATCGCAAAAAAACATAATCTATACGTTATTGAAGATGCCTCCCAGGCGATTGGCTGTAATTATCAGACAAAAGATGGTCAGACATTATGGGCTGGAGCTGTGGGCGATATCGGCTGTTTCTCTTTCTTCCCTTCAAAAAATCTGGGTTGTTGCGGAGACGGCGGTATGGTTACAACCAAACATGCTGATCTGGCCGAAAAAATGTTTTTGTTGCGTAATCACGGCGCTAAAGAACGCTATTTTCATGATGAAGTAGGTGGAAATTTCAGGCTGGATGCTATTCAAGCTGCTGTTTTATTGGTGAAACTTCCATTGTTGGAAGATCAGCATCAACGCCGTCAGAAAAATGGAGCGTATTACAATCAACAGCTGGCTGGAATTGTTCAGACGCCAACCGCATTGCCGGGTTACCGCATGATTTACAACCAATACACGCTTCGTACTGAAAAACGGGATGCCCTGCAAGCCCATTTAAATGCTCATAATATCGGGAATGCGATTTATTATCCGCTTCCGTTGCATCTTCAGGCTTGTTTTGCTCATCTTGGATACAAACAAGGTGATTTCCCTGAATCTGAAAGAGCCGCAAAAGAAGTGCTTTCAATTCCTGTGTATGCCGAATTAACAGACGAGCAAAAACAGCGTGTTGTAGACGTTATTAAAACCTTTTTTTAAGAGGATTTTTTAGTTTGGTTTGTAGAGATAAACCGTAAAATCGTTTGGAAGATAGGCCTGCTTCAACTCAATATAAGGGGTGAGTTTGAGGCAGATATCCAGAATTTTGGATGGGGAATAGTAGGTAAAGGATTTGGTATCCTGCATGGACGCTGGTGTTGAAGCCGACAACAGATTAAACGCCAGAGCTGTTTTACACAGTGAAAACATATGCGTGATAATGGGTTCGATAAAGGCGTAGGGTTCGTCGGTTTTGTGGTTAAAAGGTCCTGAGGCAACGACAATGTCGTAGGTAGGTGTTGCGGGTAGATCCAACAGGTTACGCAGTTCAAAATGGGTTTCTGGATGTGCTTTTTTTGCGTGGTTAATCATTTTTTCGCTGATATCTATCCCTGTGTAGCGACAGTCTACGCCGTTTAGCAGCAGGAACGAATAAAAATCGCCCATGCCACAGCCCACGTCCAAAACCGTTTTGTTTTCCATATCCGATAAAAGACTAAGCATCAGGAATCGTTGTTCCTGTGTAAACTCAGAGGCCCAGCCAAGAGAACTGACTGAGCCTGAAAAATCATCATAGGCTTTGTTGAAAATATCAGCGACGTGCTGATAAAAATGCGGGCTAGGCGATGACATTTTCTCTGATAAGCACTTCGGCGATTTGAACAGCGTTTAGGGCTGCTCCTTTTCTAAGGTTATCAGCCACACACCAGAGTTCGATTCCGTTTGGTGTGGAAATATCTTCGCGGATACGACCTACGTAAACGTCATCTTTTCCGGCTACGTCTCTTGGGGTAGGGTAGACGCTGTTTGCTGGGTCATCCATAACCTGAACCCCAGGCATTTTTGCAAGAAGTGAGCGTACTTCGGCGGCTGTAATTTTTTTCTTGGTTTGAATGTTTAGGGTTTCGCTGTGACCAATAAATACAGGAACGCGAACCGTTGTGGCCGTTACATTGATAGACGAATCTTCAAGGATTTTTTTGGTTTCCTCGATCATTTTCATTTCTTCTTTGGTGTAGCCGTTCTCTAAAAAGCTGTCGATTTGAGGAATTAGGTTGAACGCAATGGTGTGAGGAAATTTTTTGTTGACGATGTCGCCTCCGCCAAGACTTAGACGGCTTTGAGTTTCAAGTTCGTCCATACCGTCTTTTCCGGCACCGGAAACGGATTGGTAGGTTGAAATTACCAGTCTTTCAATTCCAACGGCATCATGGATAGGTTTTAAGGCCATAACCATTTGTGCTGTCGAACAATTTGGGTTTGCGATGATGCCTTTATGCTGTTTAATCGCATGTCCGTTAACTTCAGGAACAATCAAAGGAACCGTGTCGTGCATGCGGAAATATGAGGTGTTATCAATGGCAACTGCGCCGCTTTTAGCTGCAATCGGTGCAAATTCTTTAGACACAGATCCACCTGCTGAAAACAGGGCGATATCCACACCTTTAAACGACTGTTCATCTAAAACCTGAACATCAATAAACTCATTGTTAAATGTAACCGTGGATCCGGCGGAACGTGCAGAGGCTAATGGAATTAACTTGGAAATGGGAAACTTTCTGTTTTCCAAAACAGACATCATTTCTCTTCCAACAACTCCTGTAGCACCAACAACTGCAACGGTATACTGCCTAGACATAGTGACTCACTCCATCCACGTTTACTCGCATCAGCAGAACGCTGTTACGGCACCCTGCATTTTACGCTATAGGATATTTTCTAGTCCATAGAGAAGGCCTTGCAGATGCTTTACTTTGCGGATGGCAAGTACAACACCAGGCATAAAAGATTCTCTTGTAATGGTGTCATGACGGATAATCAAGGTTTGCCCTACACCTCCGAAAATGACTTCCTGATGAGCAACATAACCCGGAAGTCTTACGGAATGAATCGGAATGCGATGAGCGGATCCGCCTCTGGCACCTGGGATAGACTCGTGTTCGTCATGTTTATGTGCGTTGATGCTGGCGTTTACTCTATGAATCATATCGGCTGTTTTTAAGGCTGTTCCAGAAGGAGCATCGGCTTTTTTATCATGATGATATTCAATAATCTCAACACGAGGCATGTATTTGGAGGCTTCTGCTGCAAATTTCATCATCAAAACGGCTCCGATGGCAAAATTCGGGCAAATTAAAACGCCCAGTTTTTTTGCTTTTGCCAAAGCATCGCATTCTGCCAGCTGGTCAGTGGTCAGGCCTGTTGTTCCAATCAGGGCATGGCAGCCGGCTTCCAGAATGGTTAAGGTATTTTCAAACACACAGGACGGATGGGTAAAATCTACAACAACTTCCGGGCTGGTGGCTTTGATTAAATCTCCCAGATGATCGCCTCTTCGGGCTGTTCCAACCAGGGTGATATCCGATTCTTTTTCGATGGCCTGTAAGGTTTCGCTCCCCATTTTGCCTGAGGCTCCGTTTACAAAAACTCTGGTATGCATATGTAGTCCTCCAAGGTAATAAATCTATAAATTGAACAGTGAATCCAGATGTACTTTTATCTTATCAAAAACGTCATCAGGCGATAAATGTTCCACCGGAATAATTTTGATGCGGTTCGAATCCAGCTTTGCCTGATTCAGGTAGCCGTCACGAACACGTTGGTGAAAGGCCAGTGCTTCGTGTTCAAACCGGTCAAGATCTGCGCGGGCCTTTGCTCGTCTGATGCCTTCCTCTACGGATAAATCCAGTAGAAATGTGACTTGTGGCTTCAAATTAACATGGTCGTTCAGCGTTTCAATCAACGAGGCTGGCATTTGTCTGCCCCAAAGTTGGTAGGCTGTAGTGGAATCAATGTATCGGTCACATAATACAACCTGACCGTTTTCAAGTGCTGGCTTTATTTTGCCTGTTACATGCTCCAGTCTGTCTGCATAAAATAATAAAATTTCTGTGAGATGATTCGAAAAAACCTGATTAGGATCGAGGATGATTTTACGTAACATCTGTCCCAGATCCGTACCGCCGGGTTCTCGGGTTTGAACAACCGACAGGCCTTTGCTGATCAGGTACTCGGCACATTTATGGTTCTGTGTTGTTTTTCCCGATCCTTCGATGCCTTCAAACGTGATAAAAACTGACATTATGGAAATACCCTCACTCTCCGATTAGGTTCTTCGCCTACACTATGGGATTTGAGGCCGTTTTCTTCGATGTATTGATGTTGTATCCGCCGTAAAAATCCGTTTCTCGGCGTTGCGTCTAAGGTTATGCGTTCTGATTGAACTTTTTTACAAATGAGCTGGATTTCAGCCAAAGCTTCGTCTTCACTGTCATCGGGGGTGTCGCTTAGTTGAAAATACTGTCTGAGAAATTTCTCGATATGAGTAGCTGAATTGGAGGCCACCACATGAACGGGAATCTGTTGCCCATCTAATAGTTGCGACAGTTTAGACTTGGATTTTAAATGTGTTTTGAGGGTGAGAACAAGGGTTGCATCCGAAAGCTGAGCGGCAATTTGAGCATCGATATTGAGATATTGAATGGCTGCGGACAAGCTTGGCGTGTTAATCCCAAAGGGAAAAATACGAATGGTGTCCGAGGAGTCTGGTGTCACATGCGCAGGTTCCGTATGCGGTTGAGGTTCTTCGATATAAATATGATCATGCGTCCGTTTTCTTATCTGAGGAGCGAGCTTATCATGTTTGAGATAGTGATCTACGCTGGATAGTACATCGTTATAGACGGCAAAAACGTCTTTTTCACGGATTTCGATAAGGCAGTCAAATGTGGGGAGTGCTTTACGCTCGAGAACTGTTTTTTGAGTGCCTCTGAACTTGGCTTCTTCGTCGCCCAGAATAACGCTTTGAACACCGCCAACAAGATCAGATAAAGTTGGATTTTTAATGAGATTTTGAAGTGTTTTGCCATGAGCTGTTGCCACGAGTTGAACGCCACGTTCGGCGATGGTTCTGGCGGCTTTGGCTTCTTCTTCCGTGCCGATTTCATCCACGATGATAACTTCCGGCATATGGTTTTCTACGGCTTCGATCATCACGGCGTGTTGTTTATCCGGAGATTGAACCTGCATCCGGCGTGAAAATCCGATTCCTCGGTGAGGGATGTCTCCGTCTCCGGCAATTTCGTTTGAGGTATCCACAACGATAACCCGCTTCCCGAATTCCATAGACAGTAGCCTTGCTACTTCCCGAAGTTTGGTTGTTTTTCCAATGCCTGGAGGCCCTAAAAACAGTACATTTTTACCGCTTTCTACCAGATCCCGGATAATATCCAGCGTCCCTTCGATGGCCCGCCCGATTCTGCACGTAATCCCGATAATCATCCCGTGACGGTTCCTGATTGCCGAAATACGATGCAGGGTCCGCTCCAGCCCAGCTCTGTTATCCGAGTTGAACTGTCCAATTTTAGACGTCAGCTGATTAATATCCTGCTGAGAAATCGGCGAAAACTGTTCAAGCCTTTGAACGCCAGATTGTAACCGTATTTCCGGCACCGATCCCAAATCCAGTACAATTTCCTTAAGCTCTGTAATCGCTGTATTTTTTTTAATATAAGAGGCTAAATCTTCCGGTAATATATCCAGAAGACTCATAATTTCCTGTTCCTGACTAATCATTCAGTGTCTCCAGAAGCATGTGTTTTAAGTGAGTGCCCGGTTTAAATAAAATGTTGGGAGATTCTGCTAAAGCCAGCGATTCCCCTGTAGATGGATTTCGGCCTTTCCGGGCTTTGCGAACACGGCGTTCAAAGCTGCCAAATCCCGTAAGAGATACTTTTTCCCCTTTGCATAAGGCTGCTGATGTTTCGTCTAAAACAAAGGTGACAATCGCTTCTGATTGGCTGCGTGTAAGGTTAAAGTGTCGTGATAAACGTTGAATAAGCTGGTCTTTGTTCATAAAGCTGTTCGTCCTGACAGCGCTTTTTTTAAGGTCATTTCATCGGCGTAATCCATATCGGCACCAACGGGAAGTCCATACGCCAGCCGTGTTTTTTGAATAGGAAGCGGCTTGAAAATATGGGTGAGATATAAAACGGTGGCATCGCCTTCGATGGTGGGATTTATGGCGAAAATGAGCTCGGAAAAAGCGCCGGTTTTTAAACGTTGGATGAGTTCCGTAATGCGTAATGTTTCAGGATGAATACCGTCTATAGGGGAAATTAATCCGCCTAAAACGTGGTATAGGCCTTTATATTCCTGTGTTTTTTCCAGAGCAAAAATGTCTCTGGGTTCGGCTACGACGCACAGTTGATGCGGCATGCGTTTGGTGTTGGCGCAAATAAAGCAGCAATCCGAATACGAAATGTTAAAGCAGGACTGGCAATATTGGATATGCTCGCGGGTATGAACCAGGGTTCTGGCCATTGTTTTTACATCCTGCTGAGGCAACGACAAAATAAAAAAGGCAAGACGCTGAGCCGATTTTTGACCGATTCCCGGCAATTTTGAAAATTGCACAACCAGATCCTGAAGCGGATTTTGCAGGGAATGTTCTCCCGGCTCGGACAACCCGTTTGCCGGGTTGCTGTCAGCGTATTGCCTTTGTGGTGTGGGGGAGGAAAATCCGGACAAAAACTAGGCTCCGGTTAGTCCTGGGATATCAAGTCCGCCTGAAATATCAGATAGTTTTGATGTAGCCAGCTCTTTTGATTTTTTAGACGCATCATTAAAGGCTTTTAATAATCCTTTTTGGATGGTTTGCTGAGATCCTGGCGCTAAAAGACTTGGATCAATTTTGATGTCCAATACTTCTAATTCACCTGAAATAACCACTTCGATTTTTCCGCCTTCAGCAGCTCCGGTTACACGTACTTTTTTAAGTTCGTCCTGGATTTTTTTCATTTTGGATTTCATTTCGCCGGCTTGCTTTAAAAGCTTGCCCATATCTTTTAAACCTTCAAACATAAGAGGTCTCCTTTAAAATCAATTTAATAATAAAAATATGTGTTTATGATAGCGTATTCGGTCTGGTACAAAAAGGCCCTAGTCCGGTTTGTATGTCCGTTCAAAATATCGTAACGGTTTGTTCAGGCTGTAGTGCAGGATTTTTTTCTCGTAAGCCTCGGTGACTTTTTCGGAGAGTTCATCAATATCAAAGGGTTTTACGATGTAATTTCCCGCTCCCCGTTTGAAGCAGTTTACAATCAGTGGCGAATTATCAAACGCGGTTACGACAATGATATCCAGCTTCGGATCCAGGGTTTTAAGCTCTCCCACCAGGGTGTCGCCCTGCATGCCCGGTAAGCCGATATCTACCAGTGCCGTATCAAAGTGCTGATGTTTCATATGGGCAAGCGCCTCTTCTGCTGACAAGGCGGAGACAACGTGACAATGTGAAAACACACGGTGAAAAATGTCCTGAAGTTCGGGTTCGTCTTCCACGCATAAGAGTGTGGGCGTGGCGTAAGAAATGACCTGGTGAAAATTGTTTTTTATTGCGGCTTCAACAAGTACGTTGGGTTGGATATGGGTGTAGTCGGCATCCGGGAAAAACTGGCGTACGTCCTGATCGGTTACAGGCTGCCCGGCCCTGGTTCTGGTGCTTACAAATGCTGTAAACAACCTGATGAGGCTGTCCATGTTTTGTCTAATTACTTTTTCCGATTCCATTTCTAAAAATGATACTCTGGCGCTTCTGGTTTTTGCCTTCATTAGACTTTTTCCCAGCTCCTCATGTAAAAATCGGGATTCAATAATATCGCAGGCCCCTGCCTGAACGGCCTGAATTTTCAATGTTGCCGGCATATTGGGTTCGGCCATAACAATGCAGTAAGGATTTTGCGTACGAGAGGCTTTTTCAATCCAGTGGTTGCTAAATCCATCTGTAAGATCATTGTCCAAAAGTACAAGCTCAGGATGATTCGATACCAAACTTTTTAGACCGTCTATCCCGTTTTTTTCACGGAGTATCCGAGTTATATGCAGCGTGTTCAGAATGTTGCAAATTGAGTCAAAACGGCTGTTATTTGCGGTTATGACGAGAATGGTTTCGTCAAAAAAACTGGAATCGGTCATAGGGCTTTTGGAAAATAGAGTCTGAATACCGTTCCAACGCCAGGTTCAGAATCCAAATGAACTGTTCCGTTATGTTTTTCCACGATATCGTACAAAATAGAAAGTCCAAGTCCCACGTTTTTCCCTCCTGTTACAGTTTTTGTTGAAAAAAACGGATTCCTCAGATTTTCAAAATGTTCCTTTTTGATGCCACAACCCGTGTCCTGAATACTGACCATGACTCCTGAAATAATATCTCCTGATGCTGACATGAAGTCCGTGTTGCTTGTACTTACGCTCAGCCGTCTTTCTTTTCCTTCGGGTTCGTTTGCCATGGCTTCGACAGCATTGTTGAATGCAATTAAAAAGACCTGAAACAAACGTGATGAATCTCCAAAAATTTTATGTTGAGCTTGAAAATGAGTTGTTGTATCGGCTTTGCGTTTTATCATACGTAAGGCATCCTGAAGGGGGACGTGGATATTTAAAGGTAGTTTAGGAATGCTGTTGGACTGTTTGATATGGTCCAGAATAAGGTTTGAAAAGGGTTGAAGTTCAGGCCTGAGAGTGTGTTGAAATTTTTCTGAAAAGTCTGGTTGGGATGATTGAAAAGCCGGCAACGTTCCACCAAAAGGATTGATATAATCAGCTTGAATTAAATCTGCAATAACCGCATTGGCCTGTTCGATGCTAAAGCCCGGAATCCGTAGAAAAAAGTCTGCATCGATGGCCTTATTGATGCCGTACTGCATCATGGATGTTGTAATGCGCACGACTCTGTCGCAATAGTCATAGGTGTCAGCAAACTGTTTGAGGATAAGTTGTCGCTTTATCTGTTCCTGAAAAAAAGAATCCAAACGGGGTTTAATGGTCGAAAATTCTACTGGCCAATCGGGCTGAACCGGGCCTAAAAACGGATTGATAGGGGTGAGATTTAGCTGTGAATCCTCTGTTAAAAAATGGTTGTCTCGAAGCCAGTTCATTAGCCTAATGGCTGCCTCATTCTCTATGTCAAGCTGCTTTGACAGCCATTCGGAACTTATCTCCATTTCCCAGGCTTCCGAGGTCACCCCATTCACATTTTTAAGATAATCCAGCATTTCCTCACATCCGGCCATAATAATGGCGATAGGGTTTCGCACTTCATGGGAAATGCCCATAATCAAGTCGGCCAGTTGTGCCCGATGCGCCGTTTCCTTGGCCTTATACAACGCCAGATCCGCATGCTGTTTATACTCAAGCGCCAACTTTCTATAGCCCTTATTTAAATCTGAAATTTTAAGCGTTAACGCCTCACGGTCTGATAGCTCGTCCAGGAGGGGGGTGTCGTAAGGGTTCTCCATTACGGATAAACCCTTGTTACCGTCCAGTCTCCAGTCTCTGTTTTTGTGTAAATAAACCGGTCATGCAGGCGAAACGGCCTCTCAATCCAAAATTCTATTTTAACGGGAACCAGCCTGTAGCCTCCCCAATGAGGCGGTCTATCTACAGGTTTTTCATGATACTGCTGCTCATAAGCTGCAACCCGTTTTTCAAGGGTGTCACGAGAGTCCAGCGCTTCACTTTGTAATGACGCCCAGGCCCCAATTTGGCTTAAGCGAGGTCTGCTTGAAAAGTACGTATCCGATTCTGCTGCGGTTGTATCTTCAATATCTCCCTGAATACGAACCTGAAATCCAAGTTTCTCCCAGAAAAATACCATGGAAGCTTTAGGGTGATGGCGAAGCTGTCGACTTTTAACAGAGTGTTTATTCGTGAAAAAAACAAAGCCTCTATCATCACATTCCTTCAAAAGCAAAATGCGACTGTCCGGGTACCCGGATTCATCATACGTTGCCACAGTCATGGCATTGGGATAGGTTAGATTGGGAACGGTTTTAGCTTGTTCAAACCAGACTTGAAACTGTTTAAAGGGATTAGTATCCAGCATAATTACTCCTGTTTAAATTGAATAAGACGAAACAATTTTAAAAATAAGCGAACGTCTCGTTCTTCCAGCTGAGTGCGGTTGAAGACTCGCTTAAATAAATTAACAAAAGCAACCGGGCCTTTTCGTGTATCTATCGGTAAGGTTGTTACGGTTTCTTTTAAAACGTCATACATTTTTTCAATATGTTTGGCCGAGGCTAATGTCCAGTCATAGGGTGCCTGAACTTGCCCGGAGGCCTGAAAAAATTCGTAAGCATAAATCATAACGGATTGAGCCAGGTTGATGGCCGGTCTAGGCGTATTTGTAGGAATCGTGGAGAGTAAATGACATTTGGCAAGCTCATCTCCATGAAGTCCGTTGTTTTCCCGTCCAAATAAAATCGCCACTTTATGTCCGGATGCCGTAACGTCTCCTACTTTTGGAATCAGTTCCTTTGGCGTAAACAATGGTGGATGATCTTCTCTTGCACGCTGTGTTGTTGCAATAATCAAATGCATGTCCGGTAAAATCTCATCCAGATGGTTCACAACCCGGATAGACTCAATCACATCATGCGAGGCCCAGGCCAGCCGAAAGGTATCATCATCCCGATAATTCACCTGGGGATTTACCAACACCAGATTAATCACGCCCATATTTTTACAGGCCCTGCAGATAGAGCCAATATTTCCCGCATTATGAGGCTCTACAATCACAATATAAATGTTGTTCATCTGTATGTTTTGCATGTGTTTATGCTATCACACAACCCTTTTTTTTGTGTACAAAATTTAATCAGACTTTTTTATGACTTTATCTCTTTATGAACAAAAAATGAACACTTTTTTAGCAAAAACAATGGCCTTTTTTTTGCAGGAGTGTTTTACACAAACTTACGTTCAAACTTTAAGGAGGATGTTTTATGTTTTTAGTTCCAACCCGTAGTAAAGAGTCTCAGTTTTTATCCTTTGATGATTTATTTGATTTTCCGTCCAATGGATTTTCATCCTGGAAGTCCAAAGCACTGGCTCCAGTAGAGCTTGAGCAAGATGATAAAGCTGTTTATATCCGTGCAGAGCTTCCTGGTGTGGAAAAAGATGCTGTGCAAATCGAATATAAGGAAGGTATTTTGACTATTTCCGGCGAGAAAAAAGAAGCCTCCCAGCGCACAGAAAAGGGAACCTACTACTCGGAAGTATCCCGTGGGAATTTTGTCAGAAAAATAAATGTTGGATTGTCTATCGATTTTGAAAAAGGAAAGGCCGAATATAAAGATGGAATTTTATCCATCGAGCTTCCAAAAAACGTACAGGCTTCTACAAATCGTTTGGAAATCCGCTAACCCTTTTGGGTAAGGTGGATTCTCCAATCGGCATCATTTCGGGTTGGGAAGTCGAGGCGGTAGTGACTGCCTCGGCTTTCCTGCCTTTTATGAGCAGCAGAAACAACCAGGTTGGATAATAAAAGATGATGCTGAACTGCGATGATATCCTGATTTAACGTGGGAATGTTCAGAATCCATTGATACTGTTTAAGATCGTCCATCAGGGTTTCCAGTGAGTGGGTATCTCTGATAATCCCTGCATGATTCCATAAATTTTGTCGTAGTAATGGCGCAATGTCTGTAATGTTTTTTATTTTATCATTGGATAAGTTGCTGTCGTTATAGAAAATTTCTGGTGATTCAAAGGTGGTGATATCACAATCCGGCAAGTTGGAGATGTGCTGGGCTGCTCTATATCCAAATACAAGTCCGTCCAGTAAAGAGTTTGAGGCCAATCGATTTGCCCCATGAAGCCCCAGTGATGCAGATTCCCCAATGGCGTAAAGCCCATGAATGCCTGTTTGTCCCCATTCGTTCGTTTTAATACCACCCATACTGTAATGCGCCGCCGGAGAAACCGGGATCGGAACGCGGGTAATATCCAGTCCCTTTTCCAGGCAGTGTTGATAAATGGTTGGAAATCTTTCCTTGATATCGCCTTTTAAGAGGTGAGTATCCAGATAAACATGGTTCACCTTCGTTTTTTTACATTCAAAATAAATGGCTCTGGAAACCACATCTCGGGGTGCAAGTTCTGCATCTGGATGATATTGCTTCATAAATAATTCGTTATGAGCGTTTCTTAGTGTTGCGCCTTCGCCTCTGACGGCTTCGCTGATGAGGAAGGCCTGATCGGATTGTTGCCCCATATACAACGTTGTAGGGTGAAACTGTACAAACTCCATATCCTGTAAGGTGCATCCGGCATGAAAAGCCAACGCTATTCCATCTCCTGTGGAAACAGCTGGATTGGTTGTTCGGGAATAAATATGGCTATATCCCCCTGTTGCAATCACAACGGCTTTGGCATGAAATAAGGTTGGAATGCCTTTCCAGGCGGCCAGGCAGCCTACGATTCGATTATCGGATAAAAGTAATTTAAGTACGCTGGTGTGTGAAAAAAAAGAAATGGTTCCTGAGTTATAAATGGCCTCGGTTAACGATCGAATTAATTCTCGTCCCGTGCAATCTTTGGAGTGTAAAATACGGCGCTTCGAATGTGCCGCTTCAAGAGAAAGGCTTAACTGCCCATTGTTTTGATCAAAATTGGTGCCAACATCAATCAAATCCTGAACCCGTTTTGGGCCTTCCTGTGTCAAAATTCTGACGTAATCTTCGTTGCATAATCCGTCTCCGGCTTTTAGGGTGTCCTGTAAGTGAAGCTCGGGGCTATCATCTGCGGATAAGGCTGCCGCTATACCGCCTTGTGCATAAACAGAGGCACTTTCACTGATTTTATTTTTGGTTAAAACCGCCACATAGCCATGTTTTCCAAGCTCTAAAGCAGCTGTCAGACCGGCAATTCCGCTGCCGATAACAATATAATCAATACGTACAGGTGATGGCATAGTAGGTATTGTGAACCAAATTTAAAGAAAAAGCTATTAAAAACCTGCAAAATTCGTTAGTATGAGGCTCATGGATTACAAACCTTTAGATATAGAACAGAAATGGATTGAGTCCTGGACGAAAGACGATTTGTATTTGTCTCAGGAAAACAGTTCAAAACCTCATTATTATGTACTTGAAATGTTTCCTTACCCTTCAGGGAAACTGCATATGGGGCACGTGCGTAACTATGCCCTTGGCGATACGTTGGCTCGTTTTAAACGGATGCAGGGTTTTAACGTGCTTTACCCGATGGGTTACGATTCGTTGGGACTTCCCGCTGAAAATGCCGCAAAAGCGCATCAGGTTCACCCTGAAGCCTGGACATTAGCCCGTATTGAAGAAATGAAAGCCCAGCAAATTCGTTTGGGATTAAGCTACGATTGGAATCGTCTGGTTGTAACGTGTTTGCCTGACTATTATCGCTGGAATCAATGGTTTTTCCTCCAACTCTTTAAAAAAGGTCTGGCATATAAGAAAAAAGCTCCTGTTAATTGGTGTGATTCCTGCCAGACAGTTTTAGCCAACGAACAGGTTGAAGATGGAAAATGCTGGCGTTGTAAATCGGTTGTGTTGCCCAAAGAGCTTGAACAATGGTTTTTTAAAATTACAGCCTATGCCGACGACCTTTTAAATGGATTGAAAGAGCTAAACGGCTGGCCTGAAAAAGTACGAACCATGCAGGAAAACTGGATTGGAAAATCTACCGGCGTTGAAATTACGTTTCACGTGGATCAATCCGATGAGATTCTTACGGTCTACACCACAAGACCCGACACCGTTTACGGCATAACCTATGTGGTGATGGCACCGGAACATCCAAAAGTTTTAGAGTGGGTGAAAGATACGCCTTACGAAAAACCGGCTCTAGCCTTAATCGAATCCGTAAAAAATCAAACTAAAATAGAACGCGGCGATATGACACGCACAAAACAGGGCGTTTTTACCGGAAAATATGTCATCAGTCCGTTTACACAGGAAAAAGTCCCCGTCTGGATTGCCGATTACGTCCTGATGGATTACGCCACAGGTATTGTCATGGCCGTTCCTGCTCATGACGAGCGTGATTTTGAATTTGCATCTACGTATAATCTCCCTATTAAAACCGTCATTTCCCAGGATGGTCAGCAGCCGTCAGAGCCGGTTTGTTTTACCGAACCTGGTCTTATGCTGAACTCTGATGTGTTTTCAGGTATGAAAAGCCTTGAATTTAAACAAAAAATAGCTGATGTTGTTGAGGAAAAGGGCTGGGGAACCAAAAAAGTTAATTTTAAATTGAGAGATTGGTTGTTATCCCGTCAGAGGTATTGGGGAACTCCGATTCCTATCATCTATTGCACCGATTGCGGCATGGTTCCTGTTCCTGAGAATCAACTCCCTGTAGAGCTTCCAAAAGAGGTGACCTTTCAATGGGAAGGAAATCCGTTGGATGGTGTGCCGCATTTTGTAAACACACCGTGTCCGTCATGCAAAAAACCGGCAAGACGAGAAACCGATACTATGGATACCTTCGTAGATTCATCCTGGTATTTTTTAAGATATTGCTCCCCTAAAGAAGACGCAAAACCTTTTGATTCTGAAAAAGTAAATCAATGGATGTCGGTTAACCAATATATCGGTGGTGTTGAGCATGCTGTTTTACATCTGCTTTATGCCCGATTTTTTACCCGCGCCTTACACGATCTTGGACTTGTTGCTGTCAAAGAGCCGTTTGAAAAACTGTTAACCCAGGGCATGGTTTTGAAAGATGGAACCAAAATGTCAAAATCTGTTGGAAATACAGTGGATCCTGGTGTGATTATTGAAAAATATGGAGCAGATACGGCTCGGTTATTTATCTTATTCGGAGCGCCAATCGAGCGTGACCTGGACTGGTCCGATACCGGCGTAGAAGGCAGCTTCCGGTTTTTAGGTCGTGTATTTCGACTTTGTACCGAGCTTGAAAAATATCCGATAAAACCGGGTATGGAGCAAGAACTTGAAAAACAGTGTCATCGTTACATTCAAAAAGTGACTCAGGATATTGAAACATTTAGCTATAACACCGCAATCAGTAAATTGATGGAACTCGTAAACTGGTTCTACCTAAATGGCTGCACATCAGATGCTGCAAAAACACTTGTTCTGCTTCTGGCACCGTTTGCGCCGTTTATGTCTGAAGAATTATGGCTGTCTTTAGGTCAAACGGGTAGTGTTCATCAACAGCAATGGCCTATTTTTAATCCCGAACTCTGCAAAGCCGATTCCGTCACCATTGTGATTCAAGTAAACGGTAAATTGCGCGACAGCCTGTCATTCCCAGCGGATATCGACCAGGCCAGTGTTGAGTCCCAGGCTATGTCTTCCCCTAAAATTCAAAAGCTTTTAGAGGGTCAAACCGTGGTGAAACGCATCTTTGTTCCCAATAAATTATTGAATATTGTTGCGAAGCCGTAAAACCATCTTGTTCAGAGGTTGAGTGGCTGATACAATAGGCTCCCAATGTTAGCTAAATACAAACGAATTTTATTAAAACTTAGTGGAGAAGCCTTCAAAGGTGACCGTGAATACGGTATCGATCCTCAATTCCTTGTTTACATTGCAAACGAGCTTAAACTGGCTCATGCGATGGGAAGCCAAATCGGAATTGTAATCGGAGGTGGAAACATTTTCCGTGGTATCTCTGCTGCCGCAAACGGTATGGACAGGGTAACTGCCGATTATACCGGGATGTTGGCTACAGTTATGAATGCCCTTGCTCTTCAGGATGCTTTGACAAAAGTGGGCGTAGAATCCCGCGTACAAACATCCATTGAAATGAGAGAAGTTGCTGAACCCTTTATTCTTAGAAAAGCCCTTCGCCACCTTGAAAAAGGGCGCATTGTGATTTTCGCCGGTGGAACCGGAAACCCTTATTTTACAACCGATACAACAGCCGCCTTGCGTGCCGCTGAAATCAGAGCCGATGCCATTTTTAAAGCCACAAAAGTAGATGGTGTTTACAACGCCGATCCTAAACTTGTTGCTGATGCTGTAAAATTTGCGTCTATTTCTCATATGGACGTACTTCAGAAAAAACTTAAAGTTATGGATAGCACAGCCTTGTCCCTTAGTATGGATAATAAGCTTCCTATCGTTGTGTTTAGCTTAATGGAAAAAGGAAATATAGAAAAAATCCTATTAGGTGAACCTATAGGAACCTGTATCGGAGGGTAATGGTGTGATTGATGCTCTAAAAGACAAAATGAGTAAGGCGATTGATCATCTTAAATCTACATTTGGCACAATCAGAACTGGCCGTGCGAATCCTGATGTTTTATCAAAAATTCAGGTTGAATATTACGGATCCATGGTTCCTTTAAAACAGGTAGCTAACGTTACAGTTCCTGAGAATATGACACTGTTATTAACCTTATTTGATAAAAGCGCTGTAAAAGCTGTTGAAAAAGCACTTCTAGCCTCCGATTTGGGGTTAAATCCCAATGTAGATGGCACGGTTATCCGTTTGCGTTTCCCTGATTTAACCGAAGAACGTCGTAAAGAGCTTGTAAAAGTCATTAAAAAATATTCCGAAGAATGTAAAATTGTTATCAGGAACCTTCGCAGAGATTTTCTTGAAGATCTGAAAAAAGATAAAAACACCCCTGAGGATCAAGCTAAAAAACTTCAGGACGAGGTCCAAAAACAGACCGATCACTTCATTAAACTCATTGATCAAAGTACTGCTGAAAAAGAAGCAGAAGTAATGAAGATATAAGTTTAAGGTGGACACTCCTCAGCATGTTGCCATTGTTATGGATGGTAATGGCCGTTGGGCAAAAAAAAGACTTTTACCTCGTAATCTAGGGCACAAACAAGGCGTAGAGGCTTTAAGAGAAACAGTAAAAGGCTGTATTGAGTTTGGGGTTCGATACCTGTCTGTTTATGTGTTTTCAACTGAAAACTGGAAACGTCCAGAAGGTGAAGTTCAGTTTTTGATGGATTTATTGAAATCCTTAATAAAAATTGAGATTAAAAAGCTGCATGAACAGTCTGTAAAAGTGAGATTTTTAGGGGATTTATCTGCTTTGGAAACCTCGTTGCAGGAGGGATTTTCATGGGCGGAAACGCTTACAGCCCACAACACGGCGTTGCAACTTAATCTGATGATCAACTACGGGGCCAGAGATGAACTGGTTCATGCCTTTCAAACCCTGCAGGCTAAAGGCTCTGCGGTAACCGAGGCCTCACTCTCCGAAGCGCTATACACATCCGGTATTCCCGACCCCGACATCGTGATTCGAACCGGCGGAGATTTCAGACTTAGCAACTTTCTCTTATGGCAATCTGCGTACAGCGAGTTTTTCTTTTTAGACACCCTTTGGCCGGATTTTAACAAAGAGGTTTTAGCTCAGGTCTTATCTGATTTCAAAAAAAGAGAACGCCGTTTTGGAGGTCTGAACGATGCTTAAACGTGCAATAACCGCCTTATGTTTATTGGCTGTTGCAGCTATCGTATCCATAAAAAGTGGCTGGTGGCTGTGGTCTTGGGTGCTTGTGGTGTCCTTACTTACCACTTACGAACTTTTCTCAATGAGTACCTTAAAATCCATCGCTATAAAAATCCTGGGTTACCTGATGGTTGCAGGTATTATGGTATCTACCGTGTATGAGCCTTTAAAAATGATGTGGCTGTCCGTTCCTATGATGTGTGCCTGTTTTCTGGTTTTAAGCATCTGTTTTGTAGAGCTTCTTTTTCGCAGAGTGTTGTTTCCAACTCTCCCTTTTTTCATAATGATGCGTATCGTTATTTTTGTCGGGCTGACATTTCCATATATCTATCTCCTTCGTGATGGGCATCATGGTTTGTTAAATTTTGTATTTAGCCTCTCTATGATTTGGGTGTGTGATACGTTTGCCCTACTGGGTGGCCGCTGGCTGGGTAAAACGCCTTTGTCATCCGTAAGTCCTAAAAAAACCTGGGAAGGCTCCATTATTGGTGTTTTATGTGCAGTCGGATTAGCTGCGATATTAATTTCCATGTTGAATTTGCCCTGGGTGCCTTATTTAACCATGGCTTTTGTAGCCAGCATCGTTGGCCAAATCGGGGATTTGCACGAATCCCTAATCAAACGACATTTTAATGTGAAAGACTCCTCTCAATTATTGCCTGGACATGGTGGATATTACGACAGAGCCGACAGCACCCTGTTTATTGCCCCCATTGCGTTCTATTTTTTTAATACGTTATGAAGCGCATTTCCATCTTAGGATCCACCGGATCCATTGGTATTCAAACCCTTCAGATTGTTGCCGCTTTTCCCGAAAAGTTTTCAGTTGTAGGGCTTGCTGCCGGTCAGAATATCGATTTATTAAAACAACAGGTTTTAGCGTTTAAGCCTCAGGCGGTTTCGGTGCGTGAGCCTCTTCATTTTGAGGAGATGACAAAGTTTGTTCAGGCCCATCATCTTAAAACAGAGGTGCATACAGGTGCTGCAGGACTGGTTCATATTGCAACCTTACCTCAAAATCAGCTTTTGGTTGTTGCAATTGTCGGTACAGCGTCGTTGTTGCCTACCTATAAAGCCATCGAAAAAAAAATCCCTATAGGTTTAGCCTGCAAAGAAATTCTGGTGTCCGCCGGTCAGCTGATTATGGATCTGGCCCGTAAAAATAACGTGCCTATTCTTCCTATTGATTCTGAACACGCGGCTTTAAAGCAATGTCTATCTGGTATTCATGAAGATCCCAAACAGATCTATAAGCTTATTTTAACGGCCTCAGGGGGGCCATTCAGAACCTTTTCTGTAGAACAACTGCAAACCGTTACAAAGGCTCAGGCGTTAAATCATCCCAAATGGTCCATGGGGCCTAAAATTACCATCGATTCTTCAACTTTAATGAATAAAGGTTTGGAAGTGATTGAAGCGCATCATCTGTTTAACATCCCTTACGATTCTATTGATGTTGTCATTCATCCTCAAAGCATCGTTCATAGTGCCGTAGAATTTGTTGATGGAACCGTTCTCGCCCAAATGGGTATGCCCGACATGCGATTCCCTATTCAATATGTCCTGACTTATCCTGATAAATGGTCAAATCCCTGGCCAAAAATGGACTTAAAAACACTTGGCCGCCTTGATTTTTCATCCCCCAACAGAGAGGTTTTCCCCCTACTGGATTTTGCCTATTTCTGCGGTAAAAAAGGCGGAACCTGGTCTGCCGTCATGAATGCCGCAAACGAGGCTGCTGTTCAACTTTTCCTAACCGACAAACTACCGTACGCCGATATTGTAAAAACCGTGATAACCGTCACCCAGTCTTTCCCTCACACCGCACACCCCGGCCTTGATGATATTGTTCATATCGATAGGGAAGTAAAAGAGAAATTGCTAAAAAAAGCATAAAATTATAAACTGTGTCGTATGGATATCTCTGCTTACCTCGTTTTATTGCACTACTTATGTGTGGAAAACCCTAAAAAAGCCTTCTTTTTTTTAGAGCATTTTCCAGATTATACAGCCTTTCATCAGCATCAAAATGAGGTTCTCTCTCACTTTTCCGACCAAAAAAAAGAGACTGTAAAAACCCTTATCCAACAGTTTTCTTTTGATAAGATTCAGGAGCAGTTGGATAAAAAAGGTGTGTCGATGTTGTTGTGGACGTCTCCGTCCTATCCAGCATTGCTACGCCAGATTCCCGATCCGCCGCTGGTGTTGTTTTATAAGGGAAATGTAGATCTTTTGGATAGCCCATTATTGGGAGTTGTTGGCCCCAGAAAGCCCTCTGATTACGGATGTCAGGTTACTCGTCACCTTGTTAAAGGTTTGTGCCGCCAATTTGGTATTGTATCTGGACTTGCCGAGGGTATCGATACCGTTGCCCACCAGACAGCACTGGAAGAAGGCCAGCCCACCATCGCCGTAATCGGAACAAGTTTTGAGTTCATTTACCCTTCATCCAACAAAGATTTATTCGAAAAAATCACCGACAACGGATTAATTATCAGCGAATACCCCTTAGGCACATCCGTTAAACAACACCATTTCCCCAAACGAAACCGATTAATCAGCGGTATATCCAAAGGCATCCTCATCGCCGAAGCCGGAGAAAAAAGCGGCTCGCTCATCACCGCCAAATGCGCCCTCGAACAAAACCGCGACGTTTTCGCTGTCCCCAGCCCCATTTTTTCCCAACATTCCCTAGGCGTGAACCGCCTGATCCAGGACGGCGCCAAACTGGTGAAATCCGTAGACGATATTTTTGCCGAATTTTATGAGTTTGAACACCATCAGGCCTCCTTATTTGAAGAAGGCGAGGAAAATGCTCTGGATAGTAAAAAACCGGCCATTGAAAGCAATTTGATAAAGCCCGACCCCACCGATCTGGATGCTTCAGCGCTGGAGTTATATCGTTGTTTGGATTCAACTCCGCAGGATTTAGACCAGCTTAGCGTTAAAAGCGGGCTGATGATTCATCAGGTGCTTCAGTATCTCTCTGTTTTGGAGCTGAAAAACTATGCAAAAGAAGTTCCCGGGCAGTTGTATGTGAGAGGATGAGTTAAGTTGCTTGTTTGTGGTCATAATTTGTTACCTCAAAGAAAGAGGGGGTATGTCTTTAGCAGGTATAGTGTCCCAATGTTTTCATCGATAATTACCAGTGAGATTACTATTGAGGTAGATTAGATTTTATTTTGTACTTGGATAATGCTAGCTACACCTAAGTGATTTTCTACTATTTTGATGGCATGTGAATTTGATAGTGTATGAATGTAAGCATGATGAGCTGTTAATACTAAATCTTGCAATTCATTATCATCTTCTAAATCAGCAATTTTTAGCCCTAATTTTTTTGCTTCCACGTTACTAATATGTCTTGCATGTGCTTTAGTCTTTTTGTGATCAGATAGAGCGTCAACTATTTTCTGACAGGTATCTTTGTTTTTTGTGCCTTTAAACATTCCATTTTTTAACCACTTCAATACTATTTCTTTTGACCACTCGCTAGCATTTTCACAGCTTAAAAGGAACGTGGGGTGATATTTCCCTATAATAACTTGCCAGAGGGGTATCCTTGAAGGATCTTTTTTAATTTCTTGAGCAGCTCGTTCAAATTCTTCGAGTACTGCGGGTGCTGACATTCCTCCAAATTGTGGATCAATAGGCCCAATATTTGATTCTTTTCCCATATAAATTTTTCGTGAAGCGCAGGCTATCATTGTTCCTGCAGACATAGCAATTTGAGGTATAAATACTTCTATGTTAGTCCCAAACATTTTATGTAGATAATCTACTAATGATTCTGTTGCAGCTACTTGTCCGCCAGGTGTATGTAAAATTAAATCTAGTCCTTTGGTTCTATCCATGCCGTGAATAACTGCCATGAAGGCATTTTTATCATTATCATTTATTTCGGTTCCACGTATATCTGGCTTTTGTAGCCAAGCAGAGTAATAACAGATAATATTTCGATTTCTTTTTTCAAATAATTTTTTGAGATATGCACGCCTAACATAATCAAAAGCGTCTTTTCTTGTCTCAAAAGCCTTATTAATCTCGTTTAGAACGTCATTCCAGTTAGGCATAATTATATTGAGCTTGATGAAGTAGTAAACTGAAAACCTTCAGATTTCAATAAAGTAAATTCTTGAAAATATGGATTTGGATTTTCACCGGTAGCAGGTAAGATTCTAAGCGCTTCAAAAACTTGCTCAATCTGTACTCTTCGTGATTTTGAAACATAAGGAAAATCTTGATCTTTTTGGTTTTTAGATTTCATGGTGTAACTCCATAACATGTGCTACTAAATTGATTAACGTTGAAGTAATAAAACAAAACTCCCGCTGCCCGAAGGCTAAGCGGGACTACAGAGTAAATCTGTAGGGGTATGCCAAAAATAATACCATAATTGGATAAT
Source organism: uncultured Candidatus Marinamargulisbacteria bacterium (assembly GCA_964517775.1). Taxonomy (GTDB): domain Bacteria; phylum Margulisbacteria; class Marinamargulisbacteria; order SXXA01; family JAHFDB01; genus CAZFCP01. The sequence goes on along the minus strand of CAZFCP010000006.1, from coordinate 16,967 downwards.
TTTGAAACCTTATATCTTGCCAATGGTGGTGGTGTAAACTGGTAGAAGATTAGTGTGGCTAGATATAAATTTTTGACTTTTCTAATTTGAAAAAGCTGGCTCGCCAGCCGAAGCTCCCAGAGCGAAGGCTGGTGGGCGGTATTGGAATCGAACCAACGACCCCTTGCATGTCAAGCAAGTACTCTAACCATCTGAGCTAACCGCCCTAAAAATTAAATGTCAGCTGCCCCATATTACCAAGGCCTCGGCAACTTGTCAGCTCTATACTATAATACTCCCAATGGGATTTTTTGACTGGTATAGACCCAAGGGGAAAAAGAAGCGCTTAACCTATCAGACCTGGATGACGTTTGTCGTGGCTGCGGCTGTTGTTATTGGGGTTATTATGGGTGTTATTGCCAGTGTTCAGTTGTTTATCCCGTTATCCTGGCTTCAGTTTTCACAGAAGCAAAAAGCGTCCATCACGATTCCTTATGGGATGAATTCTCGAGGGATAGGTGTTCAGCTGGAAGAAAAGGGCATTGTTCACAGTGCGTTGTGGTTTAAATTTTACGCTAAGATTTTAGGGGTGGATAAACGCTTAAAGGCTGGCTTTTTTGAGGTGAACTCGGGGCAATCTTTGCTTCAGATTTTGTATCATATCAGCAGGCCTCGTTCATCAGGGCATTTGGTTCGGGTGACGTTGCCGGAAGGTATCCAGTTAATAGAGATGGCCGGGATTCTTCAGCGAAAAGGGCTGATTGATAAAGAGGATTTTGTGGATTTTACACGCCGGTGCAAGCCTATTTTTATTCGTAAATACCCGTTTTTAGAGCAGGTTCCAACGGATAATTTAGAGGGCTATTTATTTCCCGATACCTATTTTTTCCCAAAAGGTGTGGATTCCAGCATGATTGTGGACGAGCTTCTGCATCAGTTTCAGGTTAAAATCGTATCGACTTGGGATCAATCGACCAGCCGTGTAAAGGCCAAATATTCCTTCCATCAACTTGTAACTTTAGCCTCTATTGTAGAGGAAGAGGCCGAGCTTTCTGCGGAAATGCCGGTTATAGCCTCTGTGTTTTTCAATCGAATGGACGTTGGAATGCAGCTGGCATCTGATCCAACCGTGATTTATGGGTTGGGATTTACGACCAAGTCTATCGTGACGTATTCGGATGTGAAGATACAGTCTCCGTACAATACATATAGATATAAAGGGCTTCCGCCTACACCTATTTCCTCTCCGGGATTAAAGGCCTTTAAGGCTGTTTTAGAGCCGTCTCAAACGCCTTATTTTTTCTTTGTGGCTGATAAAAAAGGCGGGCATTATTTTACCCGTACCTATAAAGATCATTTATCTGTGCAAAATCAGATGATTCGTGACGAGAAACGGAAGAAGCGTTAAAAAACAAAACCCAGCTATTTCTAACTGGGTTTTAATTGATGTTTTATTGTCGCTTAAACGTCTTATTCTTTTTCAGATGAAAGACGGATGTCTACAACATTCAATCTTAGTTTATGAAGAGATTTTTTTCTTACTCTCTTTTTAAAGAACTCTACAGAGAAGATGATATCGTATTTGGTGTTAGGTTGATTTGACCGTAACTTGGTTAATTTTTCCCATAAACCGAATCCAACAGCGTTAATGCGGTAGGCTTGAGGTGCTTTTTTGTTATTACCAAATACCCAGAATTCAACGTGAGGGGTTCTGGCTTCCTGATATTTGTTTCCGAAAGGTCTGGCTTTTCCAATGCTGATACCTTCCATGAAGAATAGAGGGTAATCAAATTCCTGGCCGTAAGGGCTTAAAAATTCCAGTTTTTGTACAAGCTCATAGTTAACTTGAGAAATCTTTAGTGTATCTAAAATCTCATAAGAGAAGTTAAATTGTTCCTGAGGAAGTTTTGCAACGCCTTCACGAATCAGTTCAACGAAATCATTTAAATCTTTTTTATGGAAGGTAAATCCACAGGCCTGAGCGTGTCCGCCGAATGCGTTTACAAGACGTTTGCCAAGTAATGTGTTTACTTCAGTTTGAAATAAAGGACGATTGTGTTTCTTTTCAAACTGTTCTGCAACGGTGTCTACAATGCGGTACATGTTAATGGTTGGGATACTTCTTACAGATCCGCGTAAAAAGTCGCTGCCTGTGTACTCTGTAAGGATAACAGCTGGTCTTAAAAATCTGTCTTTAAGACGGTCGGTGTCGATTCCGATAACCCCAGGATTCCAGTTTTTGCCTTGAACGATGATAATTTTGTCATTATCAACGTCTACCTGTTGTTTAACCAGTTCATCGATTTCATCTTCGATTTTGCTGGTCATAAATTTACGTTTTTCGTTGATATCTTCTACAACCGACGCATCGTCAGAGGCTGAAGAGGTATCTACAAAGTTCATGCGGGTGTTCTTTTTGGATTTATCAAGCTCAACAACATAGTTAAACTCTTCTAATACTTCAGATGCTTTTTGAGCATTTTGTTTACCTGTTCCAAGAAGAAGCAAATCTACAACAATTCTGGAATCAGGAATGCCTTCACTTCTGTCTCCGATACGTCCCGGAGCATTCAACCGAGGTACAATCGTACGTCCAATGTCGTTAGAGCGAAGTTCTTCAATGCCGTTAGAGCTCACGTCTTTTAACGCTTTTAGCCCTTCCATTTTGGTTCTGTTTAACGCCACAATCCCTTTTTTAACCATTAAGCGGTTCATTGGATTTAAGAAGGACATTCTGTCAGAAATGGTTCCAAGAGCAGCAATGGCTAACAGGTATTCCATAAAATGAAGTGGAATCTCTTTACCCATAATGTCGTATACAGCCAGAATTAATTTAAACGAAACACCAGCTCCAGATAAAGACTGTTCCAGTGTTTTTTCACTTCTGCGGTACGGATTCACAATCGATAAAGCCGAAGGGATTTCCTTACCTAAAATATGGTGGTCGCAGATAATAACATCGATGTTTTGGCTGTTTGCATATTTCACCGATTCCACGTCTTTACTTCCACAGTCGGATGTAATGATCAGGCTGGCCCCGGATTGTTTCGCTTCGTCAATAATACGAGGCTGAAGTCCGTGACCTTCTTTAGAGCGGGTAGGGAAGTCGTAATGCACTTCTCCGCCAAGGTGAGTAAGTCCAGAGGTTAAAATAACCGTTCCGGTAATACCGTCAGCATCAGGGTCTCCGTTTACAACGATACGCTCGTTGTTATCCAAGGCCTTTTTAATACGCGTTGTTGCTTTTTGAAGATCTTCGTCAGATGTAACCCATTTAAACCGTGTAACCAGGTCTTCTTTTGGATTGATAAAATCCAGAACCGGCTGCTCGTTGCTATCTGTGATAAGCTGTTTAGCCGATAATAATCTAACGATTAACGGATCAAGCGATAATTTATTTGCCCATTTATCTACTGAATTCTCATCAATATTGTAAAAGTGCCAGCGTTCACGGCTTGTTTCGTGAAAAAGTGTTTTTGACATAACTATACTTCCTAACCGCTCCCCGGACTCCCGGTGAAGCTCTTTTTTGAGATTTTTTAATAAAACTAACTTGCGAGGTAGTAAGGTTGATTAAAAAATCAAAACGAACACTAGCGAACCCAAAAGTCTGTATATGTTACAAAGTTTCTTCTCTTTTTTCAAGCTTTTTGTTTTAATAGCTGAAACCATAATAAGGACATTCTATGAGAAAATTTTTGATTGCAGCCTTTCTTATTTTTAGCTGGCCCTTTATTTTCTACCCCTTAACAGACGGAGACATCTGTCACTGGGTGTGGGTGGCTAAGGCTGTTCGAGAAACCGGATTGTTTTTAACCGGCCCCAACGATCAGGCTCATGGCCCTCTGTTATCGTGGATGGCTGGATTATCCACCTATTTCTTTCCTCTTTCCTTCTATGCTTACGCTTTTTTTAATGTGTGCGTAGGGGTTCTGGGTGTGGCTTTTGCTTTTATGTTGGGAAAAGATCTCTCTGGCGACGAACGTGTTGGGAAAGTTGCGGCTTTTCTGGCAACCTCTTCGATTGCTACGGTGTACCTATCACATACTCCCATGTACGATTGGCCTGCAGCTGTTTTTTATTTAGGATTTTGTACCTTTTATACCCGCTATCTTTTTAAAGAAAAACCCTCAGATTTACTAATAGGATTGGGATTGCTTGGCATCGGAAGTTTAAGCCGGTTTTCCATAACCCTTGGGCTGGCTGGCTGTTACGTGTTGGTCTCAAATTTGATTGTAAGACGCTCGTTTTTATTGCTTGTGAGGGATGGAATTGCTGTGATTTTAGCCGGGTTGGCATTGAATTTCCCCTGGTTGATGGGGCAGGCTAAGGCTCATGGTGCTGTGTTTTTGGATACCTTTGTTTTTGATAACGTTCTGCGCTTCATCAAAGATGCTCCTGATGCCGTTCCGCAACGGGATTATTACGGATTTGTTTTATATGCACTTTTGGGTGTTTTCCCTTATACGGCTCAGCTAGTTCTTCAGGTGTTCAGTAAGGGTTTTATTGCAGAGTTTCGATCGAAAAAAGCGTACCAGCTTCTAACCGCAATGTGGTTGCCTTGCCTGATCGTTTTTTCCTTATCCGGTCATATTAAGCTTGGCCGCTATATTGCTCCGGTTTTTCTGCCACTGCTGGTTTTGATGGCTTATCACCTTGTTACGGTGAGTAGTCAGAATGAGGTGTTTATCCGGCGGAGCCGAAAAGCGAGCCTGATTTTATTAACAGTAATGACGATTATTCTGGCTATCCTCACTGTCCAGTTTTGGAAAGAGGCCAGCCAGTCGTTTGCCTTTGTAGCTGCTGTAATTTGTCTGATTTTAGGAACGCTTGCCGCCGCACACTATACGCTTGTAAGACGCCTGGATGAGTTTATACGCACGCCTGAACGCTTTTTGCCTCTGATGACGGGTGTGTACATGGCTTTCTTTACGTTTCTGGCTTATGCGGCCTATACAGCTCCGTTTTTAAATGCAGTAAGAGTTGGGATTTTAGAGAAAATACTCTAGCTACTTATTTAGATTGAGATATAGACGAAATGGAAATTTCAGCTGCTCCATTTTGACCTAAGCTATTCACATAATCAGTCGTCAAAACTCTTGTGCCTATACTGTTTCCCGGTCTTTCATGGGATCCAAAAAGACGGTATCCAAATACATACTGGCTGAGATCTATTAAACTGAAAGTGGCGGTAGATAGAAGAACTTTTTTTACTGAAACTACTTCAGTGGGATCTTGTTCTGTTAATTGATTAAATACCATGCTTCCAATTTCTGTATCGCTTAATAGCCTGGTGGGTACTCGGTCTTCTTTATACCAGTATCCTTTTCCTTTAAAGAAAATATCAGAAGGTTGAAATAGATCTTTGCGGTTAATTACTCCGGCTTTAAGTCCAGCTTGAATTTGTCTTTGAATCAGAAGCGCCAGTTTTTCTTGTAGTGCGGTACTCGTTTCTTTAGGTTGTATAGAGTACTGAGAAATAGCATTAAACGTAGCTACTAATCTTGAGGCTTTCTTAGATAAAGCTCCCTCTGTGCAAAAAAGAGTGCAGGTGTATCCAATTACTCTGGGATCAAGAAACCGGGTAAACATCTCAGCATAGAATTCTAAAGCCTTTTCTTTTGACATTTTGTTGAATGTAACTTCTGCCTTTATTCCCGAAGAGGTGTCTCTTTTGTAGCCAATCGTTAACTTAAAGGCTTCTGTTATGAATTTGAGATAGAAATCGATACTGTCATGAATTGTTATTCCTACGATATTTGCAAACCGAGCAATATCATTTTCTGTGCGTAAAGCCATAAAATTATTACAAAATGTGACTTTTTGTGTTTCTGAGAGATTTTTATAGAGTTTTTTTAGTAGTAAATCACTAGCTTCCGTATTTTGTTTGGCAAGTTCTGTTACTACGATTGGAAGAAGTTCTGTGCTTGCCCATCTGGATTTAACAGGCCAGTGTGTAACAATATGTTGAGCCAACTCTAAATTTCCACTGTTTATTTGTTCAGTTAAATGCGTTGTAAATGCTTTACGTGTATTTTGAGGTAAGTCAGAGGCTTTCGTACTGGATAAGTGTTGAAATAAACGTTTGGAAAAATTGCTAGAGCCGGTTATGGTTCTATAGTGTGTTTCCGCTTTTGAGAAATTAAACGGTTCATTTTGAAATAGTCTAGAGAATGTCCATTGTAAAGCTTTTAATTCAAGTTGTGAGATTTCTTTAAAGGAATCAGAATTTCTGTAAAGTTCATCTAATACTAATCGGAGTACCCGAACATGATCATTTTTTGCCAGTTCTGATAAGGGTACTGACATTTTTAATTTGCCAAGTGTATTTTCAACAATAACGGTTGCACTCTCTGGGGTTAACGTTTTTGCTTGGCTTCTTAAGACCCATTCTTGTTCTCCATAAAGAGAACAATAGGCTTGTTTTGCTTTATCTACATCTCGAGATTGTCTGATTCTTGTATCTGTTTCATGTGAAAATTCATCAAAAACCATTTGTTGGAATTTGTTAGGTGAATCACAGCTTTCTTCAAGGGCATCAAATAATTGTTTGAATGTTTGAGCGTTAGACCCTTGACGTCTTTGTGGAGCTATAGAATTTACTGAAAGTCTTAAGAATAGTCTAACATCAGAATCTTGAGGCTGTGGGGTTTGGAGAATTTTTACAAAAGCTTTTAGGGCTTTTATTTCTGGTGTGCTACGTGTTGCCTCTGATAACTTGTCTATCATGGTTTGAAAGTGTTTTAGTGTTCCATTTTCTTTACATGAAAGGCAGGTTTCAAATAGCTCTTTAAGATTTTTTTGTACTCCGGTTAATTTTATCTTGTCAGAAACGGTTTGAATGTTGGCAGGTATTTCAGTTTTTGATTGTGCAGCTTTTTTTTTCTTTGAAGCTGGATTGTCGCTATGGATTTGTTTGGGTTTTCCGATTGATGTTAGATGTTGTGATGGTGATAACATGGTTTCTTCCTTTTTATTAATTAAAATTATGACTTTTTGTAAACTTTAGGGCTCAAAAAAAACAGCTAGTGGTTTAGCTGTTTGATTTTTTCGTTTTAATTTTTTATTTGTTACACTTTGTCTATTTTATTATCGCAGGATATTTAAAAAAATTGCAGTTACCGTCCAAAAATTTCTGTGATTCTTTTTGAAAAGTCAGTAATTCCAGGGTTTTTATCTTTTAAATTTGAATCTAGAAAGTTTATGGCACCTTCTTTTAGCTGTTGTTCATCAAGTCTTTCCATTATAGTGCTGCTTAAGGGGGGGAGGGGCTCATTTAATGGTCTTGATGCATACAGCAGCAGTAGCCCTGCAAGTTGATTAACGTCTAAGGCTTTTTGGGGGACATTCGCTTGCTTGAGAAGCTCTACTCTAAGAGTTAATTCAAGTTCGGTATTTCCAAATCGATTGTAAAATTGCACGCAAGTCTCTCTAGATATGCCTATCTTTGATAGTGCCAGAGTAATATGTTCTGGAAAAGGAATAACCATAGTTTCTTGATTTTTAAAGATAATAGTTGATGCTTCGTGCAGTTTATGTACGGCATCCCACAATTCACGAATAGTTGTTTCTGTTGGAGGGGTTTTTAATAATTGCTCTAGCTTTTGTACGTGTTCTCTATGAGAATTTACTGTTTGTGATAAAGATAATCGAGGATCAAGCCCATATTGATAAGCATGTGCAACATTTTTTCGGTATAATTTGAATGTTTCCAGTAGACCAGCGTCTTTAAGTGATTGTTCAGTTTCTTTGGGAATGCCTAGATAGCGTATATTTTGTTGGGGTGTGATAACACTGACTCTTGCCAGGGCTTCTATTTTTTTATGAGCTCTTCCAGGATCTTGTGTTTTTAGGGTGTGATTTAAATCTTCGCAAGCTTGTCTGTGGTCGCTGATAATGCCTCGGTTTTCTACTGTAAGCTGAATTCCAATGGCCTTGGCATGAGCAGCATCTGCTAAAAAGTTTCTGCAATCATCTGTTGCATCTATTTTTGAAAATCCTTTTCTAAGGCCAGTGATATCATAAAATTTATCCCGTATATTTCTACTAGGATCCACATGCTTTGCCTCAAGCAACGCATCTTTAAGGGTTGCTAGGAACAGATTTCTTAAAGTTCCGTTATAGGCTAAAGGATTAGGAATGTTTCCTAAGTTTTCTAAAAGCTGTATTGGTACTTTGTCACTGGAGTGGGTAGCATAGTGGTTGGCCAGCGTTTTTAATGCCTCTACAACTGGAATGAAATCCGCTGTGGTTCTGGCTTCTTCGGAGATTTTTGTTAAAACAGCTAAGGCATCTGTTGTTCTTTTTTCTAATGCTTTACCGGCCGTAGATACTTTTGAGCGTGATCTTGCATTTATGTGATCGGCATCATCACTTAATTGTGAGAACGTTGAAGATGTAGAGTCGACGGATAGCACAGATAAAGAAGATGAAGATCGACGTGGACTTGTATTTGTGTGATCAGTATTATCGCTTAATTTTGAAGATTCTGATGATGTTGAGCCTGTACGAGTATCCGCAGCCCCGCCTAGAAGTAAGCTTCGACGAGTCGTATCTGTTCCAGTGGAGCTCAGAGTGCTTGAACCTGATACAGGTTGTTTAGGAGATACGTCTCCCATCACTGTTTCTGGCTTTGGAGTTTTTACTCTCTTACCTGCACAAAAGAGGCCTGAAAAAAGCGTTGCCATCAAAGATGGTCCTGGATGTGGATGTCCAATCATATTTTATTAGCTTTCGTGTTGTTTAAATGTTTTAAATCTAACTGTTATCAGATAGGTTATCGACACCTTTTTCCATTTATTGCAATGAAAAAAATGAATCTAAGCACCAGCATTGTGTGGTTGTGGTAATAATCTGGAGAGCTTATCTGTATACAAATGTAATATTGTTTCTAATTGTACAACAGCTCCGTTTAAAATAGGAGTAGAAAATTTTCCTTGAAGTTCTCGTACATCTTCCGCACATTGCCGAATGGATGCTTGAGCGCCCAAAATTGTTTGATGAGTGTCAGGATAGTCCGCTAATAACCCTTCTGGTGTGAAATTGGCAGTACCTACCGTTGCTTTTAGTGTGTCCAATACCCGATTTTGCTCTACACTAACTCGGCCTGCGATGTCTGCGAGTTTTCGGGCATTTTGTTCGTCAACAGGCTGTACGGCATCACCATCTTGAAATTTTCCTCGTTCAATAGATTGAAGAAGCCCTTCCTTAAACACACTCATATCTGGTACTTCAAAAAGGTTTTTTGAGCTTGCAATAATCAACGCAAAATTTTGAACATTCAGCATGGATTTTGAGGCTTCAAAATGTTTCATGGATTCACAGACTATTTGTGTGATGTTGGGGTCAATGGGCTGTTGTTGTTCCTCTGCTGTTGCCAGTGTTTTTAGTATGGATTCTGCATTTCCTCTCAATTTGATGATTTCAGGATTAGTGGAATCGCTAAATGTCTCAATAAATGTTTGAAGATCTGTGACAGCTTTAGCAAAGTCGGCCTCATTTTTGAGAACGTCGCTGAATAGCTTATGTGTAGTAGGCATCCCTGCATCTTTGCTTTTTTGAATAGCAGGCTCCAGTAGTTTGGTATTTAGTAATGTGAACATGGATTTTAATGCCGAATCAGTACGTAGTAATACCTGAGATTTTTGTTTGTCGTCATCTTTTGGGCTTAATGAAAGAATGAAGGAAAGTTCTCTTGCTGGGAAAAAATCCTTTGCTGTGGCCATTAATTTGTCAATAATGTCCGTTGATCTTTCTGCTTGAGTTTTCAGCGTGGTTCTTATTTCATCTGTTAATCCACCAATATTTGATGAAAGTTGATAGTCTTTGATATGGGTTGAATGTTCTGTAAATAGATGGGTAATGAGCTGGAGAGTTTTATATGTTTTGGGCTGATTTGGATCAGTAAGTACATCTATAAATCTGTCTTCTAAGTTTTTGGCCATATCTTTTGCTATTAGAATCTGTGTTTGGTTTGCGCCTGTTGTGTCAGTCTCTGTTTTTTTGGAGATATATCTATTTAGATCTTGCAGGAGTTCTGAAATCTCGTTCAGATCTGTAGAGGTTTGTGCAGATTCATATCTCTCCTGTAACAATGTTGATTGCCTATGCGGTTTTAAACCGCCTGTTCGAGCCAGTCCCTTTTGAGGAAGAGGTTCGGTGGCGCTTCTTACAAGTTTAGAAAACGCCTCAGTAAGCTTCTCAGAAAATTGCCTAACAAACGAGGGCTGACTTTGTGACTGTTTAACGGATAGCTCTGAGTCACTTTTTGTTGACCGGGGTGAATCTGATCCCGTACTAAAGCTTCTTTCACTATCTGAGCGGGATGCGCTAAAATCTGTGGTGGATCCACTATCACTTCGTTTTAAAGCCGCAGATAAGTTAAGTGAGGTGATAGCTGGCGGCGTTGTGTCTCCGGTGAAACTCCTTAAAATACGTCTTTGGGTTTCCGTCAATTCTGTATAGCTTTGTTTATTAGGAGAGGCTGCTTTTGGATGAGAGCTGCTTCCCTGAGGTTTTGCTGCCTGGGCCTTTTTACTGGTGACTTTTGAGCCCTGCTCTAAATTTTCTGATCCTAATCTGAAGCCTAACATAAAGATTTCCCCCCGAAATCCGTACTTAATAAATACTGTATTTTTAAAATGATTTTAATGTGCTGCCTTAGTGTTCTTCACTAAAACACAGGGACTTATGTATTGAAAAAAAAGAATGGAAATAAGGTTTAGAAGCTAAAAAACACAACGCAGAGGTTGTGTTTTGATTTGTTAATGGATGGTGCGCGAGAAGGGACTTGAACCCCCATGCCTTGCGGCGCTAGATCCTAAGTCTAGTGCGTCTGCCAATTTCGCCACTCGCGCAAAAAAGAGACTTTATTCTAACAGACTAAAAGCCTTTTTTTCAATCTGGATTTTGCATACAGTATTTATCCCGCACAACCATTGTGTTAAAGGGGGTGATTGAGGATTGAACTGATAGAAAATAAAAAGGCCAAGATTATTATCCTGGCCATTTTCCTAATCCTAATCCTTGAAATACCTACATTCTAAAGGATTAGGGTTTAACAAAGCGGGTTTGTGGTGATCCCGTTTTACTACTGTAATTTTTTTCTAAAAAAAGTCAATTTTACTTAATGTTTTCTAACTTGTTTTTGTTTGCACCTTTTACGTGAATTTGTGGCTGTGATACACTCTCAGAGTATGAAAACATTAACACCTATAGGGGTCACCGATTTTTTGCCGGAAGATTCCGATCACTTTGAACATATTGTTGGTAAAATTGAATCTACATTCAAAGCACATCAGTATAAAAAAGTAAGAACCCCGACTTTAGAATTTTTGGATACCCTTGCTATTGGAATGGGCGAAGATCTGGACAAGCTTGGCGTAAAGCTTTTTGATGCCCAGGGCCATGTGATGGTGTTGCGCCCGGATCACACGGTATCTATCGCCAGAATGGTTGCCGCCAGACTTCAGGATGCGCCTCTTCCTTTAAAATTATATTACTTAAACCCCATTTACCGTTCCGTTCAGCATGGTCTTGATCCTAATATGGAGATTTTCCAGGCCGGTGTGGAGTATATCGGTGAAACAGGCCCAAAAGCTGAGGCTGCTGTTATTTCCCTATGTATAGAAACCTTGCTTGGACTTGGCTTGAAAGACTTTGGAATCGATATTGGCCACATCGATTTTGTAAACGAATACCCTGAATCCTCCCGCGAGGCCTTATTGAGTGGCGATTATGTAGCTCTTGGCAGTATTCCAAAGCGTGGCAAAAAAGAGTGTGTCAGTGCTTATCCTGATCTCATAGCCCTGTATGAAGAGTTAGAGAAAAAAGGCTATGACCGTTATATCTGGTTTAATAAAGGGCTTGTAAAACAACTGCATTATTATTCCGGCCTTATTTTTGAATGTTATGCTCCTGGAATGAAGCAAAGCCTGGGATTTGGCGGACGCTACGATCATTTATTATGTAAATATGGCTACGACTGCCCGGCAGTAGGTTTTGCCTTGTCTGTTAACGATGTGAAAGTGGATCCTGTTCTATGAGCGCTTTAACCATTGCTGTTGCTAAAGGATATTTAATGTCCGAGTCTTTATCCCTGTTAAAAAAAGTAGGGATAGAGTTTGAAGATGATCTTACCACCAGCCGAAAATTATTCACCTGGGACACAAAAAAGCAATTCAGATTGCTTCAGGTCAGACCTTGGGACGTACCCGTTTATGTAGAACAGGGTGCTGCAGATATCGGCATTGTTGGCCTGGATGTTTTAAAAGAGCAGCAGCCAAAAGTGCTAAATGTAATGGATTTGAAATTCGGTTATTGCCGACTTATTCTGGCGGGTGAAAAACCAGCTTCCCAACAGGTGCTTACCCATCATTTGAAAATTGCTACCAAATATCCAAACTGTACTCAGCGGTATTTTCTTCAAAAAGGCTTAAATGTGGATATTTTGAAACTGTATGGGGCTATCGAACTTGGCCCAATTACAGGGTTGTCGGATCTGATCTGTGATCTTACGGCAACAGGTGCCACATTAAAAGAAAACCATCTGCATATTGTAGATGAGTTATTTTCATCATCAGCCTATTTAATTGCAAATCCTGTACGTTTTAAATTGCATTACGACACTATTATGAAGTGGGTAGAGGCTTTAAGTAACGTTATTCCATGATGTCTCTAAACGAGTATAAGCTTATCTTGAGAGACATTCTGACGCCAAACACTATGGTGGAAACGGTGGAAGATATCCCGTTGGAAGAGCTTTACGACAGAGGCTACGGCGTTCTTTTATGCGATATCGATAACACTTTGTTGAGGCTGGACGAGCGTCAGTTGTCTCTGCAAAAGCTGCAGTGGTTGATGCGGGCAAAAGCTATAGGATTTCGTGTTTATTTTATCTCCAACAACAGCAGTCACCGTCGTATCGAACGTGTAGGGGTTCAGGCTGATGTTAAAGGGATTCACTTTGCAATGAAGCCTCTGCCTTTTTCTACCCAAACTTTTGCAAAAGAAAATAGCATTCTGCTATCAAAAGCGGTTTTTATTGGAGATAAGCTGTTGACAGACGTGATTACCGGTAACTGGCTGCGTTGCTACACGGTTTTGGTAGATCCCCTGAATAAAAAGACATCCCTGGCTAAAACGCTTCAGCGGGATATCGAGCTGGGATTAATCAGACTTTTAAAATAATCAATCGTACCTAAAAGACCTGTTTCAAGCGAAACCTCAGGTTCCCACTGCAATGCTTTTTTGGCCAGAGTAATATCTGGTTTTCGGATATGCGGATCATCTTCAGGAAGCGGATTATGAATAAATGCCGAGTTGCTTTTGGATAATTTGCAAATCGTCTCAGCAAGCTGTTTAACGCTAAGTTCTTCTGGATTCCCCAAATTAACCGGCCCAGTAAAATCTGATCCCGTATTCATGCAGGCAATAAGCCCGGAAATTAAATCGCTAACATAGCAAAACGACCGTGTCTGAGAGCCATCTCCATAAAGCGTTATTGGCTCATTTTTTAAGGCCTGAACAATAAAATTGCTTACAACACGTCCATCGTTAATGGCCATTTTTGGGCCGTAGGTATTAAAAATTCTGGCAATTTTTATAGCAACAGCTGCTTCCCTGAAATAATCAAAACAAAGAGTTTCGGCTACCCGTTTTCCTTCGTCATAACAACTTCTTGGGCCAATCGGATTTACATTCCCCCAATAACTCTCAGGCTGGGGATGCACAGTCGGAGAACCATACACCTCCGATGTCGAAGCTAAAAGTACAGTGGCTTTCACCCGCTTTGCCAATCCAAGCACATTTAAGGTTCCCATAACCGATGTTTTAATCGTCTTAATCGCATTGTACTGATAATGAACCGGAGACGCCGGGCAGGCCAGATGATAAATCTGATCCACTTCCAATAAAATCGGATTAATAATATCGTGCCGAATAACCTCAAAATTTGAATATGAGGTTAAATGCTGAATATTAGCTTTTCTGCCTGTAAAAAAGTTATCCAGACAAATAACATCCAGTCCGTCTCGAACAAGGGCTTCACACAGGTGGCTGCCTAAAAATCCGGCCCCGCCTGTAACAAGAATGCGTTTGGAACTCATTATCACATTGTATAGCTCACCCCTATCTTATACAATACATCTATGAGAGAAAAATTACTCAAAAAAGAAACCTTGTTTCAAGGCTATTTATTCTCGGTTTCAAGAGAGTATATCGAATTTGCAAACGGAAACCAGTCTACCCGTGATATTGTGCGACATCGTCCTGCTGTGGTCATTTTAGCCGTTACGGATGATAAAAAACTGGTTTTTGTAGAACAGTTTCGCAGGCCAGCCGGGCAGGATTTATTAGAACTTCCTGCAGGAGGTATGGATCCTGAAGAAGCTCCTTTGGCTGCAGCTCAGCGTGAGCTTAGTGAAGAAACCGGCATAACCGCAACACAATGGACGCGTTTATTTGGAGGCTATGCGGCGCCAGGTTTTTGTGATGAGTTTTTACATATTTATCTGGCCGAAAATTTAAGCTATGGTGCCAGTCATCCCGATGAAGACGAGTATGTTGAAATCCACTATTTTACCTTGAATGAGGTAGAGCAAAAAATTAAAGACGGAAGTATCCAGGATCTTAAAACCATAGCGGCTGTATTTTATGTAAAAGCAATGGGTGTATGGGATCCTCGTTAACAACCTGGCTTGAAGCCTTTTTAGAGAGGCTGCAGTTTCAAAAAAACGCTTCTCCTCATACGATTTCTGCCTATAAATCTGATATTCTGCAATTTTTGGATATGTTGGGAAAACGTCAGCTCACCCAGGTGTCCGTGCAGCAGTATATGGAATCTTTAAAGAAAAAAGAGCTGTCTTATGCGGCTTTTCATCGAAAATTATCTGCTTTAAAGTCGTTTTTTAAGTTTTTATCCCGTGAAAATTTTATAACAGAGCCGTTGTATACGGTGATTCAATTTCCTCAAAAAAACAGGGCTTTGCCCAAGTCCTTATCCCGTTCTTCTGCCAAAAAGATGTTGGATACAGCCATTGTGTCCAAATATCCGCTTCGGGATCATGCTATTATCGAGGTTTTGTACGGGTGTGGGCTTCGTGTATCAGAGTGTGTAGGACTTCTTGTAGGTGATATTAACCTCGAAGAAGGCTGGATGACGGTGAATGGAAAAGGCGGAAAGCAGCGCAAGGTGCCGATGGGATCAAAAGTGGTGCAGGCCTTGTCTGATTATTTTGAACATGAGCGTAAAACTCTTTTAAATAAACAGGCCTCCAATGCTGTTTTTTTGAATCAAAGAGGTCATGCTTTAACCAGGCAAATGGTCTTTTTAATGACAAAATCCATTTCAAAAAAATCGTCTATAGACCCGATTTCGCCTCATGTGTTGCGTCATAGTTATGCCACGCATCTGGTAGATGGTGATGCCGATTTGCGTATTGTTCAGGCGTTGCTGGGTCATTCCAATATTGCGACTACCCAAATTTATACCCATGTTTCAAAATCCAGACTAAAATCCGTGTATGAAAAAGCACATCCGAGAGGGTCCCATGACTAATCTAATTCAATTTATTGCCTTGATTTTTTCTATTATTTTGCACGAAATGGCTCACGGTTGGGCGGCCTATTTGTTGGGAGATCGAACGGCAAAGCGCATGGGGCGTTTGACCTTAAATCCCATTCCTCATATCGATCCACTGGGGTCTATTTTATTGCCGGGTTTGTCCTGGATGTTAGGTTCTCCCGTGCTTCTGGGGTGGGCGAAGCCTGTTCCGGTTAATCCTGGGGCATTCAAGCATCCACTAAGTGGCATGATGTGGGTGGCTTTGGCGGGGCCTCTAACCAACTTTTTAATTGCGACGGTTGGGTTCTTTTTGTTAAAAAATGGGGGTGTATTTTTATCTCAGGATATTTTGCTTGGGATTATTTATATGAATATTTTTCTTGGAACGTTTAACCTGTTGCCGATTCCTCCCCTGGATGGATCTCGAATTCTGGCCTTTTTTCTTCCGGAAAATCCTCGGGAAATTTTGTATAAAATAGAGCCTTATGGGTTTGCTATCATTTTTGGGTTGGCTTATTTTGGTGTGCTAAATACCATTCTGATGACAGTTTTGAAGCCTGTTTTAAGATTTCTTTTCGGGGCCTTCTAGCCTCTAAGTATAAAGTTTTTACTTTTTTATGTAGTAAAATCCTGATGTTTGATCTTCATCAAGAACTGTTGCATCCAGCTTTGCTTTTTCCCAACTTTTTTTATCGGACAGAATAATAAGGGGTGTCGGAGAAAGTGTGGCCAGCTGTTTAAGCTGGTTTTCTCTGGATATATATACGTTTGCTGGTCCTGCTAAAAAATCCGGATATGATAAATCAGAACTCATGCGTAATGGGCGGTCTTCCGGTCTGTATATCACCAAAATGTCGCCTTTATTTTTAAGAGACAGAAGGAGTGGAATCCATTTTCCCTGTTTTCCTGAATCGGCAGTTAGTTCTTTGTTGTAATAAAATAAAATGCCAAATGACAAAATGAAGACTAAAAAACACATGTTTAATTTTTGAAATGACAGCGATTTTGTGTATTTGTATAGGTATAGTAGCCCAATGAAAAATATCCCTGTACATTTAATTATTATGTGCTTATTTTCGGTTGGAACAACGATGAGTCCTAAAAATACTCCAATAAATGCTAAAAACCATAGTGTAGTCAGGCCTAGCTGAGTGTTGATGTTTATTTTTCGCAAAGACCGTACCTTTAAAAGAAGTGCTGAAAGTATCGCTGCATGCGGCATCGCAATGACAAATGATCTCAGATCGGTTTGATTAAAGAAAAAGGTGTGGGTTATAAATATCGAAAAAATCCAATACGTGGAAAATTTATTGAGTGTCAGAGGTCTGAATTTGCCAGTTTTTTTCTTGAAAAACGGTGTGTAGATCATTGTTTTTAGAGTGATATATAGGGCTAAACCGCCTGTTGCTGACCAGGGAAATGTGGA
>CAZFCP010000005.1:13752-111707 GCA_964517775.1 uncultured Candidatus Marinamargulisbacteria bacterium | reverse complement strand
TGTAACGAATATCTGGTTATCAGCAAACCGGAAGCGATTCAGGCCGTGCATAATTCTTATCTTGAGGCCGGAGCGGATATTATCGAAACCAATACCTTTGGCGGAACCTCTACAGTTTTAGCCGAATATGACCTGCAGAATAAAGCTTACGAGATCAACTTCACAGCCGCAAAATTGGCCAGAGCCTGCTGCGATGCCTACAGTACCCCTGAAAAACCACGGTTTGTTGCAGGTGCCATGGGGCCAACTACAAAATCATTATCGGTGACTGGGGGTATCAGTTTTGATGACATGGCCGCTAGTTATGCTCAACAGGCTGTGGCCTTAATTGAAGGTGGAGCCGATTATTTATTATTAGAAACAGCCTTGGATACCTTAAACTTAAAAGCGGGCTACATTGGCTGTCTGGATGCCTTTAAAACAACGGGAAAAACATTACCGGTTGCAGTTTCAGGAACCATCGAAACCATGGGAACTATGCTGGCCGGACAAGGTGTTGAAGCCCTTTATACCTCTGTCGAACACATGGATTTGTTATATATTGGATTAAACTGCGCAACAGGACCGGCGTTTATGAAAGATCATATTCGCGGGCTGCATACGATTGCGCGTTGCCCTATTGCCGTTGCACCCAATGCCGGCATCCCTGACGGAGACGGACATTATCCGGAAGGCCCTCAGGATTTATCAAAGGTTTTAATGAGCTTTGTAGATGAAGGCTGGGTAAACATGCTGGGTGGATGTTGTGGAACAACTCCGGCACATATCAAACAGCTCGAGCAGCAATCCAAAGGAAAACAGCCTCGGAATTTTACCCCTAATCACGGATCCAGAGCATCAGGAATTGACCCCTTAACCTTTGAAAACGACAGCCGCCCTTATATCGTAGGTGAACGTACCAACGTTATTGGATCCCGTGCGTTTAAAACCATGATTACGGAAGAGCGCTTTGAAGAAGCAGCCGAAATCGCCAGAAAACAAGTAAAAGCCGGAGCCCACGTTATCGACGTGTGTTTATCCAACCCGGATCGTGACGAAGTAGCCGATATCTCCAAATTTTTATCCTTTGTTACCAAAATTGTTAAAGTCCCCTTAATGATCGATTCCCAAATGGCCGATGTGGTCGAAACAGCGTTTAAGCTGACCCAGGGAAAATGCCTGTTAAACTCTGTTAACCTGGAAGATGATGGAAAAAGCTGCAAAGCCTTACTTCCGATTGTGAAACATTACGGAGCCTCCGTTGTTGTAGGCTGTATCGATGAAGAAATGGCCGTAACCGCAGAAGAAAAACTGGCTGTCGCTAAAAAATCCCATAAAATTATTACCGAAGACTACGGCATTCCCGAAGAAGACATCATTTTTGACCCCCTCGTTTTCCCTTGCGGTACCGGTGATGAAAAATATTTCGGATCGGGAAAAGAAACCATCGAAGGCGTTCGATTAATCAAGGAAGCGTTTCCGAAATGTAAAACCATTTTAGGTATTTCAAACATTTCATTTGGATTACCAGGCGCAGGCCGTGAGGTGTTGAACTCTGTCTTTTTATATCACTGTACAAAAGCCGGGCTGGATATGGCCATCGTCAACTCTGAAAAACTGGAACGGTTTTCGCATATTCCCGATGAAGAAAAAAAGTTATGTGATGATTTATTATGGTACAACACCGAAAACGGCAATGATCCCGTAGCCAATTTTGCTGCTCACTTCAGAGATAAAAAAGTAGTAGAAAAGGAAGCTGTGGATTTAAGCAGCTTATCCGTTGAACAACGTTTGGAAATTAACATTGTTCAAGGCACAAAAGAGCATCTTATTCCCAACCTGGATGATGCGTTAAAACAATGGAATCCACTTGGGGTTATCAACGGACCGTTAATGGCCGCCATGGATATCGTAGGCCGACTCTTTAATAACAACGAGCTGATTGTAGCCGAAGTACTTCAGTCTGCTGAGGTCATGAAAGCCGCCGTAGCGTACCTTGAAACCTTTATGGAAAAAGGTGATATAAACATACGCGGCAAAATGCTTCTGGCCACCGTAAAAGGTGACGTGCATGATATCGGAAAAAATCTGGTTCAGATTATTTTAGGAAACAACGGGTATCAGGTTATCGATCTGGGCATCAAATGTCCGCCGGAAACCTTGATTGAGGCCTATCATCAGCACAAGCCTGATCTTATAGGCTTGTCGGGTCTTTTGGTTAAATCTGCCCAGCAAATGGTAACAACTGCACAGGATTTAAAATCCGCAGGTATTTCTATCCCCATTCTTGTAGGCGGAGCAGCCCTTAGTGAACAGTTCACCATCACCCGTATTGCCCCGGAATACGATGGCCCTGTTATCTATTGCCGGGACGCCATGACAGGCTTATCTGTGTCCAATCAATTAACAGATCCTGCTAAAAAAGAGGCATTTCTTCAGGAAACAAAAAACCATCAGGAAAACTTCAGCACATCGGCACAGCCGGCTCAGCGTGGATCATCAAAACGTGAGCATAAAGAAAAACTGGTCTTTGATCACAGCCTCAGCACCGCAAAAGCACCTCATTTTACAACGCAGGTTTTACACGGGAATTTAAAACAGATCTGGGATTATATTAACCCGCAAATGTTATATGGAAATCATCTGGGTTTAAAAGGCAATTTCAAATCGCTTTTAGCCAAACAGGATCCTAAATTATTAAAACTTGTAGATTTGATGGACAGCCTGAAACAAAAAATTATCAACGAAAATTTATTAACAGCAAAAGCTGTGTATCGCTATTTCAAGGTTAAAACAGAAGGCGACTCGATTCACATTTTAGATCCTGAAACACTGCAAACTGTCGAAACATTCACGTTCCCACGTCAATCCGATGGACTTGGGCTGTGTTTAACCGATTTTCTGAACGCTAACGACATCGACACAGTTTGCGCGTTTGTTGTAACCTGCGGAGACGGCGTTGCTCACCTCGCAAAACAGCTGATGGATGCCGGCGAATATTTTAATTCCCACGCCTTATCGGCTCTGGCTTTGGAATCCGCAGAAGGCTTTGCAGAATGGCTACATTGCCATATCCGAAACGAATGGGGAATCCCCGATCAAAAAGATCTGGCCCTGGAAGATATTTTCAAGCTGAAATATACAGGTGTACGTGTATCGTTTGGATATCCAGCCTGTCCACGACTGGAAGATCAGGAAAAACTGTTTAAATTGCTTGATCCTGAAAAAAATATTGGGGTTACCCTGTCTGAAGAATTTATGATGTTCCCGGAAGCTTCGGTTTCAGCGTTGGTTTTCCATCATCCTCAAGCTCGATATTTCACCATCAGCGAAACAGATTTGGCAGCTTTCGAATCTAAACAGTCATAAAAAAACAGCTAAACACCCCACCTATAGACATGCCTCCTGTAGTTTGATTAGATAGAGTCAGCTTATACCCAGAGTTTGTTTTAAAAGAGAGGTACCCGTATGACCTATTCCATTATCCGTTCAAAAGACAGAGGCTACACAAAAATAGACTGGCTGGAATCGTATCATACGTTTTCCTTCGGGCATTATTACAATCCAGCAGCCATACAATTTGGCAATATCCGGGTGATTAATGATGATATTATTCATCCCGGATTTGGATTCGACACCCACCCGCATAAAGATATGGAAATCGTGACGATTGTCTTATCCGGTGAATTGGAACATAAAGACAGTCTTGGCAACGGTGGAATTTTACGTCCGGGAAAAATTCAGGCGATGTCGGCTGGATCCGGTATCCGCCACTCGGAGAAAAATCCGTCACCAACAACCCCCGTTCATCTGCTCCAAATCTGGATTCTTACCGACGAAGCGAATCATCCTCCGCGGTATCAGGATGCGGAATTTACCTGGCAAACAGATAACTGGGCCCAAATCGTTTCGCCATATGAGGCTGAAAACGGGCTGTGGATTTATCAGGATTCCACGTTTTATCTGGGACGTTTTTCCCCAACATCGCAACTGGTTTTGCCTCAGGACAAACCGGGGCTGTTGATGCTGTTATCGGGAAAAGTGCAGTTCAGAAAAGAAACCCTGAATCCTGGAGATACACTTTTATTGGAAAAACCTTTTCCACTTGATATTCTTGAAGCATCGGACATGCTCTATATCACCACCTAGAAAGGCCTTTTTATGCCACATATTATTTTAGAATATTCATCCAATATTTCTCTCACGCACAATATCAAAGAAACGTTTTTCCACGAGCTTCACAAAGGACTTGGAGAGTGGCATTCCAGCTTCAATCCCGATGAATGTAAAAGCCGTAGCATCCGTCACGATGACTACAAGCTGGGTTTTGAAGACCAAACTGTTGGATTTATCCACCTCAGCATTAAAATCGTGGAGCGGCCTTTAGAGGTTCGTGAAAAAGTAAAACATAAAGCCGCCGCTTTGCTAAATGAAATGTTTTCATCCCATATCGGGCATCTAAAACGGGCCGATTTTACCGTATTAATCGAAGAGTTCCAGCTTGAAAATTACAGCAAAACACGAATTGAATCTTAAGTTATAAAAAAGCACTCAAAAAAAAAGGCTTCCAGACATAAACAGTTTGGAAGCCTTTTTAGTATAGATTGCTAAATCGTTATTAAGTGGTTTGCTTCCAGCTAACACCACCTAAATAATCGCTTTTTCCAAGCTCCATTCCGTTAGAGCGTAAAATACTGTAAGCCGTTGTGACGTGAAAGTAAAAATTAGGCACGGCATACTCTACAACATAGCTTTCGCCATCCAGTGTTTTTCCTGGGTTCCATGGAAATGAAATTGTTTTATCTCTAAACTCATTTAAAGAGCTTGCAGGAACACTTTTTAAAAATGTTAACGTTTGCTGAATACGGGATTGAAAGTCTTCGTATGTTTTTTCGGAATCATCAAAAACCGGGCCTTGAATACCGCTTAAACGGGTAACAAATAATTTTGCGGTATCACAGGCTATTTGAATTTGTTTGGCTAAAGGAAACTGATCAGGAATCAAACGGGTTTGAAACAATACAGCTGTATCAATTTTTTTGGTTTCAGAAAATTTTTTAGCCTTTTCAAGAATAAGTCCAAGCGCTGTTAATGAACGAATAAAACTCTCTACACTCATTTGGTAGACAGAAACTGTGGCCAACTCGGTTTGCACAGACATAGGTTTCTCCTAAATAGCAATGAAAAAATGGTTGCAAAAAAACAGCAACACGGTCAATTTAACACAGATAGGACAACTTAAAAAGCGTTAAAGCCCACCTTGAAATGTCCGCCGGATTTCTATCACTTTTCCAATCACAACAGGAGCCTGTCCAGCCGTCCATTCCTGTTCCTGTGGCTGATCCATTATCGTCATGGCATGCAAAAATTTCTTTCCAGAAAAAATACGCACCCGTCTGAATGTCACAATCAAAGGCTTTTTTACGGACAACAACAAAATATCTTTATCAGAAATGGTTTCAGGGTCTTTTTCCACAATCACCCTATCCCCTCTTTGAATTTCAGGAAGCCAGAAATCTTCCCCAACATCCATACAAAACACAGACGTCTGGCTACCGTCAAAATCAATAAACTGTTTACTAAGCTGACACAGCTGATCGTAAGACATTTTTTCCAGACCAGGAACGCTATCCCAGGAAAAAACAGGAAGCCGCTGACCAGCTTGTCCCTTATCAAGTTCCGGTGCAGCGACATAGCCGCACAGCTCCATTAAATACATATAATCCGCATCCAGAACCTTTGCATATTCTCTTAATAAATGAGGGTGAGGATATAAAATTCGGCCGTCTTCCAAACGGTGAAAGGTGGTCAGGGAAATATCCAGTGCCTTACAAATTTCCTTCACTGGAATATTCTTTTGCCTGCGCACCAATCGAATAAATTCTTTAAATGTCATAAATACAATTTATCCTCTTGACAGGATAAAGACAATAGCATTAAGATATATTCAAATTTGAATATATTGAATTTTAAATATAGTCAAAAATAAACAAAAGGGCACCCGAAATGAGCAATCAACAAATAACAATCCCCACAGCACAAACCATCACCCTGACACTGGGTCCCTGCCTGTTAACCTACGTCTTTCATTTGAACTAAGCGTCGTAGGATAGATACACATGAGCACAACCTGTATTTTGTCGAAAAACCACATAAAGGAGATTGATTTGAAAAAATCTATCCCTCTTCGTTATACCCCGTTAGTTGCAAAACTATAAAACCCACACAGCGAGACCAGGCTTATCTTCCATGGTCAGTTAGATGAACAACACAGATAAAATACAGGGAGTGCGGCTATTATGAATGGTTTTCATTCAATTATCAACACCTGTTTAGGAGGGGATCATGTTTAAGACAATTAAACAATTCAGTTTAGGAGTAATGCTAGGAGCACTCGTGTTCATAACTTTTGGCTGCGGACGAGGAAATACCGCCATGAACAAAGCCGTTTTTGGGAAGCCAGGATCTGTAGCTTTAGCCTGGAAATCAGAAACTGCCTCGGCCATTTTTAATCGTACGGGCGCCCAGGGATTTTTGGAATACGTCTTTACGGAAGCTTCCACGGGCAGCCTGCCAGACCGTCTTAAAACATTGGAAGTAGCACCATCAGCCGACAAAAACTTTTTACAAAAATACGGACAGGCCTTTGAAAGTAAAGGGATAAAAACAACAGCCATCAAACTGGCATTGGATAAAAAACAGCTTAAAATACCGTCAGCCGCTGCCGGCATCAAGCTGTCACCGTATGATTTCAGATCGTATAAAACAACATTAAATGTGGACTACGTTGCCTTTTTGGATGTGGAGTTTTTCGGATCTGAACAAACCTACTTCAGCATCTTTCCAACCAGCGGACCTGACGGACTCAGCAAAATCCATGTATATCTGATTGATACAGCCACAAACGCTGTCATTGCCGAACATCACAGCCAAAAAAAGATACCGCTTTCTGGAAAAAACAACGAACAAAACGATTATCAGGGAACACGGGAAGCCGTTGTTAAAGCTCTGGAAACCACATTAGAAGACGCCTACAACGCTTTCTTTAAAAAATAAAGGGGATTTTAGTTATGAAAAAGATGTTTATCGCACTGTTTTTTTTAGTCACACTGGCATCACATGCAGCCTATGCAGAATCGGGAATTTTATTAGGCACACAGGCCAGAACATTTGAAAGTTTAAAAATGGGAATGATTCAAACGGTAAAACTGCAATATGTTTCCTTCAGGGATTACAGTAATTCCGAGTACGGATTGGGAATAGAAACATCCTTAGGTCAGCAAAAACTGGGTGTTCTTGTTAGTTTTTCTGATAATAACAACAATAACCTGTCCTATATTTCAGAGCTTGGGTATTTCAGCATTTTTGGGAAAGCCAGACAATATTTTGAAGGTAACAAGTTTAATAAAGATGGATTTTTTGGTGAATTAAACGCAGCCTATATTATGATGCGAGATAAAAACAATGCAGGATTTAACGGCTATGATTTTGGTGGAGCATTGGGCTACTCAATGATTATTGATAAAAAATGGATCTTTGAACCCAATATTTTTATAACGTTCACGTCACTCACTCAAGGTGTCGTTTCAGGACAAACCGGAAATTTAAACAAAGGACTTTCAGGTCTAAACTATGGGTTAGCCATGGATACAACCTTCAATTTTTAAACCAGGCTTCATGTAACACGTTTGGTACAGTCTAAGCACGCAAGACCACTTAGGCTGTACGTTCCATAAAATAAATATTTCTCTATTCAAAATTTCTGCTAAAATAACAGTAATGCACTCCCTCAAACACAAAGTAGCTTTATTTACACTCACGGCCTGCACACTCGTATTCCTTACAAGCTGCAAAGGTGATACAAAAACTTTTCTTAAATCCGCCAAAAAATTAGGATTTGCCAGCTATACCGTAGATTTAAATCTGGTTGAACTGGAAAGCGGTGTAGAAAAACGGTTCCCTGTTACAGAAACTGATGGTGTTGTTTCAAATCTATCCGAAGAAGAAAAAATATTCCTTAACAAATCCTACGACAACATCAGTGAAGCTATTGGAAAACAATTTCCATGGCCTGTTGTTCCCATCTCACCAAAATTTTCCACACAGTATAAAACACTGGAAACCATTCAGGATGCTCATGTCTATTCACCAAAAGGACAGGGAGCTTTTAAAATTTCCACAGCAAAAACAGCACAAATGTTATGCAATGTGGCTGATCAGGATGGTTTGATTGCTGCAAAACTAACCTTCATCAGAATCAGACAGGATGATTTCCTTCAAGGATTTTTCACCAAAATCAAGGTAAGACTGATTCTAAACATCGTAGATGACGAAGGAAAAAACCGGTTATCCAGAGAAATCTGGGGCGAATCAAAATCTATCTTAAAAGAAGACTCTATTCCCCAGGATTTTAAAGCAACCCACCTTAAACACAGCCTCAGTTTAAATGATTATAATCGCCATCTTTACAGAGAGGCACTATCGGATCTGGAAGAAAAATTAAGCAAGGAGCTGGCCAAATTAAAGCTTACATATGGAAAACAGATGTCTAAATCCAGAAAGAAAATCCAGCCTCAAAAACAGGACACTGAAATCAGCGGATCGATGTTTAAAGCCATGCAGGTGTGTTATAGAGATCTGGGGTTGTCAGGCTTAAATGCAAAAGACTATGATATTTCAGCCGATGAAGACGGCGAAGATTTTATTCTCTTCTTTAATAGCACCATTAATGGTCAGGATTTTGTCTATTATGTAGATAAAGAAACCTTAAAAATCAGAGAAAAAATCGAACAAAAATAAGAGGAGAGTCCTATGACAAACACCTTCACCAAGCAGGTTTTGGCGTTGCTTTTGTGTGCCGTGCCTGTTTTTGCCGCAGTAAAAACGGAAGTGATCGAGTATTCCTACAATGGAGTAACATTTGAAGGATATGCAGCCTACAGAGATGATGTACCAGGAAAACGACCTGGCGTATTAATCGCCCATGCCTGGAAAGGCCTTGGTGACTATGAAAAAAGCAGAGCCAAACAACTTGCAGAAATGGGCTATGTAGCTTTTGCATTGGATATTTACGGAAAAGGCGTTCGCCCCACAACCGCACAGGACGCAGGACAACTGGCTGGATTTTATAAAAAGAACCGTCCTCTATTGCGTATCCGTGCCCAAAAAGGTCTTGAAGCCATGAACAGACTGCCGAATGTGGATATGTCACAAACAGCGATTATTGGATATTGCTTCGGTGGAACAACCGCTCTTGAACTGGCCAGAGACAACGCACCTATCGTTGGTGCCGTAAGTTTCCATGGTGGCCTAAGCAATCCTACTGTTAATAAATCCTCTATCGCGCCAAAAATCCTTGTCCTGCACGGCGCTGAAGACCCCTTCGTACAAGCCGACGAAGTAGCCGCCTTCGAACAGGAAATGATCGATTCAAACGCAGATTGGCAATTAATCAAGTACAGCGGAGCCGTTCATGCATTTTCTGATCCAAATTCCGGAACAGATAAAGCCTCGGGTGCAGCTTATAACGAAAAAGCCGACAGACGCTCTTTTGAAGCCATGAAGGATTTTTTCAAAGAAATTTTTACCATTCAACCGATTGAACCCGTGTCAAAGGTAGAAATCCCGGAAAAAAACCAGGAAACAAAAACCGTAAACCAACCAACGAAAAAACCCGTTAAAAAGAAAAAATAACCCACCCATCCCCGTATTCGTAGAGACGCAAAATTTTGCGTCTCTACATTACACCCCCATCAACGCAATACCAACGCCCCAAACCCAATCACCACAATTTCAATGATTTTTTAACATCATCAATGGCCTTTTGTTTGGCCTTTTCCAATTCCTCGTTGGCCTTTTTCTCGGCCTCTTTTTTGGCTGCATCTGCCTTTTGTTCCGCCTCTTTCTTAGCCGAATCCAATCCAGCCTGAACCTGCGCTTTGGCCTGATCCAGCTGACCATTTGCCGCTTTCTCCAATGCCTTCTGCTGCGCCTCCAGCGATTTCTTTAACGCATCCAATTGTTTATTCTGTGCAGCAATCCACTCATCCCCAGCCTTCTTTTGCACGGCAATCCAGGCGTTGGCTTCTTTTTCTTTTTCCTTCACAAGCGTATCGATTTGCTGTTGAACACGGGCTGTTGCATAATCCAAACGCTTTTGAAGGGCTGTTTGAAAGGCATTTTGAAATACAGAATCGATGTTGGTTTGAAACGCAATATCCGGTTTCGGAAGTACACCAGAAATAGAAATTCCAGCCTGTACCGATGAAATTCCGGCTAAAACATCACCCAAAACAGCATTTAAATCCAGAAGGTTAGATTCGGAAACAGGCTGAGACAAAACCTTTAAAGGATCCACAGCAATTTTAACGGCGCCATCCAGATGTTTATTAATCAGAGTAGCCTCATGTGTAAACGATAAATCGGCCTGAGTAACCGTAAATTCTTTTTTAGGAAGAGGGATAAACTGCTGAAGAGGGAAATGGGTAAACGCCAAATTCCATTGATTTTTCAAGGTTGCATTAAACGGGGTTTGCGTAAAATTGAACTGAAATCCAAAAGCGGAATTCAATAAACGGATGGCAGACACCGACACCACCAACGGTTTTCCAATAAGTCGCTGATCGGATGTCAGATCGGTTAGCTGCCCCTGTACAAGCTCGCCTTGTTTTCCGTTTCCTGAAATAGCCACATGTTTTACCCAGAATTTGGGATAATGCGTCTCTTTTTCAAACTGAACAAACTGTCCTTTATCACGGCCAAACAACTGAGGTTTAGGGATCGATAATGTTTCTTTAAATTTTAAAGCCAGCTCGATTTTCTTAAAAACAGGATCCAGACGCTTTTTCAGAGGCTCGAATACAATACCGTTTTTAAAATCTATAGACTTTAATTTGTCGGTAGAGAAAGGCTGTTTTAAGGTTTGGATGTCATTTTTTCCAGCCTGCTGAAGTTTTTGAGGAATACCTGAAAGAGTTTTCATATCCGTATTAAAATCAGTCTGGATGGTTTGTACTTTTTTAGATAAATTTTGAGTTTGATTTAGTAGATCCTGAACCTGAGTCACTGTTTTTTTAAGGGCATTTAAATCTTCAATTTTATTAATGGATAATGATGTTTTGCTCAACGATTCGGTTAACGCGTTGATTTTATCCAGATCAGACTGAATGGTTTTTCCCGCAAAAACGGCTTCCCATTTTTTTCCCATGGCATCGGCCTGGGTTTTGGAGGCATTAAAGGTTTTTACAACCTCCAAAGTCTCTGTTTTAGGTAATTGTAACGCTGGAAGCTGAGCCTTTAAAAAAGCAATCTCATTAGCGAGACCCTGTTTTAAATCTTTTTTATACACATTTTCCTCTTTTGGAGGCGGTGGAACCGGAATATAACCGGATATTTTTCTCGGTGTATTAATGGAAATACCCGTAACACGAACGTCATCTACAATCCATTTTTTCTCTAAAGCAGGAAGAGGTTCCACTAAAAGCTGAATCGTATCGATTTCCACCAGATTCCGCATGGGAGAATTTTGGTTGGCAATTTCCAGCTTCTTAATCGTAATGCCAAATGGGTTGAGGGATACATGCAAATCCTCAATATCTACCTTTGCGTCTGCTGCGGATTGCAATCCTTTAATAATGGCTTTTTTTACCCAGAAATCCCGGGTTAACACCACAACAGCCAGGCTTAAAATGATAGCCGTTAAAATAAAAAGCCACTTTTTTCTCATGAGAAATTCCTAAGTTTTGTCCACCAGCCTACAGCTTTTGAGGCTTGGATCCATCGTACAACTTTCCAGGTTTCAACCTTTGTTTTCCAGGAGGCGCGGTAACGAATCACCATCCATTTTGTGAGGAAATATAAGGGTAAAGCCAGAATACAGGCCCATAAAAAAGAGCCCAGCATGACGGTGTTATTAAAATTAGTGAAAGGAATAATCGGGAGGTTGTACAGAAGTGTCCATAATCCTTTTAAAGCTGGCGTATTTAAAACAGCTGAACCTAAGATACCCGCAAAAGGATCCAGTAAAAACGAAAATAGTGTGATGACAGCAACAGCCAGCAATCCAAAACCGGCGTTAACATTTAATACATATAATAATATAAAGAAGACCATGGAATATAAAACATTAAAGGGAACCCATCCGATAAAACTGCCAAGTACAAATCCTGCGGCAAGCTGGCTGGGGCTTTCGTTGGAGTGAAGCGATTTAATAAGCTGATGTAATTGTTTTAAAATCCAAAGTGACATGATTATCCGATCTGAAAGCTCATCATCGACATGCTGGCGTGTTGGAAACCCTGGTATTTAAACTGGATATCTTCGCCGGGATATTGCAGGCCGATGACATATAATAAAGGTAAAAAATGATCCTGTGTAGGCACACTAAGCGTGGCTAATTGAGGCAAAAGTGTGCGATAATTTACCAGAGCCTGATGGTCATTTTTATTTAACCATTCACGGATCCGAGTATTAAATTCCACAGCCCAGGCCGGAGCAGGAGCTTGAGGCAAAGGGCTCATCGCGCGGAAGGAGTGGACTATGTTGCCGCTGCCAATCACCATGACACCCTGATCACGTAAGGGCCGTAGTTTTTTGGCTGTTTCATAATGCTGCTGGGTTGAAAATGATTTAGGGAGACTGAGCTGCACGACAGGAATATCGGCATTTGGAAACAGATGCGTTAAAACACCCCAGGTTCCATGATCAAAACCCCATTGATCCTGCTCAAAAACATCATGATCCAATAAGCCTTTTAAATTTTGTGTCAGCCACGGAGATCCCGGTGCCGGATAAGTAAAGTCGTAGTAGTTTTCAGGGAAACCGCCGTAATCGTGGATGGTTCGGGGAAACGCTCCGGTTGTGACCTGATAGCCCTCTGTTTCCCAATGTGCAGACACACAGAGAATCGCCCGAGGTTTTTCGGTAAACTGTTCGCCCCAATGCCTGAGCGTTTGAGAAAAATCGTTTTTCTCGAACGCATTAGCCGGAGAACCGTGGGCTACAAATAAAGCTGGTTGCAAGTGATGATTCGACATATAATGTGTCTCTATTATGAAATGGATAAAATCACTCTGTCTAGTAGCGATATGCGCAGGTATAGGTCTAGCCTCATCAGTTGAAGCCCGACCCATGACTATTGACGATGCCTTGTCTGTAAAAAGGCCCAGGCAACTGGCTTTAGCTCCCACTGCGAATAAAATAGCCTATACCATTTCCCATTCCATCTGGGTAACTACCTCATCAAAAAACACTCAGATCATTACCTCTGGAAATTCACCGGTATGGGGAAAATCAGGAACACTTTATTTTTACAGACCCTCAAAACCCAATCAGATTTTTGCTATCAATGCTTTAAAAAAAGACGCCTCTATTGCTACATTTTCACTTGGAATTAAGTCCTTTATCCTTTCTCCAGATGAGAAAAAAATTGCGGCCATTGTTCAAACACCGCCAAGACATTCCCTTGTTATTTACGACAGGGAAACCAACAGCTATCACAATTACAGTCCGGCCAATCACCATGTACTAAGCATCTCCTGGAGTCCCAGTAGCAATGCTATTGTGTACTCTGCCCTCACAGAAAAGATCACATCAGATAATTTAGATGCCAAAGGGTTTATTATCCCGTTAAAAACAGCGGTTCCGAAGCCTCTTTTAGCAGCTCCAGTTCCGTTTTTAAGGCCATCATGGCAAACAGCCAGTGTTATCACGTTTGCAACAACGCCGCTTGCGGCTGGTCAGTGGCGAGGTTCGTTAATGCTTGGCGTTTATAATCCTCTTAAAAAAAGTGCGGTTACTTTTTTTCATACAAAAAAACAAAGCATTGAAAAAGTATATGGATACAACGAAAGCGAAGACGCACTTCTGTATCTTGTTGAAGAAAAAGTAAGCTACCATCTTTATAAATTACCTTTAAAAACAGGACTTCCTGTAGCACTTACAACAGGAACAGATATCTGGGAAGAATTTTGTTTTTCAAAACAGGATAAACAGACATTTTTTATAAAAGAGAATGGCAATTTACCTCCTGAAATTTACAGCTCATCATTCCCGCATATTAAACCGGTGCAACTAACGACTTTAAATATAACGCTTAAACAGCTTGATCTTGGAAAAACGGATATCATTCAATGGAAAAACAAGGATAAGGAAACCATTGAAGGCATTTTGATTAAACCGGTTGGATTTTCATCTGGGAAAACATATCCCTTAATTACGATACTGCACGGCGGCCCAGCCTCCAGTTTCAGCAACAGATTTGCCAACGGAACATGGAGCTACCCTACTCAGGTTTTAGCCGGCATGGGATTTGCAATACTCATGCCCAATCCCAGAGGAAGTACAGGTTATGGAAAACCGTTTCAAAGCGCACTTATCAAAAAATGGGGCATTGTAGATTACGATGACGTCATGACAGGAATCGATTATGTTGTAAAAACACTTAAAATTGCAGACCAAAAACGCCTTGGTGTTGCAGGTTGGAGTTATGGCGGCTATTTATCTACTGTCATGCTTGCCAAATCATCACAATTCAAAGCGGCATCCATTGGCGCCGGATTTTCAGATTTATTTTCCCTTTACGCTACTATCGATATTCCAGACTGGATGGAATCCTACCTGGGAGAAACCCCGTTTGACGACCCAAGCCTGTTTTTGGAACGCTCTCCTATCTACAAAATCAACACCATCAAAACCCCTACCCTCATTCAACATGGAGCCCTGGATACCCGAGTTCCAGTCACGCAGGCTCGTTTATTAAACAAAGCCCTCTCGAACAAAGGCGTTACCGTGTCCTATCAGGAATTTCCAAATGAAGGGCATGTTATTTCCCGTTACGAGAATAAAAAAGCCTGCATGGAAGAAAACGTGAAGTGGTTTAATAAGTATCTTAAATAAACTCTCCACCCCAGAGTTTTTCTAAAAAAATCTGCCAAGGCAAAATTAAGATAGTACCTATTTTTCTGGGTAAAGATTCCAAACTAACTATTATTTGATATTTTACGGAATGATCTTCAGACAAGGATTGAAGATGTTTAAGATGACGACCATCAATTTTGGAAGTGCCTTTTACTTCTATCGCAACATCCATTTCACCTAAAATGAAATCAACTTCCTGACCGGAACTAGTACGCCAAAATCGAATATCCATTTCAGGGTTTTTATAAGCCTGATAAGCTCTTAGTTCCATTGCAATAAAGTGTTCAAATGCCTTACCAAAATCAGAACTGCCTAATACAGGATTTCTTTTAGCTAGATAGTTGGTCACTCCAACATCAAATATGTAGAATTTATCTGTTTGAATCAGGCGTCTATTAACAGATTTTTTCCATGGAGATACTCTGAATCCAAGCAATGTATCTTCCAAAATATCAAAATATTGTCTAACTACTTTATGAGAAACACCCACCTCTTGAGCAATGTTTAGATAATTAATAAGCTCACTTGAAGTTAATGCGGCTACATGTAAAAAACTTGAAAAAGAAGGAATATTCCGCAACAAAGCTTCTCCGGCTATTTCTTCTTTTAAATAATCAGCAACATAAGCACGAAGCTCTTCAACCGGGGTTTCAGATAAAAAATGTGAGGGTAAAAAACCTGATTTCAAAGCAGATTCCAATTCAAAACCTTCCACCTCACTATAACTTACAGGCAACATCTGCCGCCGCCATGCTCTACCACCCAGAAGATTCGCATGCCCTTTTTTAAGCTTTCTTGCACTTGAACCCGTTAAAAGAAAAGACAATCCTTTTTTTTCAATAAGCCAATGAACTTCTTCTAAAATGGAAGGTATTTTTTGAATTTCATCAATAACCAGTAACCCTTTATGATCCTGGTAACGTTCCCTTAATAATGATGGTCGCGAAACATAATCTGCAAAGGTATCTGTTTCTAAAAAATCTATAAGCGTAGCAGACTTACATTCATGAGAAATCCAATAACTTTTACCTACTTTTCTAGGTCCCCATAAAAACGCAGATTTATGTTCAGGTAAATTTAAAGAGAACTGTCTTTTGATAATTTTCCTCATAAAAGCATTTTAACAGGATAAATTACCCTTTGAAAGCATTTTATCCTATTTCTGAATCGTATAATTAATCGTCGTAGTCGTTTGCGCTGGAATATCCACACTGAACAACAACTGGTAATCTCCCATCCGTTTATAGCTCACGTTCGACTCTAAAACCGTCCATTTATTGGTAGTTACCGAATCCACACAATCAATATTAATCGGCACATCTTTCTGATTATTAATCACCAGCAGATATTCTTCCGTAATAGACGGCCCATTTTTATGGGTTTCCACAAGCTGTTTCGAGCAAATCACATCAAAAGCCTTACCGTAAGGAATCGTCGTCTTTTCATTTTTGCTTAACTCTGAAAGCCTGACCTCACCAAAACAGATTCTGTTTTCATATAATTTGATAGTCCCAGACGGCAACGGAAACGCCGTGGAGTTTGTAAATTCCAAAGATACCTGAGCATGAGTTTGATACTCTTTGTTGGCATCCACATAAGCTGGAGGCTCGAAACGATACTCTTTTAATGGATTTACAGGCTGCTTTGAAAAAAGCGGAATGGATAAAATACCTGAAGTTGGAATAGATATTTTATCTGGAAAACTAAATCTGTAGCTTTCGTCAGACTGCTTCACTTCAGGCTCTGAAAAAGATGCGGCTTTGGCCATAGCTGCCATATACATCCTGGGTTGTTGAGGTCTTAAAAACGGAGAATCGCCCAAACGAAGCTCTAGCGTTGAACCTGGGAACGATTTACCGGAACGATTGGTTAATTGCAGCACACCACGCAGAGAGCTACCTCTCATTTCATCATAGTCGAGATGATACACCACAGAGGATTCGATAGTATCAATCACATAGCTCAAGGAGACAGGAAACGATGTTTCCGAATTTTTCAACAACAATAACGCATTTTGAGGTATATGTGAGGCATCAGAAGCCCAAAGTTCACCTTGAGGATTCAACACAATATGATCATCAATACGCAACACAGGTTGACCTTGTATGGAGGCCAGCAACGTCCCTTTTTGAGTCGCATTTTTACCTACATACGACACCGATTTCCCCTCAAAAGACGTCATCAAACTCTCCTGAGACGTTGGAAACTGATCCAGCATATAGGATGTATTTTCAGGCTCAAATAAAATCACAGATTGAGGCAACACACCTTTCGGAAGCGGCAACGTCTGAAACGCATTTGCCGTTGATGCCGCAGCCACACCCTCAAAATACACAGCCGTATGTTGAGGCGGATAAAATACAAGATGACCAGCCTGAGCTTTTACGCACAAAAATACCATCAAAACAACAGCTAAACGTAAGGTTTTCATAGATATATCCCCATGTTAGGATGATTTGGATTTTAAATAAAATCACAAGATTTTTACGACAAGTTTTAATACAGATTGAAGAGAAAGTTTACCACAAACATGACACAAAAGAGTAGCTGGCTTCCATTATTACAAGACCTCACCCAACTGGCCGATGACATCGCCATGCACTATTTTACGAACCTGCATTACAGCGGAAAAACCGTCACCATTGAAACCAAACAGGATAAAACACCAGTCACACAAGCCGACATTGAAATTGAGCAAAAAATACGGGCCATTGTTCACCAAAAATATCCCAATATGGTTGTGTTTGGGGAAGAGTTTGGAGAAGGAGATTCAAATGCCCCTTTAAAATTGATAATTGATCCTATAGATGGCACCAAAAACTTTATTGCAGGACTTCCTTTTTTTGGATCATTAATGGCGATTGAAGAGCGGGGGAAATTGTCAGCGGCTGTTGTATCCATGCCAAAAACCAAGGACAAATGGTGGGCAAGCCAAGGTGAAGGCAGTTTTTACAATGCAAATCCTCATCATAAACTGGCTGTTTCACAGGTCGATACCATTGAAAATAGTATGGCCTTTCACAGCAGTTTTTCAGGCGAAAAAGCAGCTCAAACACCATCAGGCCTTATCCCCCTGTTAAATAAAACGTTCCGCCAACGCGGCTACGGTGACTTTTTTGCCCATATGATGGTCGCCATGGGTTGTGGAGAATTTGCCTTCGACTGCAACCTAAAAATCTGGGACATTGCTCCTTTAAAACTGATTGTTGAAGAAGCCGGCGGAACCGTCACGGATATGTACGGCACCGAGCGCATGGATACAGGCACCATTTTAAGCAGCAACGGCCGTTTTCATCAGGCTTTAGTAGACGCTTTAAAAACTCCTGTATAGAATAGAGAGATACCTAATCTTTAAGGAGATGCCTCAATGTCTCAATCGTTTAAAAAATTCTGCGTTCTAACGCTTTCTGTTTTCGCACTGACTTCACCTGCTTTTTCACAGGATGTAAGCACAAAATTGATTGATAAATCAGCTGTTATATCCAATAAAATGTTAAGTGAAGAAGCCGTCCCAAACCATGAAGAAGCCCAAAAAGCAGCTGAAATGGAGAAAAAAGTCTGGGAAGCCCTATCCGGAAACTGGAAAGTTTTAGCCTCTCAATGGCACGGCGAATGGTTGCCTGAAACCATTTTCAAAGAGTTCCGTTACCAAATTAAACCTGATGGTAAATACTCGATTAAATACGCAGAACTCAGCTACCCGGCCTATCAAGGCGGTTTTGCAAAATCTGGTGTTGGCCAAATTAAAATCTATACCGATTCCACCCCATTTAAAATCGACATCACCCCTGAAAGCGGTCCTTTCAAAGGACGTGTTTTCCAAGGCATCATCGAAATCGATAACGACACCGTAAAAATCAACATGGCCTTACCTGAACGTCCAAGACCAACCTCATTTACAGGTAAAAAAGGTCTTGTATTCGAACTTTGGCTTCGTCAATGATAACCAGACTACTTTATTTCATTATCTCTCTTGTTATTGGCTTCGTGGCTCTGGTCTTTGTAGTGGGCATCGCTGTCCCAAAAATCAGAACCTCTGAAATAACAAAAGAGTTCCCCATCCCAAGCGCCACCGTATGGGCTATTTTAACCAATGTGCAAACCTACGGAGAATGGCATCCAGATGCTCTAAACATCCAGCTGCTTGGCACCAACGATGCGGGCTACCCAAAATGGAAGCAGTACTCCAAATCAGGTTCGTCTGAAACCTTCGAAATCACCTACATGCTTCAGGAATCCGACCTTGAAATCAAGCTGGTAGACAGCCCCTTCAACATCGAAAGCTCCTGGAACTACCGCTTCAATTCCACCGAAAACGGCGTCATCGTCATGTTAAGACAAAAAACCAAAATCGAAGGCATCTTCCTAAGAGGTTTTTTAACCCTTCTAGGATCAGCCCACTCCAACGTTGAAGAAGAAATGAGCCATTTATACGAGATGGCTACAAGGGTTGAAAAAAGGTAGAATTAGCCTTATTATGTGTCCACCTTATTTTGGGGAGTCGCCAAGTGGCAAGGCACCGGGTTTTGGTCCCGGCATTCGAGGGTTCGAATCCTTCCTCCCCAGCCAATCCGTTTTACTCGATTCTCGTGGCTCGACTTGAGTGTCTGGTGACTAGCAAATGGGAAATAATTATTAGTCAAAATCAGGAGGTGTACATGAGAAAAACATTCTCAAAAACACCCCGCAAGAAATATTTAATACTGTCTTTGATTTTAAACTTGTTAATAAATTTTAGTTTTCAATTGGATAGCTTCCCATCTTGTGACTCGAGTAAAACGGATTGAGCAGTGACTTGGCCTCTTATTCGATTGTAACAGCACTTATGAATATCATATTGGATAAATTGGCCATTGATTGGATAATAATTGGATGATACATTATCCAATATGACGCTTTTTGAATCCGACAAAACTGAATTCAAAACAAAATGGGAAGACGATTCCTGTTTAAAAACAATTTCTGCTTTTGCCAATTCGCATGGAGGCAGGCTCTATATCGGATTAGACGATCAGTCAAAACCTGTAGGTACAATAAATACCAAAAAACTGTTGGAAGATATTCCCAATAAGATTGTCTCTAAATGTGGTCTTATTCCACGAGTTTATACCCAAACTCTTTCAGAACAAAAAATAGTTGTCGTTGAAATTGAAAAAGCATCGGTAGCAATCTCATACAATGGTCAGTTTTTTACAAGAATCGGAAGCACAACCCAGGCATTTCAAGGAAAAGAATTAACCCAATTTCTTCTTGAGCGATCTGGTAGTAGTTGGGATGAGTATGTTTTAGATGAATCCAATATTAATGATATCAATCTAGATACTATTAAAACCTTTAAAGACGAAGCATCAAGCCGACTTTCTGGTATAGATAAGCCTGTTTCTTTAGAGACACTCTTAGAAAAGTTAAATCTAGTAACCCATAAAAAACTCAAAAGAGCTGCAATTCTATTATTTGGGAATAATCCAAAACGATTCTTCACAAATGCGTATTTGAGAATAGGAAAATTTGATAAAGATGGGACTTTAGTAAGTTCAGATACCGTTGAAGGCAATTTATTTGAACAAGTCACAAAAGCTATGGAAATTCTTCGAACAAAATACTTGATATCTACGCTTAATATCGAGGGGCTTTATCGAACAGAAACTTTAGAAATTCCTGAAGAAGCACTTCGAGAAACCATTACAAATGCTCTTATACATAGAGACTACATTGGGGCACATACACAAATTAAACTTTACCCTGATAAAGCTGTTTTTTGGAATTCAGGAGGGCTTCCTGATTCACTTAGTTTATCGGATCTTAAAACCAACCATCCCTCTAAACCGAGAAATGATCTTTTAGCAGATATTTTTTTCAAAGCAGGATTGGTTGAGACATGGGGAACCGGAACACAAAAAATTTATAAAGCTTGTGAAAAAGCTGGATTGTTTGAACCTGAATTTAAAGAAGAATTTGGCGGCTTTTCTGTATCCTTTTATAAAGACAAGTTAGCTACAGATATCATCCAAAAATTAGATATTAATGATAGGCAAAAAAGAACTATTACTCACCTTAAAGAAAATAGAACCATTTCAAATTCTCAGTACCAAAAGTTATTCTCAGTATCAAAAGGAACGGCAACAAAAGAATTGGCTGATTTAGTAGCTAAATCTATATTAATAAGAGAAGGCACAATAGGCGCAGGAACCTTCTATAAGCTTGATCAATTACAAAGATTTGAAACGGAACACCCTCAGTTATGAAAAAATATGTATTATGTTTTGGGATGGGTCTTTGTCTGGCTTTATGTGGATGCAATGCAGATCCTCATTACTATGAACAAGCACAACTCCTGCAAATCAAACAGGATGCTCCGGTGAAGGCCCAGCGGAGTGTCACCATCAATGCGTCTGCAGACCAAGTTTGGGATGTTTTAATTAATGCTCAGAATTGGCCTAGTTGGTTTAAGGGAATCAGTGAGGTCCGCAGCCCCGGTTTATTAGAGAAGGGGACTCTGTTTCAGTGGCATACAAATGGGGTATGGATTGAATCACATGTTGCAGTATGTGATAAGGGGAAGGTGTTAGCTTGGTCGGGTCACGCTTTTGGAAATCAGGCTATACATATTTGGCAAATAGAATCTAAAGATTCCAAAACCATTCTACGTGTACAGGAATCCATTTCCGGTCCTTTTGCTGGGGTATTTTATTCAAGCGATGCATTGTCGACTTTTTTAGGTCAATGGCTAGACTCTATAAAAGAGACGCTTGAAAATGGCAAGAAATAAGAGTTCTATTATTACATGATCGGCCCCGGCTTTTATCAACATTACAAAGGAAACACATACGAGGTCCTCTATATCGCCAAGCATAGTGAAACTTTAGAGGACATGGTGGTATATCGAGCTTGTTATGGGGATTTTGGGGTGTGGGTTAGGCCGTTGGGCATGTTTTTAGAGATGGTGATTTATAAAGGGGAAGCAACACCTCGTTTTTTACGATGTGAAACAGCTGAGTAAGCACTCTTCATAAATTATATTTATTTTTATTATCGAGTAACAAAAGTTTATATTAAGGAGTTCATAGTGTCAAAAAAAATATCTATAGCAATTGGTTTATTTGCAACTCTAATTTTAGGGATTATCTTTGGATTTATAATTTCGAACAAAAATGAAGAACTAGAAGTAGGAAGGTTTCAATTTGTATATCATCCTATAGCCGCACAACATAGCTTTATCCTAGATACAACTACAGGTCGAATTTATCAAGCTTATCGTGATCCTAAAAAAAACGTGGATTTTTTTAAAGAACTCCTAGTTATACCGGATAACAGCACTAGAAATACTACAGAGACATCTCTTAGAAAATAGAGGAAGTATTTTCGTACAAGAGAAACGACTTACGCTCTCTCTAAAATTTCACCAGAAATACAAAAAAATTTTAATGAAAAGAATTACTTAAGAATCTCAAACAACACTTTTTATATTTTATACCTGAACCACACGAACATTTCTCATTTCTACCCATTTTCTTTCCAAATCGAACTTGGCGACCTTTACCAGGTAAAAATCCGTGTGCAAATTCTTCTAACTCGCTGTCGTATTTCCATTTTTCATCAAACAATGTAACGCAGTCAATAATTTCATTACTTGCTTTTAAGCTACCAAACCCAACCCAAATATCACCCCTATCTTTATATTTCCTAGCTTCACATAAATTTAACAATCTCGTTTTTAAAATTTCTATATTATCGGTACCAGTAGTTGCGTAAGTAAAACCTACTCGCAGCTGCAAACTTTCATCTGGAGGCAAAGAAAAATCATGAGGTTTCCCATCAACTTGGGTTCTTTTTTTTGTATCAATCATTATGCTTACTAGATTTTGTCTAGCCGTACCAGAAAGATCTAATAAATAGAAAATAATATCTGTTATTTTTGGTTGCTTGAATGTCTTCAATTTTTCACATAAGTGGTTAAAATCCTCATCTTTCCAAGCAGCTTTAATACGATCCCCTGTATCTGGGACTTTCAAGCCTAATTTCGCTGGGTAATAGTTTCTATCAATTGCAGCGGCAATGCTATCGTCTAACGCTTCCATATTTACGTTTGGTTTCTTCCATAATTTATTAGACAAATGATAGGAAAGAAAAGTGATTTCTTCAGTAGCTAGATAATAGTCAGTCAAAGATATACGTTGCTTAAGATAGTACATAAAATCATACGGATCAGCTAAGTAATATGCTATAAGCTCTAAGTCAAAAACAGTGATTACAATTGGGTACGGATCGATTTTCTCTTTCGAGAGTAAATGACGAACCTGAATAGGCAATACAGGCAGATTTTCAGTTGTGACGCACACTATATAAACATCATCAATACCCTCTGATAAAAAAAGTTCGTTATCATCAGAATCATAAAATTTTGCAGACCCATCTAAGACTCGCCTCCTAGTTTCTAAGCCTTGGTTATAAGCGTCTTGTACTGCCTCCTTAAAATCTTTTTGTAGATGTTCATCACTGCCTTTTCTGGCTAATAAAGATAATTTTTTAGATTTGACCTGAACACAAAGTGCCTTGCTTCCTAAAACACAAAAAATATCTATATCTGTTACGTCTTTACTTTTTTTTGATGTTGTACCAAATTTAGAAGCTTTTATCTTCACACCTTTAAATATTTTTGATTCACCAAATACAGGAGCTAAAAAATCATACGTAACCTGCTCTCCAACTTTGCCTCTATTTTCTCCTAACTGATCTTTATAGCGTTTATCTTGAATCATCCAATAGAAAGGGCTTTCGTAGACGGCCTCAGAAAC
Source organism: uncultured Candidatus Marinamargulisbacteria bacterium (assembly GCA_964517775.1). Lineage (GTDB taxonomy): Bacteria > Margulisbacteria > Marinamargulisbacteria > SXXA01 > JAHFDB01 > CAZFCP01. The sequence goes on along the minus strand of CAZFCP010000005.1, from coordinate 88,017 downwards.
TAGAAACATATTTGGTACAAAATACCGATCATCTGATAACTTAATAACAGGATGGGAATTTATAAGGTTGTAATCACCTGGACCATTAAACTCTTTATTACAGCTTTCGCATGGTTCAATTGAGAAGTTATTTAAAAATGCAGTAGTATCAAGTGCTGTACAAAAATCAGTTTTAGAGATAGTAAATAGATCAACTAGTCCGTCATAAAAGCTGTTCCATCCAGCTTTCCTTTTTTCTTCCTCAGATCCATTCTTTACGATACTTTCATCAAAAAAAAATAAGTCACTGTATTGATGAAACTGCAACATTGGAATAGTGTCTTGTATAGAACTCTCAATATCTTCATCAGGATTTTCTTTCTTCTTCTTCTCAATCCAATCAGGTATAGACTCTCGCAAAAAATACAAATGAACCGCTTTCCCTTTCTCAGCAAGAATACTTTTCATTGAGACCACTATTTCTTTCGATACTTCGATATCAAAACATCGATTTTTCTGTAGCCAGTCTTTATCGTATTTATATTTTTTTTCTAGGAAATCTAAATATTGAAAATCATAAACTCCAGTTCCAGAATAAAAAAATGGTTCCTCCATAAATCTACCTTGCCCAAAGTAGGTTTTTTCTACTGTTTCAAAATCCAGGGTTTTAGATTCAGAATTAAAAACCTCCTTCATAGCTTCAAAATGTGGAATGTTATAAGAATCGTGTAATTCAACTAACAAATTACGTGTAGTGTTTATAAGCTGTACAACTAAATTTGGTGAATGAGGCTTTGTAAAATCAATTTTTTTTTGTATTAAAAAACCCAATAGTAACGCAGCTTCTTTAAAACTTAATCGGCTATGCAAATCTGCTTTATGCATGTTAATCAAGTCAACATGAAAATCTTCAAATAGCATCATACATAATGGATAAATATACCCTGGAGATTGGACCAGTTGTCGTATATCTTTAAGAACCTCTTTTTTTTCTCTTGGTAGATCCATGTCTCAAATATTTTACTAATATACTTAATTTCTTAAAAGCTTTCTAAAAAAGCCACATAATAATCACCCGTAGATTTATTTTGATATAATACCCCTATGCACGAAACATCGAGACCCACCCAAACTCAAATCCAAAACAACATAAACTCCCCCTCTCTTTTAGAAAAACTCTACAGATCCGACAAACCCACATTCAAATCCGAGTTCAATGCCATATACCCACAAATCCAACACAACCCCATCGCCCAAGCCTGGCACGAACGCCTCCATTACGATGACTCCCGGATGCCATGGGGAATAACAAAAGACTGGATCATCATTATCCTGGCGTCTTTATTAGCCGGACTCATCGCAAAAATCCCTCAACTTTTCTCAATCGATGCCACTGTTTTCTACACCCACAATAGCGGATTTATCGTCTTCCCTATCCTCACCGCCTATTTTATGTGGAAAAACAGATCATCCACACCCAAAATCGTACTGGCTGCAATCACCTTTTTAACTTCATTAGCTGTAATAAACATCCTGCCAAACACTACCGTTAGCAATACCACCATTCTAGCCTGCATTCACCTTCCTCTATTATTGTGGGGAGTACTGGGTTTTATATTTATCGGGAACGATCACTCGGATCTTCGAGCGAGGCTGTCTTTTTTACGATACACCGCCGATCTTGTTGTGATTGTGCCTATTATTTTGATGTCTGGAATTATTTTGACGGGAATTACACTTGGGCTTTTTGGGCTGATTCATCTTGATATTCGGACGTTTTATTTCAATTATATTGCTATTTTTGGGCTGGCTGCGGCTCCTGTGGTGGGGACGTTTATTGTTCGGGAGAATCCGACGTTGGTCAGTAAAGTGGCTCCGGTTATAGCCAGGATTTTCAGTCCTTTAGTGCTGATTATGCTCGTTATTTATCTGATTGCCCTGCCCTTTTCGACGCAAAGCATCTATACGGATCGTCACTTTCTTTTGATGTTTAATCTCTTATTGATTGGGGTGATGGCACTGATTCTTTTTTCTGTTGTTGGCACTCAAAATCAATTTAAAAGCAAGCTGGAATTGAAGAGTCTTTTTCTGCTGGCCGTCACAACTATTATTGTTAATGGGGTTGCACTTTCAGCGATTATTGTTCGGTTATCAGATGGATTTACGCCGAATCGGCTGGCTATTTTGGGTGGAAATGTGCTGATTTTGATTCATTTAATATGGGTTGCGGGTAAGTTATGGGGAGCTATCAGAAAAGATGGGGATACGGTGACGGTAGAGCATGCAATTGCGAGGTTTTTGCCTGTTTATATTGTGTGGGTTGCTTTTGTTGTGTTTGTTTTTCCGGTTGTGTTTTGGTTTAGATGAGCTGCATTTTTATTCCCGATCGGGATAAATCTAGCTTTTTTTAGATAAATGTGTTATTTTTTTACCGAACGGGAATAAATTAAAGCAATGAGTACCAACAACAACTATATTTTCCCGAACGGGAATATTATAGACAATCCAAAAGAGCTTGGACTGATCGTACGTGAAACCAGAAAACACATGGGGCTAAGACAAGCTGAGACCGCCGCCTTGTGTAATGTTGGCGTACGTTTTTTATCTGAATTGGAAAATGGGAAACCTACAGTCTCTCTGGTGAAAGTTATTAGTATTCTTAAGGGGCTAGGCTTGCTCATTACAATTAAATCGAAGTCAAACCATGGTTAAAACACTTTATGTTTTTTGGGAAGATAGCTGCGTTGCAACACTCTGGAGAGAAAGCTCAGAATGGTTTTTGCAGTATACTCCTGAGTGGCTAAAAAATACGCCACAAGCTATTTCAGTTTCGTTACCTTTACAGGAAGAACCGCATAAAGGCGACAAAGTACGTTTTTTCTTTGCGAACATACTTCCTGAAGGGACAATACGTACGGCCATAACACAAAAACTTGGAATTTCTGAACAAAATGATTTTGGGTTACTCGAGGCAATTGGAGGAGACTGTGCAGGGGCGTTATCACTGTATACTACACAAAATCCGACTATTCATCCTGGCAAATACAAACCTCTTTCTGAGGAGGATTTAGACAAGTTTTTAGATGAGATGACAACAAAGCCTCTCATTATGGCCAAAGGGCTTCGGCTCTCTCTTGCTGGAGCACAACAAAAACTACCCGTATTTAGAGATAAAAATGGACAACTGTCACTACCAGAAGAAGGTGCTGCAACTAACACTATTTTAAAACCACCCAATCAACATATTGAGGAAATAGCTTTAAACGAATATTTTTGTATGAGACTGGCCAAACAGATTGGGCTACCTGTTCCTGAAGTTTTTCTCATTTATGACATCGAGCGTCCTTATAGAATGATTTTAGCGATTGACCGTTATGACCGTTACGACCATATCGAAAAAACAGACAGTACTCTTCATCGAATACATCAAGAAGATTTTTGCCAGGTCTTGGGGATTAGTCCAAATGAAAAATACGAAGCTGAAGGCGGTCCTTCATTAAAAAAAATCGCAGACGCTATCGATACATTTAGTGTACAACCTGCGGTAGATAAAGGCTTATTTGCTTCTTGGGCTTTATTTAATTATTTAATTGGAAATGCAGATGCTCATGGAAAAAATATTTCATTTCTTTATAGTGAAACGGGCATACGACTTGCTCCTTTTTACGACTTACTTTCCACAAGGATATATCGCAATTTAAATAAAAACATGGCTATGAAAATTGGTGGAGAAAAGAGACTTGATTATGTTCGCAGACGTCATTGGGTAAAATTTGCTAGTGAGATAGATATTAAAACAACATATATTGAAAAGCTACTTTCAGATAACTCATATTATATTGTGACTATAGCAGAAAGCCTCCAGAATAGGCTGGCAGTAGACCTCAGACTAAATAATCAACAAAAAGAAACTATAGAAAAAATCGTAGGCGTTATTAAAAAACAAGCCGCAAAACTTGCAATTCCCTAAGTAGTAATCCTACTCCAACGCCCTGTTTTTCGGGTTCCCTTTTTTAACCTGCTTATACATCTTCCCAAACTGCTTCTCCTTTTGACGGCGATCCACCAAAGTAGACGCAAAGTGAGCTTTTTCTCGTCTCATCTTCTCGTAATTCTGAAAAGTTTTTTCGGACAAATCTCCCTTACGAATAGCTTCTAAAACGGCACAACCGGGTTCAACATTATGTGTACAATTTGGAAAACGGCATTGATAGCTTAGCATCACGATTTCAGGAAAAACGTCGACAAGACTCCCCTCATCTTCCGTAACACCAAGCTCTCGCATACCGGGAGTATCCACCACCCAAGCTCCATTTTGCAACGCATGCACGGAGCGGGCCGTTGTGGTGTGCTTTCCTTTGTGATTAACATCGCTAACCGAACCTGTGGCCAGCGACAATTCAGGAGCAATTTTATTCAACAAGGTCGATTTTCCAACGCCTGAAGATCCCATAAAACAATATAATTGTCCGGGTTCAATTGCGTCCTTCACGGCATTAAGTCCATTCTCCGTGAGGCAACTTGTCAGTATGATTTTAAGATCGGGATAGCGAGAGCGAACGGCTTCAATTTTTTGATCGAGGTCGTCTTTAGAAAGCAAATCACATTTATTTAAGATCAAACAGCCTTTGGCACCGCCCGAATAGACAACGTCCAGATAGCGGTCCAGGCGATTAATACTAAAATCCGTTTCGGCGGACTGAACGATAAATGCGGTATCGATATTGGCGGCAATCAGTTGCTTGCGTCCTTTTTGACCAACAGCCTGGCGGCACAACAGCGTTTTGCGAGGAGATATATCGTGAATAATGGCAAACTGCTCATCAACAATCTGGAGGTCTACGGTATCTCCAACGGTTGGAAAATCTTCCTCTGAAGCAGTATTAAAGCGCAACTTCCCCGAAAGCTCGGCGTTGAGCTCGCGCTTTTCGATCAATACAACGTAACTGTCTTTGTGCACAGAAATAATAAGGCCTTTTTCGAATGGAATCATTGTGGTAATTATAGGGTTCTTAGGTAGTAAAGCCAATATTTTATTGTTTGGGATGGATACAAAATGGCTCAGGTAAAAATTTATGGGTTAGAGTCCACACTTCAAGCGCTACGGACAAGTCTGTCTGACACGATTCATGCGTGTATGATGGATGTTTTAAAATTACCGGAATCGAAGCGGTTTCATCGGTTTATCGGGTTAAAAACGGAGGATTTTATTTATCCAAATGATAGAAGTTCGAACTATATTATTATTGAAATCAGCATGTTTGAAGGGCGATTGGCTGAGACTAAAAAGGCTTTGATTTATAGGCTTATGGAGGCTATTTCTGCTGAGTGTAGGATTAGTAAGCAGGATATTGAGATTACGTTGTTTGAGAGTGCGCCGGGGAATTGGGGGATTAGAGGAAAAACAGGGGATGAGCTGATGGTGGGTTATAGGATTGATGTTTAGAATATTAAAAATAAAGGTGCAAGGATAAAACGACCCTGCAGTCTTTAACAGCCAACTACCATTAAGAAGTAACCTTAAGGTTAAGGTACAATAAAGTAAGCCTCCATCATTAAAAAAAGGTACATTTATGATAAAAACCGTTTTAAACTGGATTGGCACCAGTCTATGGATAGATATTACCATTGTATTACTATCTATTTTCAGCGTCGGGCTACTCGTTTTTGAGCTTAGCGCGCATCTTGTTCCGGAACAAATACATCTCATTCATATCATCGATTTATGTATTTCTCTTATATTTTTAATTGATTTTCTATCGGGATTATATGTAGCTGACAGTAAAAAAAGCTATCTAAAACAAAACTGGTCAGATGTTTTAGCTTCTATTCCCATATCTGATGGATTTTTCAGATCGTTACGATTATTGAGGATTATCCGACTGATTCGTGTGGTGCGAGTAGTCGCACGTATAAAACGTATTGCTCAAATTGCAGAAGTCGTTCTGGATGAAGGCTCCAAATATATTTATTTATCGGCTGTTACAACCTGGGTCATATTATCGGGGGCCGTGGCCTTTTTTTCGATGGAATATCACATCAATAGTAACGTAAACAACTTTTTTGATGCCTTATGGTGGGCCATTGTAACGGTTACAACGGTTGGGTATGGGGATATTTATCCGGTTACGTGGGAAGGACGTATTGTTGGGATATTACTTATGTTTTTTGGGATTGGGCTTGTAGGCACGATTGCGGGATTTACGGGGAGTTATTTTATGGATAGAAGGCAAGTTAGAAAGATTAGCAACTAAAAGCTACAGACTACCCCGTCAGCTTCGCTGCCACCCCTTCTGGGAAGGGGAATTTAACAACCGTAATTTTATTTGCGATGTGTCATTCCAGCAGAGGCTGGAATCCAGTTCAATCAAAAACAGACTGGACCCCAGCCTCCGCTGGGGTGACAACAAGAAACTAATAGCTATAGAATCAACAAAATTCCCCTTCTTAGAAGGGGTGGCAGACATAGTCTGACGGGGTAGTCTTCAAAAAAGCAGACAAAAGGTACCAGGGTTGTAAGAGAGAAAAGGTGCCAGGGTAAAATTTAAAACCCTTACGGTCTCACAGCCATTTTGCCTTTTCCGATGACTTTGCCGTTGGCTATTAACACGTAGAAATAGATTCCGCTGTCTAAAGTGATGCCTAGTTGTGTGGGTCCCAATGGCACTTTGTTATACCCAGCTGTGCCACCAGTTGTTCCGCTTACACATGTGGTTTTGTACAGCTCTCTTCCATAGGAGGAGTAGAGGCGGATCTCGATGGTGGCATCCTGTGAAAGCGTGTACCCCAAGGTTGCTCCCCCACTCGCTTTGGATGGATTCGGATACACCAGAGCCTGCGATCCCAGAAGATCCGAGGTGTCCAACCCAGTGATTCTCGCTGTTCCAGCTGTGTACAATTTCGACATATCCCATTGTAAGCCTGATGCCAATGTTGGGCTCACAATGGTGTTAAATGTACCTACGATTGAGCCTGCGGATATCAACTGAAACACCTGTCCCAATCTTGGGGTTACAGCTTCGGATAAGCTGAAATTGAGGGTGCCTCCGGCTGTTAAAGTTCCTGATACAGTCAAAATGGCAGAGCTTCCTGATCCAATAGCTGAGGTGTGAATAACGCTTCCTACTGTGGCTCCAGTTATAAATCCGGATGGGAGTATCAGGTTTCCAGATCCGGCTTTAAGCTCCAGGGTTCCACCGGATTGAGTCACATTTCCTGTTACTCTCATGATGTTGTTTGCGGCTGTTGCTCTCAAGGTGCCTGAGGTGTGCGTAATCGTAAAGTTGGCATTGTTGAACTCGAGGATTCCTCCGCCGACTGCAAAATCTACGGTTCCGGTTCCGGCTGATAGTGTGGATGCCGTTAGTTTACCTCCATCCAATCTCACCGTGGCTACTGAGGTTGATTCTTTTGCAAACACAATACTATTGGCCGATACAAGACCTCCCGTTTGGGTGAGCGAGGCTGTGCCGCTATCTCCAACCGTCACCTGCCCGCTGTTTGTCCAGGTTGATCCTTCTCTTACAAGAATAGTTCCTGTACTGCCCGTATCTTTTCCCACAACACTGCTTTCGGATTTTAATATCGTTCCGGAGGTTAATTCCAATGTTCCACTGCTGCTTTGGCCTACTACAACGGCATTGGTTGTTACCGTTGCATTCAATGAAACTGAACGTCCGTTTACAGAGCCTCCGTTTGAAATCGATTGTACAATTTTGATGCTCGCATTTGTGGCTGTGGAGTAATTTCCGTACGCATCTTTTGCAAATACGCTGTAATAGTAAGTGGAATCTTCAAGGCTGGTTTGAGTCACACTTGTACCCGTGAAGTTTTGGGTTACAACCGTAGCTGATCCATCGGCGTATCCGGAGGCAAATCCGCTGGTTTTTCTCAGTACGGTGACGGATGAAAAATCGTTGCTTGGATTTACCCAGGTTAACACAACCGTGGAATTGGATGAGGTGATGCTGTGAAGCGTTGGCGCAGTCGGTGCGGTTGTATCGATGGTTAAGGTTGAGCTTGTTCCGGCGTTTGAGGTGTTTGTGTAGCTATCAATCGCATAAAGACTGTATGTGTAGGTTCCATCTGTTAATCCGGTTTGTGAAAAACTCGTTGTGGAATTTGAGATGTTTGAGCTCGCTATTGTAGCTGTTTCACTGTTAAAGCTTCGTTTGAGTAAAAATTTGGATGTTGTACTTGGCACATTCCAGCTGAGGTTGATTGTATTGCCATTCAGGCTAGCTTTGCTTGCGGAAATTTCAGGAGCACTTGGCGCAACTGTATCGATCGTTAACGTGCTGGAAACTCCTGCGTTTGAGGTACTGGAATAGATATTAATCGCGTAAAGTGAGTAGGTGTACGTTCCATCAGCTAACCCTGTTTGTGAAAAATTTGTTGTACTGGATGAGATATTTGAGCTCACTATCGTAGCTGTTTCGCCGTTGAAGCTGCGTTTAAGTAGAAACTTGGATGTTGTAGTTGGCACGTTCCAACTCAAATTGATTGAATTCCCATTCAAGGATGTTTTTGTAGCTGTTATTTCCGGAGCATTTGGAGCGGTTGTATCGATCGTCAACGTTGAACTTGTTCCGGCATTTGAAGTATTCGTGTATGCATCAATCGCATACAAGCTGTAGCTGTATATTCCATCGGCTAATCCTGTTTGTGAAAAACTTGTTTTTGAACTTGAAATATTGGAGCTGACTGTTGTAGCTTGCCCACTATTGAAACTCCGTTTGAGTAAGAATTTGGAGGTTGTACCTGGAACGTTCCAGCTAAGGTTAATCGTGTTGCCATTCAAACTAGCTTTGCTGGCTGAGATCTCTGGAGCGCTTGGCGCAACTGTATCGATCGTTAACGTGCTGGAAACTCCGGCGTTTGAGGTGGTTGAGTAACTATTAATCGCATAAAGTGAATAGGTATACGTTCCATCTGCCAATCCACTTTGAGAAAAACCTGTTGTACTGGATGAGATATTTGAACTCACTATCGTAACCGTTTCACTGTTAAAGCTGCGTTTGAGCACGAATTTGGATGTAGTTGAAGGGACAGTCCAACTTAAATGGATTGTATTTCCATTCAACGATGGTTTTGTAGCCGTTAATTCCGGAGTGCTTGGCGCAGTCGTATCAATCGTTAATGTTGAGCTCGTTCCAGCGTTTGAGGTGTTTGTGTACGCATCAATCGCATACAAGCTGTAACTGTATGTTCCATCGGCTAATCCTGTTTGAGAAAAACTTGTTGTACTTGACGAGATATTCGAACTTACTGTTGTCGCCTGGCCGCTATTGAAACTACGTTTGAGTAAAAATTTGGAGGTTGTTGAAGGAACGTTCCAGCTGAGGTTAATCGTATTTCCATTCAAACTTGCTTTACTTACTGAAATCTCAGGAGCACTCGGCGCAACGGTATCGATTGTTAATGTGCTGGAAACTCCTGCATTTGAGGTGCTTGAGTAGCTATTAATTGCATAAAGTGAATACGTATACGTTCCATCAGACAATCCTGTTTGAGCAAAGCTGGTTATCGAACTTGAAATATTCGAACTTACCGTCGTTTCAGGTCCACTATTAAAACTGCGTTTGAGTAAGAATTTGGATGTAGTTGATGGAACAGTCCAACTCAAATTAATTCCGTTCCCATTTAAGCTGGTTTTTGTGGCTGTTACCGTTGGCGCGGAGGGCACGGTTGTATCAATCGTTAACGTTGAACTTGTTCCGACATTGGATGTATTTGAGAAGCTATCCAGAGCATATAGCGTGTAGGTGTAGGATCCATCTACCAGATTGCTTTGGGTTAAACTTGTTGTAGAACTTGAGATATTTGAACTGATAGTTATCCCATTTCGTTTTAGCAAAAATGTTGATGTTGTACTTGGCACCGTCCAGCTCAAATTAATGGAGTTTCCGTTCAAAGTTGCTTTTGTCGCTGTAATTTCAGGAGCACTTGGGGCTGTTGTATCAATCGTTAGGGTTGAACTTGTTCCTGCATTTGATGTGTTTGTGTAAGCATCAACCGCATAAAGACTGTAGCTATAGGTTCCATCAGCCAACCCGGTTTGAGAGAAACTTGTTGTACTTGATGAGATATTTGAGCTCACCATTGTCGCTGGACCGCTATTGAAACTCCGTTTTAACAAGAATTTTGATGTTGTACTCGGAACAGTCCAGCTGAGATTAATTCTATTCCCATTCAAGCTGGCTTTTGTTGCTGAAATCTCCGGTGCAATCGGTGCAGTTGTATCGATGGTTAACGTGCTGGAAACGCCTGCATTTGAGGTGCTTAAATAGCTATTGATAGCATAAAGTGAATAGGTATACGTTCCATCTGCCAATCCAGTCTGTGAAAAACTCGTTATTGAACTTGAAATATTCGAACTTACGGTTGTCGCTGTCTCACTGTTAAAGCTGCGTTTGAGTAAAAATTTGGATGTTGTATTTGGTACAGTCCAAGACAAATTGATTGTCGTTCCATTCAGACTGGATTTTACAGCTGAAAGCTCAGGAGCAGCTGGAACAGTGGTGTCAATCGTCAACGTTGAACTGATTCCGGCGTTTGACGTATTGGTGAAGCTATCCAAGGCATACAATGAATACGTATAGGTTCCATCTACCAAATTGCTTTGGGTTAAACTGGTTGTAGAACTTGAGATATTTGAACTGATGGTGATCCCGTTTCGTTTTAGCAGAAACGTTGAGGTTGTGCTCGGTACAGTCCAGCTCAAATTAATGACGTTCCCGTTCAAAGTTGCTTTTGTAGCTGTAATTTCGGGAGCACTTGGGGCTGTTGTATCAATCGTTAGGGTTGAGCTTGTTCCTGCATTTGATGTATTTGTGTACGCATCAACAGCATAAAGACTGTAGCTATAGGTTCCGTCTGTAAGTCCCGTTTGTGAAAAACTGGTTGTACTTGATGAGATATTGGAACTTACCGTTGTAGCCGGACCTGAATTAAATGAGCGTTGCAATATAAATTTGGAGGTAGTGCTGGGTACATTCCAGGATAGATTAATTGTTGAACCATTCAAACTGGATTTTACAGCTGAAATCTCAGGTGCACTTGGAGCTGTTGTATCAATCGTCAATGTCGAGCTTGTTCCGGCGTTTGAGGTATTTGTAAAACTATCCAACGCATACAGTGAATATGTGTAGGTTCCATCAGCAAGCCCGGTTTGTGAAAAACTAGTTATCGAACTTGAGATGTTTGAGCTCACCGTTGTCGCTGGCCCTGAATTGAACGACCGTTGCAGTACAAATTTGGACGTTGTACTCGGCACATTCCAGGATAGATTAATTATTGAACCATTCAAGCTGGATTTTACGGCTGAAATCTCAGGGGCACTTGGAGCTGTTGTATCAATCGTCAATGTTGAACTCGTTCCAGCATTCGAGGTATTCGTAAAACTATCTAACGCATACAGGCTGTAACTGTAGGTTCCATCAGCCAATCCACTTTGTGAAAAACTGGTTGTTGAACTTGAAATGTTTGAGCTCACCGTTGTGGCTGGCCCTGAATTAAATGAGCGTTGTAATATAAATTTAGATGTCGTACTTGGGACATTCCAACTGAGGTTAATTGCATTACCATTCAAGCTGGATTTCGTAGCTGAAATCTCAGGTGCAGCCGGAGGCGTGATATCCACAATCGCATTGGCTGTTGTTTTGATGGACACATTTCCATAACTGTCTTTTGCAAAAATACTGAAATAATACGTTCCATCCTCAAGATTAGTTAAACTCATTCTAGTAATTGTAGAATTACTCGTTACCACCGTGCCATCTGTAATCGATGTGGGATACCCACTGTTGGATCGGCGGATGGTTATGGAATCAAAATCGGTTACGGGATTTATCCAGGTTAAGGCCACTGTTGTACGTGAGGCCGTTGCATGAAAATCGGTGGGCGCACTTGGAGCTGTTGTATCAATATTTAAAGTCGTAGCAAGTCCCACATTTGAGGTGTTGGAAAAAGAATCAATCGCATAAAGATAGTACGAATAGGTTCCATCCGTTAATCCCGTTTGACTTAAACTTGAGGTTGAGCTTGAGATATTTGAGCTTACGGTTGTCGCAACTTCTCCATTAAAACTACGTTTGAGTAAGAATTTGGAGGTTGTACTCGGAACATCCCAACTCAGATTAATCCCATTCCCATTCAAACTCGTTTTCGTAGTCGTTAACGTTGGCGCAGATGGAGGCGTCGTATCAATCGTAATCGCAGGCATGGTTCCCGCATTCGAGGTATTCGCAAAACTATCCAAAGCATAAATCGAATATACATAGTTTCCATCGGCTAATCCAGTCTGTGAAAAACTGGTCGTTGAACTCGATATATTCGAACTCACCACTGTAGCTGGCCCGGAATTAAAGGATCGTTGCAATACAAATGTTGACGTTGTGCTCGGAACATCCCAACTCAAATTAATAGTCGTTCCATTTAAAACTGGTTTTGAGGGCGATAATGTCGGAGCATTCGGAGCCGTCGTATCAATCGTGATCGCAGGCATCGTTCCCGCATTCGAGGTATTTGCAAAGCTATCCAACGCATAAATCGAATACACATAATTGCCATCAGCTAATCCACTCTGAGAAAAACTGGTCGTTGAACTCGATATATTTGAACTCACAACTGTAGCTGGCCCAGAATTAAATGACCGTTGCAACACAAATTTAGACGTTGTACTCGGAGTATCCCAACTCAAATTAACAGTCGTTCCATTCAAAACTGGTTTTGATGCCGATAATGTCGGGGCATTCGGAGCCGTCGTATCAATCGTAATACTACTTGCCGTTCCCACATTTGAGGTTGCGCCGTACGCATTAACCGCATAAATCGTATACACATAATTTCCATCCGAAAGCCCAGTTTGAGCAAGGCTTGTCACCCCAGACGATATGTTCGAGCTGACCATCGTAACCGGCCCAGAATCAACCGATTTATACAATACAAATTTTGCAGTAGTGGCAGGAACATCCCATGACAAATTGATCGTGGAACTGTTCAAAACCGGTTTAGTTCCCGAAATTGTGGGAGCATTAGGCGGCAGATTCGTAGTCGTTACAGATCGCGTAACAGCCGAACTGAAAAATCCATCCGACGTCTTATTAAAAATACTATAGTAATACGTTGTACCCGGTGTTAATCCCGTATTACTGAATGTGCCAGCCTTATTATTAGAGGTAACCGCAACCCCATCCGTAGGTGTAGCGGGAAAGCCCACTGTACTGCTACGAATTGTAGCTCCGACATAGTCTGAACCCGTTGCACCACTACCGGCACTCCAGCTTAATGTAACCTTATTCGTTGTTGGCGTCATATTAAAAGTAGTCACCGCATTAATCGGCGCATATTTTCTTACTGCAAATGAACTTGTCCCCGAAAAAACACCCACATACAGGTTTCCCTTGCTATCCACATCTAACCCCTGTACAGATTTAATGGGAAGTCGCCACATTATAGATCCGGCTGCAGATATCTTCATAACGGCATTCGCAGTCGAAACATAAGAAACCCCATTTGAAGCCACGTATAAAGAAGTAACGGTACCAAGACCTGAGGTTAGGGCTACATCCGTCACATTAACAACAAAGGGTGAACTTGCCGACAAATCAACTTTTCGTAAAGCACCTCCTGAAGTCGTGTAATAATAGTAATTTGATGGCGTAATAAAGGCACGACTTGGGGTAGCAGATGGTTTGAGTTTAGTAACCGAACTAAGATCTGTAGTATAAACATTAATGGTTGCACTCCTTGAATTATACAGATTATGAGTAAGAGGATTTCTAGCCAGAGTCAGGGTTCCTGACGTATCAACAACCTGTGAAACATAGTTAGCCTGTCCGTCACTAATCGAATGTTTATACGTAGTAAAAGTACCCGATCCTCCAATAGACACATAAAGCGAATTCCCACTTACAATCATGTCAACAAGACTACTTGTAGCAATAGCCGGGCTATATGAAATGGTAGTAACGGTTGTCAGATCCGATGAAATTTTTGCCAGACTGGTTTTTGATGTACCCACAAACCATACTTCCCCACCCGGCCCCAGCCTCATCTGTTTTTGAGCCCCGTTAAGTACACTGGCATTGCCGGATACTGATTTTTGTTTGAATTCGGCAATCGCATGTGATGGGGTTGCCCAAAGGGATATGAGAGCTATCAGGAATAGTCCGATTAGCCATCGGGGGGTGAAGATGTGTATTGAGAAAATAGGTTTCAAAAGGGTCCTCGGTATAATTTTATGGTTAGGATAAAGGAGTGATGCCCAGAATGGGGGTGGGTTAAACTAAAAAAGGTGCCAGGGTTGTAAGGGGGAGAAGGTGCCAGGGTAGAATTTAAGGGTGAGGAATGAGGGTAAGAGAGAGGAAAAAATCTTTGATTTTTTAACTACCCCGTCAGGCTCTGCCTGCCACCCCTTCTGGGAAGGGGAATTTTTGAGCTGTCATTTCAGGCTTGATTTGGAATCCAGGCTTAAGGGTAAGAGTGGCAACTTAGGCTATACTTTCTTAAAAAGGAGTTATGAATGAGCTATTTTAAAAAGGTATTGCTTGGGTTATTTTTTACAGCGTTATTGGGAGTAAGTGGGCCTACTCCGTTTGTGCATTTTGGGTTTGCGGAAGATCAGTCTAGGTCGGCTCAAACTATTGAGCAGGTGGTTTATATTACGAAGACGGGGCATAAGTATCATCGGGCTGGTTGTAGGTACTTGAGGTATAGTGCGATTCCGGTGGAGAAATCGAAGGCACAAGAAATGTATGGGGCGTGTAAGGTTTGTAGGCCGTAATAACTATACGTATCCATTTTTATTTTATTTTTCCAAAGACATCCTCATAAGTATCCATTAAAAAATTATACTTCTCTAAACTAATCTTTTTGATTCGTTTAATAACATCCATTGCATTTCGTTTACTTTTTAAAGAATAAATCCATATTAAAGCCAAATTATTTTGAGCACTTGCGCTTTCAGGAAGTAATTTATACCAAAAAACAGCATCCCAATAATTACCATTTTTTTCACTACAATAGGCCAATCTAAATTTTATATCATCAAGAGTGTTTGTTTCTTTAAGTTTTTTCTCCAAATAAAAAAAACTAGAATAGGCTTCTTTATAATAAAGAAAAGCATTTGCATAATCTGCTTCCTTATAAAGGGTATCTGCAACACCCAATGCCGCATAAAATCTCATAAAATTTTTAGGGTAAAGAGAAATTTCTTTCAAAAGACTATTTTTTAAATACGTAGACTTTATCACCTCACCGTAACAATTTTGAAAATGAATACACTCCAAATAATCAGGGGCGTTACTTAAAATGAACAATTTTTCATAGTATTGAATAGCTTTTTCAGGTTCATTTGCTTTAAGATATTTGCTCGCCAATGATTGATACAATGATTCTTTTAAGGGGAGAAATTTTTCTGAAGTTTTTTTATCTAAAGTTGAAAGATATTTTTCAAGAAAATCTAAAGTTAGTTCAGGCCGCTCGAGCTCACCAGCTGCCAAAATCATTAAGGACAAAATGTTTTTTCTAAGCTCATTATTAAGTAGAGCTTTTTCATTCATTAAAGGTTCAAGAACATAAATTGAGTCTAAAAACCGATCTTTTCGAAGTAAAACAGTACCCTTAAATAGCTTTAAATACAGAACATTTTTTGTTGCTATGCTTATTTCTTCATCTAATTGTACTAAATAGGAATCGAAAAGTTCATTTATCGATAGAGACTGTTCATTTTCAGTTGGACTCAAATAAGATAATCCTTCTAAAACCGGAAGCAAATAGCTCTTTGAAGGGGTTTCATTTTGAAACTGCATATAAATAATTATTTTTTCCAAAGCATTAGGAGTTGAAGATTTAGACAAATATTCAAATAGAATATTATTTCTAATGTTTGGATCAGCTGAGAGTTCGTAAAATGGAACTTTTGCACGCTTTCCAATATCCATAAGAAAAGGGATAGCTATATCAGCAGAAGCTACCGTGCTGGAAAGTTTTATTAAAAGATTGGTGTAATCAGGAATATGATCCGAGTCGAAAAGATCTAATTCGTTATAAAAATCCATCTTTAAGGACTCAAACTTCGGATCAAGTACAGGCAAAATTGCCTTGGGATTATTTTTAGGGGATAGCTTACTAAGTTCTTCTGCAAAGACAGAAGTACAAATTCCAAACAGCAAAATTAACAAAGCAAGAAACTTACAAAACATTTTTTGCAATTAAAACCATCCATTTCTTATAAAAATATTTAAAAGTCTTTTCTCACATTTTTGCATCAAGCAAAGTTGAAATCAAATTTTTATTTATTACTGATTATTTTTCTTCATATTCAAAACCATCTCCGGTAATATTCAAAATCATAACGCCCCCAACCCACTCAAAAACTCCCCAACCCCAAACGGTTTCCTCAGAAACAAATCCACACCAGCCTCCTTAAATAAATCCCTAACATCACCACCAACCAAAACGCCCATACAAGGAACTCCCTTACTCCTACACAATTCAGCCACCTCAGAACCCAATCCATCCGGCAAATAATACCCAGTAATCACACACAAAATAACAGCATGATACGCCTGCAAAACCCTCCTAACCTGCGACACCGTAAACAATCGATGGCAATTAAATCCAGCCTCTTTTAATTCATAGATCAACACATCCAATTCATTTTCATCATGATTAACAATCAAAACCACAGTCTTTCCTTGCTTCACTAGGTCACCTCTTCAAATCATTTCTCAATGAAATTCAATAATATCCTATTTTGGGATATTTCACCAAATACACCGATACTTTTAACGTATGAAAAAAAGCCTCCGATCACAAAAATTAACGACATACCTGAACCTACTCATTTCTATTCGAAAAGAAAAAGGATTTACCCAGCTTGAGTTAGCAGAAAAACTGCAAAAGCCTCAATCCTTTGTCAGCAAATACGAAAGTGGAGAGCGTCGTTTAGACATTTTGGAATTACAGGCTATTTGCGCCGTTTTAGAAATCCCCCTCACAACCTTTGTTCAAAAACTAGAAAAAAATCTATAGTTTTCACAACCTCATATTTATGCTTCAATATCAATCCAATGAACCTTTTAAATGATTTAAAAACACATTTCGGATTTAATGAATTTCGTCCGCATCAGGAAGAAATTGTTGAGGGCATTTTATCTAAACGGGATGTCCTGGCCATTTTGCCTACGGGATCCGGGAAATCGTTGTGTTATCAACTTCCTGCAGTTATGATGCCTGGAACGGCCGTGGTTGTATCGCCGTTAATTGCGTTGATGCAGGATCAGGTGTTGCAGCTTACTCGGCAAGGGATTGCGGCGGAGTGTATCACTAGTGCGAATCCTATTGGGAAGTCCAGTCAGATTTTGTCTCAGGTCAATCGGTTTCGGATGCTTTATATTGCGCCGGAACGGTTAAGTACGCCTGGATTTTTAGAGGCGTTAAGTCGCATTGATCTTTCTTTTTTTGTGATTGATGAAGCTCATTGCATTTCACAGTGGGGGCATTCGTTTCGGCCGGATTATCGGATGTTGTCGCTTCTTAAAACACAGTTTCCTGAGGTTCCTATTGCGGCATTTACGGCAACGGCGACGCCTGAAGTGCAGAACGATATTAAAGAGCAGCTGCGGCTTGAGAATCCAATTTTAGTCAAAAGCAGTTTTGATAGGCCTAATTTGCTTTTGAAAATTGAGGAAAAACAACAGTATGTAAGCCAGCTTCAAGCGTGTTTGGATCGGCATGAAGGGGAGTCTGGGATTATTTATTGTAGTACGCGAAAAAAAGTCGATACGGTTTATCAGCAGTTGCGTGCTAAACATAGTCGGGTAGCCAAGTATCATGCGGGATTATCTGATGTTGAACGGCAGCAGGCTTTGACTGATTTTATTTATGAAAAAGTGGACATTATGATCGCAACGGTTGCGTTTGGGATGGGGATTAACAAGCCCAATGTTCGGTTTGTGTTTCATATCGATATGCCGCAAAACATTGAAAATTATTACCAGGAAATTGGGCGTGCAGGCAGGGACGGATTGCCGGCTGAATGTGTGATGTTGGTCTCTATTCAGGACATCATTTTGCACAAGCGGTTTTTAGATGAGATTCCGGATGAAAAAGTACGGATGCATCAACGCCGTAAGATTGATTTATTGCTGGCCTTATCCAACTCAGCTTCGTGTCGGCGTCAGGAATTGTTACGATATTTTGGAGAAAATTACCCTGGAAATTGTAATCAATGTGATAATTGTTTGGATGATGTTTCTCAGATAGATGGGACGATTATCGCTCAAAAGATTTTATCCTGTGTCTATAGGCTCAATCAAAATTTTGGGATTCAATACGTGGCAGACGTCCTTTACGGAAGTGACACCCAGCTTATTCAGCAACGAGGCCATAAAAAGCTCTCGACTTACGGTCTATTAAACGAGTTTTCCAAAGCCGACATTCGACATTTTATCATCGCACTTATCAATCAAGGCTATCTTACAGTCTCCCAAGGGGACTACCCCGTTTTAAAATTATTGGAAAAATCTAAAGACGTGATGTTTAACAAACAGCCCGTCTACTTTAGGCAGAAAATTGTTAAAGCAAAAACAAAAACCACCTCAGCAGACAAACAAACCACTACCGCCGCTACACATCCAACAGACAATGCTCTGTTTTTACGCTTAAAAGAGTTGCGCAGGCGCCTGGCTAGTGAAGCAAATGTTCCACCCTACATCATTTTTCATGACAAAACCTTATTGGAAATAGCCCGAATCAAACCCACAACAGAGGCCGACCTTTTAAAAATAAACGGCGTTGGCGAACAAAAATTGAAACGATACGGAAAAATATTTGTAGCAGAAGTCACAGGGTCCTAACATCATGAGTCAAAAATACTGGATGTCGGTTGTATCAAAAGATCATATTCAAAACGGAATAGCCTGGGGAATTTCACAGGTTTGCCATGGAAAAGGCAGCCCTTTAAAACGCATGCGTGCCGGCGATTGGATGATTAATTATTCGTCCGTGAAAAGCCTCGAACATAAAGAAAAGCTTCAGGCCTTTACGGCAATTGGACGAGTAAAAACCGGGGAAGTGTACCAGGTGGATATGGGAAATGGATTTCATCCGTTTCGTGTGGATATGGAATATTTTCCCTGTAAGGAAGTTGCGATTCAGCCGTTTATTGAGTCGTTGTCGTTTATTAAAAACCCCAAGCAGTGGGGGTACCCCTTTCGGTTTGGGCATTTTGAGATTACTCGGGATGATTTTTTAATGATTGCGGGTGCGATGGGGTATACCTCACTTTCATCCCATTTTGGACAAGGTTTATCGATATAGTCAAATATTTTCAGAATCATGCCGAAACAATTTACTCACATTATAAAGAGGCATAGACGAATACAAAGGACCTCGATAATACTCTCTTTGTGAAAAATGAACACCTCGGCCACTGCCAGTTATAGCTTTAGTATAATAAACAAGACTTTTTAAGCCACCGGTTATCCCACTTTTTACCTCTATAGGAATCAATTTGTCATCATCTTGAATAACATAATCAACTTCGGCCAAAGCTCCACGAGTTTCTCGATGCCAATAATAAAGCGACGCTTTTCGCGTTGCATCAGAATATGCCAATAATTCTTGTCCTACAAAGGCTTCTACTAAATTCCCCTTATTTTCTAAATTCAATTTAGGATTTAGCACCCAATCACCGATATCCAAACCCAAAACAGCTTGAGTAAGACCAACATCCAAAAAAATAGATTTAAAGTGTTTAAGAGAAATATTTGCCCCTAATGGAGGTACTTGAGATTTTGACGCATGGACTTTATGGATTACACCAGCCTTTTCTAATAAATCCATGCAAGGAGAGATATCCCTGGCTTGATAATCCTTTGAAATATTTGTGTATTTAATTTTCTGCCCCAAAAGCTGAGGAATTTTATTAAATACCAGATCTACATATCTTGTCTGAAAAGATTTTGAATATTTACCAAAATCCTGCCTATAGGCATCAATAATTTGATTATGTATTATTCGGCATTTTTTAACATCTTGAGTGTCTATCCATGTTTTCACCGCCTCCGGCATTCCCCCAATAGCCATATATTCAGCCACTGCTTCAATTAGTCGCTCATGATGAATAAAATCATTTGGTTCTGAATAATCAATCTCTTTTAAGGCATTTAAAAGCACAGATCCTCTTGTAGCCTCTAGAAATTCCAAAAAAGAAAGTGGGTATAAGTATAAAAAAGAAACTCTGCCGACTGGCACACCAAGATTTTCCAAAACAAAATCAATAAGAGATCCAGCAGCTATAATATGCAGCTGAGGAAATTCCTCATAAAAATAACGTAAAGCTGTAATAACGTTAGGAGCCATTTGGACTTCATCAAAAAACAGCAATGTTTTCCCCGGAACAATATCTTTTCTTGTAAATATAGCCAGGTCTCTTAAAATTCTTGAGATATTAAAATCTTTATCAAAAATATTTTTAGCATCAGGAAATTTCTCAAAATTCAACTCAACATACGAGTCAAAAGTTTGCCCAAATTGTTTAACAATATATGTTTTTCCAACTTGTCTGGCTCCACGCAAAATGAGAGGTTTTCGGTCTGGTTGAGACTTCCAGGTCTCTAGATAAGGTTCAACAAGTCTCTTTATACTCATTATGGGGCCCTCTTTGAATCGTTATTCCCCAATTTTATACTAAGCATGCAGAAAATCATAGGACTTTCACAAACTTATATGAATATTTTTAAAACACCTAAAGAAACATTAATGAAGATTTGTATAACACCTAATTCAAAATATATGAAGAAAAACATAGCACCTCATCTTCTTAAGCATTATTATTTCAATGGATGTGTACAACCCTACAACTTACTCACCATAAACATCCCATTTAATAACTCTCTAAGCCCATGCGGTTGAGAAAAAACGCCATTAAATCCACTCAGTTTGTATAAAGGACTGTTAGAATCACGATTGGAATTATTCCCAACTTGTATCGAGCCTGCATCTTTTATCCCCAATTTAGCTAAAACAGGCTTATCTAAACCCAAAAATGTTAGAGCTGAAGAATAAAACTCATCAAACTCTCTGGACCGGCCTGCAATGACTCTTAAATCCGCATAAAAATCTTTACTGTAAAAATCTGAGACTGAAATAATTTTGTAGTGCATCGTTATTCCTTTTCAGTATAAAGTGGTGGTCTTACCACTTATCGGAAAAAGGTGGGATTTTTTTCAGGCAAAAGCTGAAAAAAATCTCAAACGATTCTTTAAACTTGCGACACCTCCATCACCCGGCCAATGCCATAAAGCGGAGTAGGATGTCGTCCTGAAAGGCCAAGATCTTTGGATCTTACACCCGGGCAAACAACGGCAATATCGGTGTCTATACGCTGGTCTTTCATTCCGAATTGGACTCTGTCGTCATCAACAGTGACGGATTCTACATGGCCATCCATTTCGGTAAATTTTAGCGTCGAGGCATCCACAATTTTCCTTACCGTCTGGCTATACTGGTCCCTATCAATAACACCATTTTCCGGTGCATAAGGCGTAAGCGTACTTTGACCGAATAAAACCGATCCATGAGGGTAAAGCTCGGGAGAACGGGTCATCATCAGCTTTGCGGTTTCTTCAGGGGTAAGGTGTTTAAAACCCTTTTCGCCACGCTCCTGAGGGACTTTTAAAATAGAGGGAATTGAACGTTCGTCCAAAGGAATGGCGCAAAATCCTGTGGGGTAAAATCCGCTTTCAAGGCCAAGTGTCGTGCATTGTTCCTGATAGGCACCCCACCCTTTTGCAGAGTGGTGTACGATGTTGTTTTTATCCATCACTTCGGGAGTATCAAACTGGCTGGCAGCCATCTTCATTCCAAATGTAAGACCGGAAAATGAGGGAGAAAATCCAATAGGCGTTTGGCGGGATACAATGTCGCCGGCTGTGTGCAGCGTTGGAAATGGATAAGATTGAGATCCTAAATGGTGATGATGAAGTGCTGCTGCAAACTGGTGAGCCGAGCTTAACTCCTGATTATCGATTCGAATTACCTGAATACGGTCCCAATCCAGAGTTGGAAAATAACTACCGTTGTTGGCAAACATCCAAAGCAGGTGTTCCATAACCGGCCCTTTGCCCAGCAATCCAACCGTTACAATCCCATCCTGAGTATCCAGGCGAGACTGAAGCTGGAGGTTTAAAACAGGTTGAAGAAGCTCGGCCACGCCAGCTCCTACTGTCCATCCGGATTGAGAAAGACCGTTTACATGAAACAGAGGGACAGGGAGCATGTTATCAAGAATGTCCGTGCGCTCATCCGTGGATACTTTTAACAAGGCATCAAGATTGACGCGTCCAAACGATGACAATCCATCTATAAAAGGAAAATTGGTTGGGCTACAGGGACGTGCGCAAATATGAGGTCTTCCAACAGGTACTGTATTGGGTCCATAAATAGCCTTGGTCTGTAGCAGCTGAAGATCTTCAAACTGAGTCTGAGTAGTCGAGCCGATAGCCCCAGGACTTACCCCAAAGGTTGTATAAACATATTGACTGGATGATTGCTGGTTGCCAAAGGTTAATGATTTTTTTGGAAGAAATTCTGTAGCATGAAGGCCTAAAAATCTATTCTGATACACAGAAAGCCCAGGCTTTCTAAAAAACATAGTGTGAGTAAATGGACTTCTGACAGCTGGTACTAAGGATGAAACATTCATTGGACTCGCCTTTATCTGCATGTTGTAGTGAAAGGAGATATGCAAAAAAATGGCCATCCTGATGGTGAGGCTAAGAGCTGATTTTTATGCCGAAATTTCGGCAATTTGCAATTTTTCAGGAAATTTTCGATAACTGGATATGACATTTTTTATGCCGTCACATCCATCTCTTTCAGCGCTTGTTCAGCAGGCAGAATCTCTGGCGAAAACCTCTATGAGCGTGCTGCTTTTAGGCGAAACAGGTACGGGAAAAGAAAAAATGGCTCAGTTTATCCACAATAAAAGTACAGTGGACGGGCCCATGATTTGTGTAGATTGCCACAGCATCACCCCAAGTTTGTTTGAAGCGTCCTTATTTGGTTACGAAAAAGGTGCTTTTACGGATGCAAAAGAAGCAAACACAGGTTTTTTAAGAGCCGCAGACGGAGGCACTTTATTTCTGGATGAAATCGGAAATCTGTCTCTGGAGCATCAAGCCAAGCTGTTACGGGTTTTAGAAACCAGACAGTTCTATTCGTTGGGAAGCACAACGTTACAGACAAGCTCGTTTCGCCTCATTGCAGCCACGTTGGAAAACCTTCCGCAACGCATTAAAGACGGTACATTTCGGCAGGATCTTTATTACAGGCTGGCCCATTGCGTTCTCACACTTCCCTCTTTGCAGGAGCTGCCCGAAACCATTTTGGAATGGATCGATTATTTTATAGACACTTTTAATACCGAGCATACCACTCAAAAAAACATCCCGTTTAAACAAAAAATACAGTGGATGAATCAGCCATGGCCAGGAAATCTGCGTCAGCTCAAACATACGGTTTATCACTATTTAAGTATAAAAACGAAAGAAAAAAGCCCCGTTCTTACGCTGGATGAAAAACTGTCCTGGTTTGAAAAATCGCTGATAGAAACTGAGTTAAAAAAAGTAGGCTACAACACCACAAAAGCCTCAGAAGCATTGGGATGCAGCCGAACTACCCTGCAAAGCAAAATGAAAGTGCTGGACATCATCTCCAATAAAAAACAGCTGCTTCATACTCAAAACTGGACTAAAAACCCTCAAAAAGCATGGACTAACAACCTGCAGATCCCAAAAACAACCAACGAGTTTTACGAAAGCGTAGCAGCTGGAAAAACAGCCTTAACTACGCTTGGAATTGATGTAAACTCCCATCATTATCCAGTGTTATCCAAAGAGGAGCAGTGGGTGTTCATTCGCCTGTGTTTGTGTTTTGGAACAGCTGCCAATCAGGTTGATTTTGAATTTTTCAAAGCCCTTGTTCTTTATTTGGGAGCGTATACATCCAACCATAAAACCTGCATTCCCGAGCTGAACATCATGTCTACAGCCTGGAACAGCGCCTTGTTTTCTTTCCACACTTCCGGAAAGTCAGCCTCTATTTCCCCTGAAGAACGGCAACTGTTTTTATCGCACATTCACCCTATTGCGTCCTACCCTCATTTTAAAGCGGTTTATCAGGCCGGATTCATCACCACCAATTATTATTTATCAGCCTTTGGATTTTTCTTTGGATGTATTGAGGATTTGAACACGGAAAAACCTCTCAGAAACATTTATGCGTCGCTTCAGGCAACGGCGCCTTCCATTATTCAATCCGGGGTTTATGATTTGAGGCTCTGCTGTGAGTATTTAAGCTATTTGCTCGCTCATGTTTTAAAGGAAGATCTCCCCTATCTCATGCCGCTTCAAAACTGTTTTTCGCATATTCGGAATCTGGAAAATCCGTTGTATAGAGAGTTGTTGCTTTCGGCTGCGAAAAAAATAATGATAAAATAACCCGCATTCATACTTTCCATACCCTAAAGGAATTTAAATGTTTAACAAAACGCTAGCCACACCTGTATCCATAGAAACTGAAACCGATCGTGCCATGCAAACTGTCAGAACAGCACTGTCACCAATCAAAGCAGTTATTGTATATCTTCACCCCTCCGACGGTTCCGAGGCTTTTGCCAGATTAGTCCAGGCCTCCCACCTTACACCCATAACCAGAACCCACGGCGGATCGTTTCAAGGTGCCTATGAGCTATCTCAAACACAGCAAATCCCGGCGGTTCAACTCGTTGGATTCGGATTTCCTGGAGATGTTCCCGATTTTTCAGCTCAAACATCGGGGCCAATTTTATCTGGTGAATTTGGAATCACCTGTATGTTTGTTGAGCCTTTTCAGCTAAAAATGGCCTCTCTTTCCGAAGCAGGCAGCTCAAAAATCATTTTGGGTCCCAAACCTATTTTGGATCAGGTTAACACTGCCGTTCAAGGCGAGCGTATAGCTGTTAATGTAAGCGCCGGTGAATGTGCCAAATGGATGGCTTGTCAGGACATCCCAGCAGAAAAAGCACAGATTTTAAATGAGATTCTAACAACAAAAAATCTTACCAAGGCAGACTGTGCTGTTGCCGCAATGCCTGCAGCATTTAAAGGATTAAATCTTCACATTTCAACTGAAGACGTACAAAAAAAACCGCTTAAATATTATATGATTGCCACACCAAATACTGAAAATCGCGTCGTAGAGTCTCCATTAAGCAGGTTTGATTTTACTCGGCCAGTGTCTCTTGGCAACAATATCGCAGTAGTTCTACCGAAAGTGATGTAGCCGCAGCCTGATTATAGTCGATTTTAGTCCTAACACTGTCATTGACAGCTTATGATACAAAATGTAGCATTAGCTACATTGAAATCATCTTGTAACGTTAGGACTGTCACCAAAAATGTCGATTAATTTATCTCGCGCTGTATTGTTTTTATCACTTTCAGTTCTATGTTTGTCTGCCACTACCGCCTATTCTGTTGAACACAAAAAAGAGTCTTACACGCTTTTCAACCCCACCCCCATCAGTCAGATGCGGGATATGAACACCGACCGACCCGATCAAACAGAGTCGCCATACACCGTCGATGCCGGACACGTTCAAATCGAAATGGATACGGTAAATTTCTCCACCGATCATAATCGTTCCAATGGGGAAGACAAACTTACTCGAACGCTGGCTTTTGGAAACGTGAATGTAAAAGTAGGATTAACCAACACGATGGACCTGCAATTTGTTGCAAACCCTCTTCTATCCTCTGAAACAGAAGACCGTAATATACCAGCCACCTCAAAAACAACCGGATTTGGAGAGCTTACAACCCGGTTAAAAGTGAATCTTTTCGGTAATGACAAAGGAAAAACAGCTCTGGCCATTATGCCTTACATTAAATGCCCGCTTCCAGCCTCAACATTACGTAATGGGAAGACCGAATATGGGGTGATTTTACCGTTTTCAATGGAACTTACGGATACCCTAAGTTGGGGATCGATGGGGCAGCTGGACTGGGTGTATCAGGATGACAATTCGTATGCTACTAAATTGTTTGTAACAAGCACGTTGGGTATGGCTCTATCCGAGCAATGGGGCGTTTATGGAGAACTGGCGGCGCGGTTTTCTCCGGTATCCGACTGGCAGTTGCAGTATGATATGGGGACTACGTATGCGTTAGGGCATCAGCTTCAGTGGGATATGGGAGCGAATATCGGGCTTACGGCGGATGCTCCGGATCTGGTTTTGTTTTCGGGGTTGTCTTGGAGGATGTAGGAAGGGAATTTTTTGGTTGTCATTCCAGACTTGATCTGGAATCCAGGTTTTTTGATTTTTTAACTACCCCGTCACTTCGTGCCACCCCTTCTGGGAAGGGGATTTAGGTGGTACCCGTTGTTTGGAGCTGATTTCTTCTCATTTTCCCTTCATGTTACTATAATAAAAACGACAAAAATAAAAAGAATATTATTAACAAAAACAATCTAATGAAAACTAAAAAAACCACTGAATTTGTAAACGCACAAGCTCACACTACCCTAACCACGGGAGAAGTAATTCGTATGTTAAGAGAGCTAAAAGGATGGACACAAGAAGAGCTTGCAGCCCGCTGTAAAATCAGTGCCAGCAATATCAGTCTTTTAGAACATAATAAAGTAGATATTGGCAAAAAAAGAGCAGAACTTTTGGCAAAAGCATTTAATGTACATCCGGCTATTATTGTATTCCCGGAATATGAGGCTATTGAGATTGCTAAAGCGGCGTAAAATGTAAAGGTCCCAGGGTAAAATTAAACAGATTAAATACTTTTGATACTGTATGATATAAGTAACTCCCAACTCAGCTGAAAGAAGACCTCTCATGTTTACAAAAAAATCGTTCATCACCCTTTTATTTTTAAGCATCTGTTTAATCATAACCACCCAAACACCAGCATTTTCTCAATCCACACCAATCAATCTGGAGCCCATGTACGGCAAAGCAAAAAAAACACAACAACAACTAGACGCTGATAAAAAATTCATCGAGGAATCTGTTAAACTAGCTGGATCACGGGAAGCAGCGGCCAAATTTACGGCGGCTCGAGGCTGGCAGCATTTAAAGAAAAGAGAGATAGAGATTGCCATGCAGCGTTTCAATCAGGCGTGGCTTTTAGATCCTAATTTTTATGGGACGTATTGGGGTTTTGGCGTTATTCAAGGGAACAAAGGGAACTTGAAGGAGTGTATAGAGTTTCTTAAAAAAGCAAACCAGCTGAGCCCTTCAAGCAATGTGCGTCTTCTATCGGATTTAGCTCACGCAGAAAAATTGTTGAAAGATCAGCAGGAAAAAGCATCCAAATCTAAGTAAATTGTTCTAAATCCGTTACAATTTTTTGCAGATGTTTTTCTCGTGTTTCCGTTTTTTTAGCTGTGTGTAAGCGAAAAATCATGGAATACCGCTTACTTTTACTCAATTTTTCAAAAACAGCTTTTGCTTTGGGATGATGACTCAGCCTCTCGATAAGATCATGAGGAACTTCTGCCGTACTCGCAGGGTGATAAGCAGACTCCCACCGGCCATCAGCTTTGGCCTTTTCAACTTCCAGTCGACCGTTTGTCATCATTTTTCCGGCTTGTTCCAATCGATCAATATGTCCGATATTTACTTTCGACCACATGCTGCGTTTTCGTCTGGGAGTGAATTTTTGAAGCCAAGATTCGTTATCATAGGATTTTTTCTGGCCATCTATCCAACCGTAACAGAGGGCTTCATCTAAAGCTTCTGCGTAAGTGATTGAGGTTGTGGTGGAGCCTTTTTTATAGATTTGAAGCCAGATTCCCTGATCGGTAGATAAGTGATGGATGTCCAGCCATTGGCGCCAGGACTGTTGGGTTTTGAAAGGGAGGATGGGGATTTCGGTGGTTTCGGACATGGGTCAAAATTATATCAGGAAATTTTCTGTGTACAATTTTATTACGTAGAGTTTTATCCTCTTGACTACTATTTAACCATTTAGTTATATTACATTTTAGTTAAATAAAATACCAACACTCAAAACAATTTTAAGATCCCCTTCCCAGAAGGGGTGGCAGCGTAGCTGACGGGGTAGTTAAGAGAGCAAAGGCAGTTAAGATAACAAAGGCAGTTTAGATAACAAAGACAGTTTAGAAAGCTAAAACAGCAAAAAATCACAAGGAGGAACCCATCAAAATGGCACTCGCCTACGAAGAAATCAGTAGAACCTTTTATGCCTTGTCAGATCCAACACGGTTGAAAATTCTACATCAGTTGTCAGCAAAAGAGGCGTCGGTTACAGAACTTTCTCAACCCTTTGATATGAGCATGCCGGCCATCACCAAGCACTTAAAAGTATTGGAAAATGCCGGGCTTATTACTCGGGAGCGGATTGCTCAGCAGAGGCCTTGCAAAATACACCCTCAAGGGTTTGAAAAGGCTATGAGCTGGATTGAAGAGCATCAGAAAATCTGGAATGACAGGTTTGATCGACTTGAAGCTTACATTGAAACGTTAAATCAACCTCAAAATAATCAAAAAAAGAAAAGGAAAACATCATGAGTACACGTCCAATGGCAGATATTAGCAGCAGTCGCCTGGTTAACGCAGGGGTGGAACTCGTTTGGGAATTATGGTCAAAGCCCGAGCATCTGGCCAAATGGTGGGGACCGAGAGGGTTTCGCAATACCATCAGCCGTCACGAGTTTAAGCAGGATGGCGAGTGGCATTTAACGATGCATGGGCCTGATGGGACAGATTATCCGAATGTATGGATTTACAGGGAAATTATCCTCCACTCCAAACTTGTTATTGAACATGGAAATCATCATCCCAAATTTACAGCCATTGTTCGATTTGAACCTGAAGGAGAGCGTACCTGGGTCTATTTTGATATGTATTTTGACAATCCTGAGGTTGTAGAAGCCATTAAAGATGTTGCGATTTTAGGTAACGAGCAAAACCTTGAGAGATTGGAAGAAGCCATTGCAGCCAGAACAGGCGTGGTGTTGCCCAAAGCGTTTCTGATGACCCGCACCTTTAATACCTCGGCTGAAACCATGTGGGAGATGTGGACAAACCCAGAACATATGAGCAAATGGTGGGGACCCAGCAATGTATCGGTTGCCTATTCTAAAATGGATTTTAGACGGGGCGGTTTTTATCATTACGCTCAGGTTGATGGGAATGGAAATAAAATGTGGGGAAAAATGCGCTTTAAGGATATTTTACCTCATAAACGCTTACTGTTTATTAATTGTTTTTCGGATGAAGAAGGGAATATTGGATCACATCCGATGGCGCCACTGTGGCCAAAGGAGTTATTAAGTACGATCACTTTTGATGAGAAGGACGGTAAAACAACGGTTACAATCGAGTGGTATCCGGTTAATGCTACGCCTGAAGAAATTAAATGTTTTAATGAGGGTCATGAGAGTATGACTCAGGGTTGGGGAAGTGTGTTGGATAAGTTGGAGGAAGCAGTGAGGTAAGAGACGTTGTAAGTAACAGGGCTACACAGCTAGACTACCCCGTCAGCTCGCCGCTGCCACCCCTTCTGGGAAGGGGATTTTAACAGCCAAATTGTATAAATGGGATGTCATTCCAGCAGAGGCTGGAATCCAGTCTAAATAAAAACAGCCTGGACCCAGCCTCAGCTGGGGTGACATTATGTGATTTACAGATATAGAACACCAAAAATTCCCCTTCCCAGAAGGGGTGGCAGGCAGAGCCTGACGGGGTAGTTCTCTAAAAAAGGACTAAAAACTGATATCAAACCAGATAGTCCAACACAAAAAAGAACGAGTAAAATTTACCCTGGCACCTTTTTTAGTCGTTCAACCCTTTTCCCGCAAAAATCTGAGCCATACAAGCCTCAATCCGAGACTCCCTCGTTTTTGCCTGTTTCGCCTGACCAAAATGCATCAAATAAGCCCTTTGACGCCCAGGAGTAAGCGACTGAAATGCCTTTTTTAACTCTGGATTTTCGTCACATTTTCTTTGAAACTCTTCAGGAACTTCATATTCAGAATGCTTCTTCAACTCAACTTTCAATCCAGCTTTTTCCACATCAATAGCCTGTTGGATATAACGACCCAGTTTAGACTTCAGTTTTTGAATGTCTGCTAATGTAGTAAAACGAATCTGGCGGGCAGCCTGAACATTTTCCGTTTGCTGGATCAATAAATTATCGGGGTCTTTCAACAAGGCTCCTTTAAAAAATAAAAAGGCACAATACTCTTTAAATCCATGTATTAAAACAATGTTGCTGTTTTGAAGGGTGTAACAGGGCTGGCCCCATTTTATGGTTTCGTTAAGACCCGATTCCAGGGCTATTTGTCTTAACAGGGTCAGCTCGTCTTTCCACTGTTTGGTTTCGCTTAACAAGATATCTACTTTTGGATTCATATCAGACACACATCCTTTTTTTCAGTGTAATGTTAAAGTCTTTGTACAACAGTAAACCCTTGCATGAAATTTTTCAAAAAAATATCGATAAATAGGTGTGAAACAACTACAAAGTGCTTCACAAAGGGGGCTGCATGACACCTATTTCTTACAAATATATAGCGATAACCGACCTGTCATTTCGACACGCAAATTCCCAAAGAGAGTTATTAAAATCTGTTCCCTACTTTGCAACCGAGGCTGGTGTAGAGTGTCTTGCAAAACAAGACCTTAGGGATCCGGCTACGGCTGAAATGGTTTATCAGGTTTTGTGTTCGGGGTTGCTTTCAGCTCGATCAAGACAGCTATTATGCACAGCATTTTTATCAGATGACCTATCCAGAGAGGCACTTCCTGCCCCAGCAAAAAAAGCATTACAGAATCTTAAAAACGGGTTAAAACACCTTGTAAACAGAACGATTCCAAAAGGGATCTACCTGTTATTGTTTGGTGCCGCAGGAGATAAGCTTTCTGAGGAATTTAGACAGTTTATTGATGCAAATAACAATACATTAAGACCCGGAACACTGCTTCCTGGAAACATTCCCCAATCGGTTTATAAATATCGTGAACTTGGCATCATTTATGGAATAGAGCCGGATCAGTATATTGCAGGACGAAAATTCGACGCCATGTCTCCAGAAGGGCTAAATCTGTCGATCCGATGGCAGTTTCCTCCCTCACATCTTATTCCTGATACACCTGAAAACAGAGAGCTTTACCTCCGCACCTTACAAACAGACTACCCAGAAAATGCATTCTCTCATCTAAAAACCATGTATTCACTTCAAAGTAATCTGGATAAATATGAGGAAATGTTTTTGCGTCAGCAGGGAAAAATTCCAAATGTATCCTCAAAAGTTGTATTACGGCAGATTTTTAAAACGCACAAAATTGAGATGGAAGCTGACAAAGATCAGTTAAGCGACACCGATATCCAACGCTACAAACAGTGGATTGATAACAACAGGCACCGTCTTGTGATTAGTGGATGGGATGTTGAAAATCCAACGCATCACAAGATGATTCAGCATCATATTGAGCGAGGATTTGAAAAATTAGCCAGAATGACGCCTCAAAAGCGGTTAAAGTATCTAAGTTTACCTATACGATCACAGGCAGGACCTAAATATGGCGACAAACACAAGCCTCTTAGTTATGGAGAAGCCTTGTTTTACTGCCGTGATTCCAGACAGATGTTGGGCGTACGCTTACCTGCAACATCCGACAATCCTGAGCAGGTCCACTTCATGCTGAAACGTGCAAAAGATTATGCCAAAAGAATCGAAGCCAGATCCCATCAATACACGCCTGTTTATGCGTATTTTCCTAAAACGGGAAACCTCGTAGAGCTGACAGATCATCAGCTGGATGTAATCAAACGGTTTCACTCGTATATGTCTCCATCATCCAGAAAAGCACTGGCGTTAGACTGCGATCTTGTTCCCAATCCTGATGTTAGACAGTGGTTTAAAGATATACTGGCAACCACACGAGTTTCCATAATCAATAGAAACAACGGTTACCTGTAACAAAAGAGGGAACTTTTTCCATTCAGCCCAGACAAATAACATACCTCTCGTCTATATTTTTATACCTAAGGAGTTAGTATGAATCGTTTTGTCACAGGTATTTTGTTAGGAATGTCCGCCCCAATTCTGGTTTCCCAGCTTGTTTTTGCGGCACCGTCTGCCATTGCGGTTGTATCCCCCATCGGAACAGAAAATGTTCGGGGAAACGTTGAATTTGTACCAACAGGAAACACAATGGAAGTACGTGTTAAACTCAGCGGACTTACACCGGGGCCTCACGGCTTTCACGTTCATGCTTTCGGAGATTTATCCGCAACCAAAGATGGCAGCTCTGCCGGGGGTCACTTCAACCCAGACCAGCATACTCATGGGGGGCCCAATGGCGAGATGGATCACCACGCCGGAGACCTTGGCAACCTGGAAGCCAACAGCAGCGGCAATGTAAACGTTACGCTGAAATCAGCAAAACTAAGTTTAACAGGACCCAACAGCATTGTAGGCCGAAGCATTGTTATCCATGCCTCAGCTGATGATTTCAAAACCCAGCCCGCGGGTAACTCGGGAGCAAGAATCGGCTGGGGAGTTATTGGACTTTCCGGGAAGTAAAACGCTGGTAGAGTCTATTTTGCAGGCTCTTTACGTTTTTTCAATTCAATAGAAGAAGACAGCATATCCGCCAGACGTCTTAAATCGCCAGATCTGCTGTCTTCTTCAAACGATTTTGTGACCTGTATCACATAGTTAACCGTATTTGTTTTTGGGTTTCCAATTTTTAACACCTTAAAAAAAGTGGCTACATTATTTTTCAATGAAAACACCTGTTTGTTATACGGTGCTTTTTCTTCAGACACAACACTCCAAAATTGATTGTATTCCGGTATATCTTCAGACGGTTTTTTAAAGCGTAAAACAGACAGTCTGTTATCAGAATGTTCATTTTCCCTGATTTCCAGCGAGGTTGCATCAATAACAGATGTATTTCCAGATGGAACAAACGAGGTATTAACAATAACCAGACTTGAGCCTGTTACAGCTAAAACATCTGGCATAATTGATGCTTTAAAATAAGACGTCTGAACATCCAGAACCTTGCCATTTTTAACAAAACCGGTCTGGTTAAAAAATAAGGGGCAAAGATCTTTTTGTGATAAAAAAGACTGCCATTGAGTTAAAGAACCCTGATAATCCTGAATAATAAGATTTGCCGATTGTTTTAATAACATGGATGGCAAAACATCTTCCATACTGTGAACAATAAAAATGCTGGAAATAGAATCGGGTGTAGGTAATGATACGCCTGTAAAAACAAGATTCATCGGTTGCAGATACCATTCCCAATACACCCATTTTCTACCGTAATTATCGTCAAAAATCTCTTTCAAAACAGGATTACCCAAGGAGGTTACCTTAACCGCTTCTTTTCCAAATGGACGTTGAACATTTAATCCTTTTAACAACAAATCCATAAAACGTTTTGGGTGCATTACCACGCTTTCAACAGACTCATTATCAGGCAGTTTAAGTGAAAGTACACGTAATCCACCTAAATTCCAAAATCGAACAGCACCATTTTTTTCAAGAAGAGCTTTATTTTCATTGGCATCTTCCTGAGCTTGTGTCGGTGTAAATCTCCAAAAACGATTCTCATCTTCAATAATCAGTTTGGGATAAACCGCACTAAACAATGGAGCCTGAACAACATAGTTCGGCTTGTTACTTTTTGGGAAAAACGTTGCCGATTTAGACACAATCAACTCTTTTAAAGACGCTGAAATAAACGATTGAAGCTGTCCTGGAAGTGTTGTTGCCAAAGCATGAGGAGATTGAGGAAGCGGAAATTCGTAAAAAAACCGCTTGGTAGTCGTTTCTCCCCAACCGGGAAGCCCTAGTGGAAGTTCTTCATGTACAGACCCTTTTTTACTGACATCCGACAACACCTCCTGAATGGGAAGCGCATAATTCAAGTTTTCATTTTCAGATTTCATCATGACAATACCGATAACGTTTCCTGCATTATCTACCAAAGGCCCCCCACTGTTACCTGGAGATGCAGCCGCTGAAAAACGAAGCCATTTCCACTTTCCATCAACTTCCTCAAACGTTTCAGAGGTCAGCAAGCCTTCACGAATAACCACACCTTCTCCCAGCGCATTTCCAACCGCAAAAACAGGACTATCCAGTTTTCTTAGCGTAGTTTTCAACGGTTTTAATTTTGCAGGAATGGTATCGCAGGTAAACACCACATAATCTCTATCCGAGGCATATTTTAAAATCTGGTTAACCTTAAACACCTCTTTTTTCTCGTTTCGGATGTAAATATCCCGATTAAGCACACGAGAATGCAGGTTAAACACATGAGCCGCCGTAACAAACGTATTCGGCGCAATTAAAAAACCTGTTCCTATCGAATCGTATTTATCTTCACGCTGTGCAAAAGGAAGCAATTTAAACGGAAGCGGTTTTTCATAGGCAATACCAACACCTTCATCTTTTAAAACAACCACTTCAAACGTAGCATTTTTTATCAGAGATAACGCCTCTGGTGATAAGGAGGCGGCAACACTGTATACACTTAAAAAAAGGAGGATACATCCAGATACAACATATTTTTTAATCATGATTCTTCGATTCTTTTCTTTGCTAGTTGATATTCAATATAAGGCTTAACCTTAAAATCCAGTACGCGTTTGAAAAACACAAGGCCAGAGTCTTTTTTTCCAAGCGCGGTCTGAAGTTCTCCGCAATAATACAACACTTCACAGAGTTGTTCTCTCCGTTTGTCTTCGGGCAACGTATCCAGATAAGCGATAAGTTGGTCTTCGGTTTGTTCTTCAAGAAAAAACTGAACTAGAGAATACGGCCAATCTTTGAACGTCAGTTGCTGTAACAGTTGTTTGTTCTTCTGAACATCCTTAAATTTACCTTGATAGGCCTGAGACAACATATAAAACAAGGCCACATAAAGCGAGTCATCTTCATTCGGATATTTAGCCATCAACGAAACAGCGGTGCTGGATACCTCGTTAAATTTTTTCTCCTCAAAATCCCACCGTAGAGCAGTCTTGTAACCAGAAAGTTTTTCAGGATAAAGCGTCTGGTACTCTTTAATACGGGTTTTTGCCTTTTCTTTTTCGCCATCAGACCAGTGTTCTATGGCAATATCAATCAACACTTCTTCGTTTTTAGTGCTTAAAGAATAGGCTTTTTGATAATAATAATTAGGAACATTTTCAATTCCCAACAAGTTATTAAATACCGCAAGTCTTGCATAACATTCCGATAAGCTTTCGCTAACATCCTCAGAAAGTGTCTCTTTTTTTTCACCCAGTTTTTTCTCGAGAAACTCACTTAAAGCCAAATCTTTTACAATAGCTTTTGATATCTCATGATCATAATCCGTTGTGAAATAAAACTTTTGGGAATAAGCCAGAACCTTATCTACTGTTACGGCGTACCCATAACTCGCAAAAAACAATACGGCAGCAAACACACTTAGATACGTTTTTGAAAATCGCATAACTCCCCTAACTAAAATTGTGGTAAAAATTAAGCTGGTATTATGACTTATTTCAAATAGTTTACACAAGTGACTATTCAGACTTTCGGACCGGAACAGATTCATCTAACTAAGAGAAGATCGATACGGCTCTATCGACAGGTGGAAGGATCGCAGCTGAGGCTAAACGAAGATATACTCTACTCTTCCGGTCCGTGCTGAAAAACTTCTACAATACGTCAAAAAAATGAGACAAACTCCCCTTTTTTAATGAATGATGTGAAGTACGGATAGAATATTGCCATATAGAAATAATTAAGTCAATTTATTGAACACTATCAATTCCAAGTTCAAATTTATCTTTTTTTCTTCTCAGGCTATAATAAACATCACATGAAACTTGATCTTGCCAGCTATATCCGCATCCAAATGAAAGCACAAAACCTTAACGGGATTGAATTATCCCAAAAAAGTGGGCTGGATACCTCAACCATCAGTAAAATTATCAGCGGAAAAACAAAATACCCGTCTTATGAATCGTTAGAAGCCCTGTCCAGTGGACTTGAGCTTCATATTTCGACACTGATTGATCTTATCCCTAAAAAATTTCAGGCCAGACCCGTTATCCAATATCAGGAAAGCCTACCCAGAACAGAATCCAATACTATCCCTGTTTTTTCAATGACACAGGCTAATCAACTTCATAAAGAAAACCTTCAGGAGTTCCAAAAAGAAGCCTTAAATCTGGCACAGTGTCGAATTGACCGAGAAAACCTGTTTGTTGTACGCATAGATCACACCCTGTTCCCTTTTCAGAAAGGATGCGAATTAACCATCGATCCCCATCGTGAGGCGTCGGATATGGATTTTGTATTGGTTCGTACCGCTCAGGAACACGCAACCATTGGCCGGTTGGAAAAGAGTGCAAACAGCCTGTTTATCAGAAGTTTAGATTCAGATACACAGCATTGGAGGGAACCGCTATCGGAAGATCCTTCGGTTTTGGTCATTGGGGTTATCTGCGATATGTATATGTCGTTTCAGTAAACAAAGGTGCCAGGGTTGTAAGGGAGCAGAGGTGCCAGGGTAAATTTAACTAGTTGGGTACAATTTTTTCTCTATTTACAATGGTAGGACTCCTCCAAAGATATTGTTTTCGCTATTTACAACAGGAATTTTTTCTTGATTCTGTACCTGTTAGTACGGAGTCTTCCCCATAATGGAAGTTGGAGTCTAGGCTGTTCTGGATTCCAGCCTTCGCTGGAATGAAACTTCAACGTTTTGTAGTCATAAATGACGAAAAAAGTAGCAACCAGGCAGTTAAATTTACCCTGGCACCTCTGCTCCCTTACAACCCTGGCACCTTTATTCAGGCAGCCTCACTTTAAACAAGG
Source organism: uncultured Candidatus Marinamargulisbacteria bacterium (assembly GCA_964517775.1). Lineage (GTDB taxonomy): Bacteria > Margulisbacteria > Marinamargulisbacteria > SXXA01 > JAHFDB01 > CAZFCP01. The sequence goes on along the minus strand of CAZFCP010000005.1, from coordinate 51,138 downwards.
TTCCTTTGTTAAGGATTGAGCAGACACGCACGGTTCCTTCATGCGCTAAAATCACCTCTTTAACCAGCGACAAACCAAGCCCTGCGTTTTTCCCACCAGTTGGAGATTTTGTAGAAAAAAACGGGTGAAAAATCTTGCCAAGATTTTCGTTTGAAATGCCGGGCCCATTATCACACAACCGCACCTCAAGACCTTTCCGAACAGTACCCGATAACGATTTAAACCTAACCGGTTTTATTTTTACACAAATAGATTTTTTCGCAGCATCCAAGTCCTCTAAAGCCTGAACAGCGTTAAACATCATATTAAAAAAAGCCTGATGCAACCGAAGATCATCCCCAAAAATCAGTGGAAGCGACTTTGGTATTTCACATTGAAACACAATCCCTTTTCGTTTTGCCGTACCTGAAAGCACACTCACACAATCATTTAAAACCTGTGAAACATCTATTTTTTTCAAAGCCTGCCCGGACTCCTTACCCGAAATCCCATATTTCAACATCCCGTCAACACTCTTTAATATCCGCTGGAACTGCAGCATAGACACATTAAAAAAATAATACAGCGCCGAAAAATGATGCGCTGTCCGAAGTCTCCCCACAATACGTGATCTATTCGATTCCAAATGAGAAGCAAGATCAAGATCTGGAAATGCAAAATTATAGTTATCAAACATCTCTCCAAGCTGCCCATCCGCTGTTAAATACCCTTTTTCCTGCAAATGCAAAAAAACAGCCCTCGCACCCTCACGATCCAGTTGATCTGTTATAAAATCCTCTGGTGTCAGATGATAGCCCCATTGATTATTAAACGTTTCATCATCAACGTTATAGGTTTCGTTTCGCTTCCCACCAAATTCATCAGCCAACAACATAAGATGCCCTTGTAGTACACCCATCGGGTTTCTAATTTCATGGGCTATACCCAAGGTTAATGTTGAGAGGGCCGCTCGGTGAGATAAATCCTGGGCGGTGTGAACGGCTTGTTGAGATCTTTTAGTTTCTTCCTGTAGGGTTTTATAGGCCGTTTTGAGTTCATTGTTTTTTAAAATCAAATCCTTTTCATTTATTGACACATAAAATCGAATGTATAAAAAAATCATTAATAAAACAGCTCCGATAGCTGTCCAATAAATAAGTAGCTTAAAGGAATGACTTGTAGGAATTACAGAAATAATATGATAATCCGTGATTTCCAAAGCTAAAAAACAAAGAACAGTGATAAGAGCAGCTATACTAATTTTTATTTTTTCTTGAGGTTGAAAAATAACAACCGAAAAGCCAATAAAAGCAAAATATAAAAATTGAATGCCAGCTTCTCTACCAAACGAAGCCGCATAAAATCCGGCACCTAAATTTGCTGGAATAATAAGAAGGAATTTAGCAACCGTATACCATCCTTTTTTGACACACAAAATGCTAAATAAAAAGGACAGAACTATAGGAACAACTAACCACCCCAAAAGGGGTTTTCCGCTAAATTGAAAAATAATAATATACGGGGAAGCGATACAAGAAAGCAAAACACCGATTGTTCGCGTTAATTGAATTCGCCTTACTTCTGTTGTAGTAGAACCAAGATACACAGATTACGACGCCCCTTTTTATTACATCTTTAAATTGCTACTATTTCAGCTAAATGTTCTATACTAGGTGAAACAAAATTACTACTGCAACGTCCCTTCAACTTTATCCACGCAGGATTTCCATTTGCCCATCCCAAGAGTATTGACATCACCTTTATTAGATCTCCATTTTGTGAAATTTCGTCCATCTTAGGTACAACAAGATCCACAAATTCCAGCATTTTTTTATTATGTAGATCCTGCACCTCTTTTAAAGCCGTATCAAAATCTTTACCAGCTTTCCATTTAATAAGAACCAAATTCATAAATACTTTAGATTTCACAGCCGCACAATCATGGGCCTCAAGCCTTTGACTGGATTCTAAACCCAGCTCTTTAAGAATCTGGCCTACTTCTTTTGGAGCCGAAACAATATCATTACTTAACCCTACACAGTCCGAAATAAGACTAATAGCATCTCTTAACCAATAGTATTCATTAAACAACGTTTGTATGTTTACGCCAGATACTAAAAAGCCTACTGCAAAAGCATTAATAGCTCCTCCTGTATATCGTCTGCTTACAATGTAAGATTCTTCAGAAGGTGTTCTTTTCTGACTCCTATCTTTTGCCTCAGATTCTGTTGAGCGCAGGTAGTTCGTTAACGATTCTAAAAAGTAGTCCATCGTTATTCCATCTTTCAAATAAGGCTGTAAACGTTCATATATTTGACGAAAAGCTTTAAAGAGTTCTTTATCAGAGGTTTTGGGGATAAACTGTCCGCTCATAATTCTAATTTTCATATTATTTCTTTGTTTAACAATATCAACTTTAGAACCTATAGAGGAATCTGCACTATCCAGTTTGTCATCAACACAAAACAATGCGGTAATCCAATCAGCTACAAGTCGTAAACCATCTTTTGAAGCATTTGAATAACACAAACCACACAACCAGCCAAAAATACCTTCTTTTAAAGCTTTTTCATATTTTCCTGGAAACAATCTAAATGTTTGAGTTCCCCATTGTTCACTTTCAGCTTGAACGTCGATTGTATCGGGATGAAGCCTTATATCACTTGGAACATCTAATTGAACAGTCGATGGTTGCGAATGTAAAAGCGGAATATGAATAGAATATGAAAGCTTGGTTAAATTTAGAAGTGCATCTAAACCAAAAACTTGAACTAAAGAAATTATTTTAAAAAAAACACTACTATTAGGAAAGTCTTCCATCAAAGAAAACGATGCTTGCTGTACCTGCATAGATCATAAACTCCATCATAAATTCCCCTTTTATGTCAGCGTAAAAGTAACTAAACCTTCCCCAAGAACCTGTTTAAGGAGAACTAAAAACTTAAAAATTTTAAAAATTAAAGATAGTGTATACTACTTTAAAAAATAGAGAATTGGCTAGAGAAGGTTGTAAGACTGTATACCCCACATCAATTTCAATTTGATGATCTTAAAAAATTCCAAACAGTCAAAGGTCTCATAATATTAAAGATTGGATCATAAACCATATCGCCTACCCTTTGCAGATCTTCTGGCTGTAAAAATGTGTGGGGGGTATTTTCTGTATCTTTCCAAAAATAACGTTCTGCAACACCCTGTGCTGGAATAGAACCAAAACCCCAATGAAGAACAATAGCAAGATAAAGTAAACCTTCGTCTGAAATTGAACCGGTTTTATCAAGTTGTAAACGTAAATCCACCATTTCATGATTAATTTTTGCAAAAAGCATTTTTGAAGCCTGAGTATATGTAGAGCTAATGGGCTGGCTGTCTTGAGTTAAACCCAATGTTTCCATAGTTTCATCTAAATCATTTTTTAAAATACATAAATCGTTATGTAACCAATTTGGGGTATTACTCTCTCTTTCGGCTGAAAACAAGGCATTTGTTTCACAAATAATACAACTCACCAAATCTTCTAGCATTCGGGTTCCCGTCGATGTTTCCCGTAATGATTTTGGAATTTTAAGTTCACTTGCAAGAATAGCCGTCATATACACCGTAGACACAGCACATGTATATAATCGAAGTTTATAAAAAGTTTCTTTTGATGGAGCTTGTCCGCTTTCTCTTGTACGAGCTTCCTGTTCAGTAGAGTCTAAGTATCTGATAAATTCCGCTTTAAAATCATTATATCCAATCAAATCAGGGGATTCTTGAGTAAGACGTTTAAAACCTTTATGTAATGAATACGACACATCCAGAAAAGCAGTACCTAATGCAAAAAACTTTTCTTTTGCAGCACCTAACCTGTCACCAAAAATAGCACTAAAGTTGTCCCATTTAATTTTCAAAAGTTGTTTTGCATCACTTATCTGTATACGTTGTGAAGGAAAATCTAAAACTTCTTTAATAAGCCCATTGAAAGCCTCTAAACAATCACTTTTTAGTTTCTCAGCAAAATCATCGTGCATAAACAACGCATGCAGATAATTTGTACTTAGCAACGTTTTCTCAGCCGAAAGCGGCTTTGCGGCATCTGATAAAAGACGTGTTATTTTTTGATAGGAAGTTCCTTCAGATTGCAAAATCTGTGCCACTTTTTCCGCATCAAAAGAAAGATGTGTAGCCTGAACAAATCTCAGAAAACTTTTTTTCTGAATATCAGCTCTCATTTCCTCTGTAACCACCGAAGGAATAAGCCCTACCGAGGAAAGCCAGGAAATATGGGATGGCATTACGGATGCGATAATATCTTCAGAAACAGATTTAGCGGGCAAAATTGGAGAGTATACTGGGCCAGACAATGAAACCGTTTCAGAACCAATCTTTATATTTCCAAAATTAGCGTAATGGAGATGAGTTTCAACATTTTGGTCACCAATTTTTTGAATAATTTTTTTGCGAAAATTGTTCATCACCAAAACATCAGGATTCAAAATTGTAGTAACAGATATAAACTTTAATTTATTTTGCACAATTTTACGCCATCATAAAACACCCCCTACACACGCCGAACCCTCTTCAACTCCATCACCTTCAAAACACTATCCCGTATCAACTTATGCTGTACCGCCTGAGACACCTTTTCCAGCAGTTTATGATTTAAAAATGGCTTCAATAAATAATCCTTCACGCCGGATCTGAATGTTTTTACAATGAAATCTGTATCTTTATAGGCGGTTAAAATCAGGATATCCACATCGGGATTTTGATTTAAGTATTCCGAAATCCACTTATCTCCGGTTTTTCCGGGGAGGCCGATATCCAGGAGAATCAAATCGATTTTAGGGGTGTTTTTGGTAAGAATGTCGAGGCCCTCTTCGCCTGTGGATGCGGTTAGTACATCGAATTCTTTTGATAGAACGCTGGAAATGGTTTTAGACATGAACTGTTCATCTTCTACTACCAGAATTTTTGGTTTTTGAATGTGAACAAACTGAGCAATATCGCTGGGCAACAGTGATTCATCGCTTTTCTTTTTCTTTTCCAGTAAGGCTTTAATATTTTCCAGCTTGTCTTTCACCTGTTCTTCCAACGAAAAGGACAGTTCCCGATTTAGGTTTTCCAGTATCGTGGCGTACTCAAAGGCAGCCTGGATAGATAGCAGCAATTCTACGGGATGCAAAGAACGGTCAAAAAGGTCGGAGGCTCCTGATTTCATATAGGCAATCTGCTGTGCGGTGGAAAGGTTATCCATCAGCACAATAATATGTGCCGTATGTCCCATTAATCGAAGTTTTTTAATCAGTGTGTCGGTTGTTGAATTGTGGACAGTATCCGATATCAGCAAAACCTTTAGCTGTTGGATGGAAAGGGCCACGACCTCTTCAGAAGATACCTGTCTGACGGCAAAGCCTTTCTGTTTTAAAAATGTCTCAATGTGAAAAGAAAAAGATTTATTCTCATCGAGAATAACAACCTCTGAATGCATAACGACCCCTTTATCTTAGATAATTTAAAGAATAAAAATAAATTATCACATAGAGTTAATTTTGTGTATGCTGTCTGCATTTGAAATAAAAAAAGGTATGCTACATTTAAACTATAATGACCCAAACCATTTATTTTGATGATGGAACAGCGATAAAACACAAAGGCGACCTGGATGCTGAACAGGTGTTGGTGATGATATGTCGAGATAATGTGTCCAGAGACACCACTCTTTTCGATAGCATTGCGGTTCAGGCCGGAACGTCAGTCACCCTGATCTGGCATGAGCATTCCTTAGTGAATCCCGGATTAAAAAAATCTCTGTTTACAAGTGTTTTAAACAGGATAAAACCACAAAAACAACCAAACCGTATGGGTGATATTCCGTTTCGATGTAAAAGCCTGAAAGAGTTTATAGGCAGGTTAAATCCCAACAGTCAGATTTCGATACTATCCCAATCCGGTGGAGGTCGAATTGCCTCGTTGATAGCCGATGAACTGCCACTTCACAAAATGGTCTGTCTGGGTTATCCCTTTAGAAGGGAAAATCATCCGGTAGAACCCGAACGATTTATGCACCTGGCTACACTTAAGACACCTTTTTTGATTTTGCAAGGCACAAGAGACAGCTATGGAACACCGGACACTATTCATAAACAGTACGCACTTTCGCCATCTGTTTTTGTAGAGGCTATAGATGCCGATCATGACTTTATTGTTTCAGATGAAGAAACCCAACGCACGATTCAACGTGTATTGGATTTTTTAGATATCCCTTCCGGGGATAAAAACAGTGCTACCAGTCTAATGGCTTCCCGTCTCTTACAAAACAACCGGTAGGAAAATCCTCCCACAAAGCAAAGGCTTTTATGGTTCTAACACTTTCTGCCACAGTTCGAGACGCATGGGGGCCACCCATATCGGTTTGTACCCAGCCAGGACACACGGCATTTACGGATATTCCTTTTGATTTCAGCTCGCCAGCCAGAATTTTGGTCAGCGCATTCAGTGCGGTTTTAGACACACGATACGCCGCAGAACCCGTACCCATGTCGGATAGCTGGGCCATACCGGTTGAAATGTTAATAATCCGGCCACCTTTTGGCATGAGCGGAACAACAGCTCGGCACACAGCCAGTGTACCTGTAGTGTTGACCTGAAACGAGTTTAAAAAATCCTCATATGGCGTTTCAAGTATAGAAGCAGAGGCATCGGTTTTTTGAAAAACACCGGCGTTATTAATCACAATATCAATCGGGGCTTCCAGTTTGGATAAGACAGATTTAACCTGTGCCGCATCGGTAATATCCACAACAAGCTGGGTTGTGCCGGATGGAATCACATCCAACGCATGACGTGTTGTAAAAAAGACCTGATGATCGGATGCAAACGCCTCGACAAGACCTTTGCCGATACCGCGGTTTCCGCCTGTAATTAGAATGCGTTTTTGAGGAAATGGCATAAGAATCTCCTAAATTTATTTATTAGAGTTTAAAATGGGAGCAATTCCGGCTAAATCACCTATCACATTGGTTAGCCCAGAGTTTGCCGGAACAATAATTTTTGCGTTGTTTGATAACGATCTCTCAACTGTTTCCAAACGCTTTAACAGCTGGGCATTGCCAACAAAAAACTGATTGGCCGCTTCGTTAACCAGACGGATAGCCTCGGCCTCGCCTTCTGCTTTTAAAATACTGCTTTGTTTAATCCCCTCAGACACTTTAATTGAGGCCCGTTTTTCTCCATCAGCTTTTGTTTCCTGAGCGGTAGCAAAATCGACTGCGGCCAGCTTTTCGTTTTCGGCTTTAACAATTTTATTCATGGTTTCCTGAACATCTTTCGGCGGATCAATTTGTTTCAATTCCGCACGCACCATATCAATACCCCATTGGGAGGTTTCTTGGGTTAGAACCATCAAAAGTTCACTATTAATACGACCACGTTCGTTATTGGCTGATTTCAAGGTCAGGGTACCAATAATATTCCGCAACGTTGTACGAGCCAGATTCACAATCTGGGAATTCACCACATTCACATTGTATTGAGAATTTTTGACGCTTTGCTCATCATCCTTAATTTTAAAATAAATCTGAGCATCCACGACCGCATTCAAATTATCAAAGGTAATAATTTCCTGAGGCTGAGCATCCACAAGTTGCTCGGTAACATTAACCAGATACATTTTGTCGATAACCGGAATAATCCAGTTAAATCCAGGCTGAGCAAACCGGGTATACTTCCCCAAACGCTCGATCAAACCCCGATGTGTTGGTCGTACAATGCGTATCCCACTAAATAAAAACACTAAAAAAGCCAATACAAATAATGCGGATCCCTCATTAAACATCATCATTATATGTTCCATTTTCTATCTCCTTTTTTTAAACCGGATTTTCAAGGCATCAGCAAAACATCAGATAATAGACTGATTTTAATATTTTTTTAAAAATTTAACCACCAGGAGTCTTATCGATTTTTGCCAGTTCAAAAAGAAACTCTACAAGCTCATCAACTCCACTGGAGGGATTTATAAACTCTTTATCAAAATGAGAAGTTTGAAGGTGTTTTCTTATTTTTTTACAGTTTGTTAAGGCCTCTTCGCACTTTGGGTACAAAAGATCATGATAAGATTTAGCTTTGGTATAGTTTGGAATAAATTTTCTAAGTTCTTTATGAAGGTGTTCTTTATTTAAAGATGCAGTTGATGAAGAAAAATGAAAATAAAACCAGATTTCAAAATCAGGCACAGAAACTGCTAACGGAATTTTATACTTTTTTGCTAATTTAATGCCTTCTTTAAATCGTTTAAACTGTTCTTTTTCATCTTCAGAAATGATATCAAACACACACCACTTATGTTGAAACCCTTTAGCATTTTCTTGAACAAATTTAACAGAATTCAAAAGATCTGAATCTTTAAAGACAATCTCTACTTCCGCACGTATTTTTAGTTCATTACACAGTTCTTGAAAATACAACTGCTCGGTTTCACCCTCAACAGCAATAAAAACCAGTTTTTCATGTTCTTCTCTTTTTTTCCTTGATCCTCTTTTGGAATAAAACCCCTTGTTCATTTTCTACAATCCCTTTGTTAAAGCACCATGATTAATAAAGGGGACGGCTCCATATCGTCCGCTTAAATATTTTTTCTCAAGGGCATCTTTAGATTGGGATTGGGATTTAAAATCACCTAAAGAATAAAGATCCGTATGATGATTTTTTTGTTTTTCTGCAAACCAGATCTGATCTCGTCTAAACAAACTTTGATCTAAAAGATAGGTGTCATGAGACGTAAAGATAATTTGTGCTTTTGCATTATGCTTTCCGTTTATGTATTTAATAATCGCTTTTACAAGATTAGGATGAAGCTCTGTTGTTAACTCATCAACAAACAAAATCTCTTCATGCTTCATCACATATAATAATGGTCCTAAAACGGCTACTAATGTTTTTGTTCCTTCTGAAGCTGTTTCTTCAAAGTCAAACTCTACAAGTTTTTTACTTCCATCTTCCTGAAATTGAGAGTGCAAAGAAACAAAACGTTTTTGTTTATGTTGGGATAAAACTTCAAAAACCTCTTTGGCACGTTCTTCAGACAGATCTCTTTGAAGCGCCTTTGTTAAAGCAATAAGTTCGGTTTCTGCAACATCTTTTGTAACCAGTTGCTCGATACCAATATCAGCTATTTTTAAAAAGTCACTTATTTTATCTCCAAATTCATCAAAATGACTCAGCGTAACAGCTTCACCATCTTTATTACTAAAAAACACATTAAGTTTTTGATCGAACCATTTTAAAACCGATTGTGCATGAGAATCTTTATTTTGATCAAGCTTGGTTAGAAAAAGCATATTATCATTTGTAATGGATTTTTCTTCGTCTGTAAGCTCAGATCGTTTAAAAATAACAGTAGGCCTCTGAGATGAATAAAAGAGTAGTTGTTCTTCATGAATAACCGTAGCTGTGAGAGAAACGCTGTATCTATATCTCTTTTCTTCTGCAATAAATGCAATGTCAAAAAAACTGGGCTGATTAAGAGTGGCACCATCTAATTTAAAAGGTTTTATAAATTTATAGGAATCTGGAGAATTCATTTTTGACGAAGTTAGTATCAGCCTTTTTAAAGCAAAAACAGCTCCTAAAACATTTGTTTTACCTGCAGCATTATGCCCAAAAATAACACTGGACTTTAAAAGATCAACCGATTTTTTTCCCGTAAGTGGAACACTAAAAAAATGTGTTTCTCCTATTTTTTCGCTTGTATCCGCAACAAGAGAAAAAGTGGTCTTGTCTTTAAATGATAAAAAATTCCCTACGGTAAATTCCAATAACATGGTAGTCCCTTTCACATGCTTATAACATTTATAATACAAGATTCAAAATTTAAAATCCATATTTTTAGAATTTCTCATTAAAAAATAAAATAAAAATGAATTTTGAGGATTTAAGTTACCGAAGAAAAAGGCCGAGGCTGTGCGGTTTTAATTCGGGGATTAAAACCGATGGATGAAACGCCACCGTTTTCGAGGTTAAATGGGCCGGGGAAATTGTGTAAAACATTGGATATTACAACAGCACTCAGTGGGACTCATATTAATGATCCCGCATCTGAGATCCAGATTTTGGAGGGTCAAAATCTCATAGCCACTATTCAAAAAACAGCCCGGATTGGCATTTCAAAAGCAACAGAGCTTCAGTGGCGGTTTGTTGCTGGAAGTTAATTCAAGGCAAAGCCCCAACAACAGAACGCAAAACATTGTTCATGCGCTGTGCCATGATATACCCGCCTTCGGATGCAGAGTTTGACTGTTTGGATAATGCAAAACCAAATCCGTTTTCAAAAGCTGTTGTATCCAGTTGATTAGGGTGTGCTTTTAAAAAGGTGTCTAAAAAAAGCTTAAAATGGGACATGTTAAAGAAGGGTCCAGAGTTTTCAAAATACTCCAACCCGGCTGTGCCCAGAGCGGTGCCGACTAAAAAAGACAGCTCTGATCGTGGATGTCCATTATATACATCAAGTGGTTTGGAGTCGTCTAAAAATACGGATTGAACCTCAAAATCATAAAGGGCTATGGACATGGCTCTGCAGAATCCATTCCAGGCATAATCGAGAGGAACTTTTGCGGGTTTATATTGCAAATCCAGGGTTAGACCGGCTTCGGAGGCTATGGATTTAAAAAAAGCATCACCATAGGCCATAGCGAAACTGTATCTCAAAAAGACGTGGTACAACTCGTGGACTAAAAAGCTGGTGGGAGAACAGGTGCGTTCGTGGACCTCGAATGGGCTGTAACGTTGATCAATGGTTTTCCCTGGCTGATTTACAGAAATGGGAAGCGTAAACGGGATGCAGTTTCGGTGTAAAAGGTCGATCATATCGCGGCTGCTTAGAATACCTAAAACAGGAACAATATTAAACTGTCCCTTAGTAAAACATGAAGAGAACGTATCAAAATTGAAACCGATATCTTGCGGTGACACCTTCATAAAAGGAGGCTTTAACCTTTCTGGCATTCGTCTTGCCAAAAAATCCAGAGGCTGTGTCAAAATATCCAACAAATCGTCTTTTACGTTTGTTTTAAACATATACGACCCGTTATTTCCCTGTGTTTCCACATCAAAATGACGGCACATTATTTTTTTCACAACAGCATCAAGGGAAACTTTTCCCAGTGTAAAGCCTAAAATATCAATAAACTGCATCCATACTTTATTATAATCCGATGGGCTTATTCTGGATTTTTTAGAGGACGACCGAACTGACTGTTGAGATAAAAACGCCGTTGCCAAAGCTTCCAGATCTTCAACCGAAGAAACCCGATTGGGAAGCTGGAACATCCAGTCATAAACAGATTTTTTTTGAGCAGTCGACAGCGGAAAAAAATCATGGTCAAACCCATAAAAAACACCCCAGTTCAGGTTCAAAACATTTTGAGGGGTGAGTTCTGTCATCAGGGTACAGCACTGTAAGGATAGCGGTTTAATCAAGGCAAGTGTTTTAGTCAGCATGCTTTATTATCGTAAAATAAGATGAAAAGTTGCTTTTTAAGCAAAAGATGGTGAGGTATACTGAAGCCGCATGCTGAAACGAACACCATCCAATCGTTATACAAAAGCAGATATACAGGCAGCACTTGATACTATGCAGGGCTTTGTGGATATTTCTGTAGACGATGCACACGAATTACTGAAGCATCTTGAAAAAAACCATCAAAACCAACTCAAAAAACAGAAAAAAAAGCGTAGAGCCAGAGCGGTTACATACGGATTATTAAAATGGAGACGCCGATTCTCCATACAGGGATCCGAAGTATTTTTTTCCTGGTTATTTTCCTTTATCGGAATTGCCTCATTAGGGTTGCTTCACCAGTTTGAACCCTCGTTTTTAAGGGTGATTGGATCATTTGGAGCATCCGCTGTTTTGGCCTATGGGATTCCAAGAAGTCCTCTTGCTCAGCCCAGGAATATTGTGGGAGGACATGTCGTTTCGGCCATCATTGGCGTGTGTATCCACATGCTTTTCCCGCATACACTGTGGCTGGCATCTGCCCTGGCTGTGTCGTTGGCCATAGCGGCTATGCATCTCACTAAAACCCTGCATCCTCCTGGTGGGGCAACAGCATTAATTGCCATTATCGGTGGAGAAAAAATCTACTCATTGGGGTTTTTCTATATTCTGTCACCCGTATTGTTGGGAGCCACGTTAATCGTAATAACAGCATTTATTACCAACAATAACGTTAAAGGGCGGCACTATCCTGACAAATGGTGGTGACAGCGTTGGTTTTCTTCTTCAAAACGATGCAGGACAACAGGATCTAAAAATTTTCGACTTAGAATATCCAGAAAAGCCTGTTGTGAGCGGTCGATATCAGCCTGCGTACATCCCAGCTCTTCAGGGGATTTTAACAATTCAAATGCCTCATCAACGGCATTCCTTAAAAAGCGTTTCATACTAACGCTATAGTCAAAAGAATCCCTACCGACATATACCAGTTTATTATCGACAGTTTCCAGGGTAGAGGTCAGCATATCTGTTAAAATTTCGGCCTTCATGGTCAAATCCCAGGGCTGGCCGGAAAACACATCCTGCTTCGTCAGTTCATCAAAGCATTGTCCCCAATGCCTTAGAATACTGGGCCTCATGAGGAAAGAAATAGGCTTACCATTAAGAAGCGTCTGAGGAAGAAATAGGACCGGTTTTCCAGACATCTCCACAAAATGACCAGCATCATGAAGCATGCTTGAAAACGGATCGATATAATTTCGGGTAAAATGAGGCTCAGAAAAGTGAGAGGTGCTTAGAATGTGAGGATGAACAAGTTGATAGGGACGCTCAAAACGAATTAAAAGTTCAGCAGTTGAGGTAAATCGAACCATACCCAAAAACGGGAGTAAAACCAATGGATTTTTGGTTTTTGAGGCTATAGCCAATTTAATTTTAGGAAGAGAACGCACATAAAAATCTGGTTCATGAAGGGTATGTTTTAAAAAACCGATGGTATTAATGTCATTTCGCTGACTACAATAGGTTTCAGAACCCGGATATGGGGCCAAACCTCGAACATCCAGCTGATTAAACGTTTCTACATCCGCTCTGAAAGCATAACGCGCTACGCCTCTTTCAGAAGCATTATCCAGCTCTAAAATGCTTTCCATGGGAATCCCAAAAGGATTGGTTAGATTGTCATAGATAAACCTGCAATAATTGGACCAGAACTGATGTTCGTTTGATCCGGGTTCGGCCGTATGTGTGCATTTGGAAGCAAGGCTGGGTGTTACAAAGCTGTAAATAAGCATAAAGCAAAAATTAACATCGAATTGAGAACTTCCACTTAAAAGATGCGTAATCAAAGCCGTGTTGAATAAAAAAGTCATATTGTCTGCAAAATGGATGTATCCGTTTTTTTCCCGGTTAATCAGTGCGATCATCCATGTTTTAAAGGAATCAACGGGTTGTTTTGTGATTAAAAATTCTTTGACTGTAGCCACACATAACGCATAGTCTTCCGAGTTAGAGTGTGTAAGTTTCAGTAAGGAATCGGCCAAAGGATGGGCTTTATCCACAAATTTAAACACAAGAAAAGGATCTTTTTCAGGATTAAGAAGCAAGTCAGGATCAAATTTCCAGCTGGAACAGAGAGCCTCCTGAACATCCCGTCTCATGGAAACAAGGTTTTGCCTAAGAGAATCCAGTTTAGGAGAAATACTTTCTTTTTTTACAACACCATATGCAATTCGTTTTTTCATTGTTCTTCACTGGTATTATCGGAAAAACAACAAAAAAATTTTAAGGCCGAGTGTACGTTACTGAGGCAAACTTAACGGATAAGTGACACCTTTATACGACACAATAATCGGATAGGTTTGAGGAAGTTCGTAAAACAGATAAAAATAAGACCAGGTTTTAGCCTCAATTTTAATGGGTTGACGCAGATAATGAAGATCAAGCTCCTGAGCATATTGTCTCATGAGGGATAAGTTGTCTTTTGCCTGATCCACAGCAATCTGCTGGGTGGATGAATTCCAAGGGTTTTTCACCTCTCTCAATGTCACATTTCTCCGGGAAACAGGCGTGGGCTTATCACCATAAGGAGACAGGGATTCCACCACAAAATCCCGCCTGACAGGTGGACGTCTGGCTTCTTTAATATCCTGAACAGCATTTCCGATAATCGTATTAATATATAAATCGAGGGTAATGGCATTTAATTTATAATTGGTGGAGGTTTTTACTAAAAAGTCGGCAGGATTGAGATAAAAATCGCTGTCACTCATATTATCCACTCTAAAAATAATCCCGAAAAAAGGCGTATCCTGCATTTGAAATCCGCCAACGGCAACCTCAATATCAGGTGCTACCACTTTTGAAAATACAGAGGTCTGACCAAGGCTGGTCACTATCGTTTTTACTGGAACAAAGTCTTTACTTGCACCGGCATAAACCAGTGTTTTGACCTTATCGTCACATCCAGTCAAAAGGAAGGTAACACATCCAATACTTAATATACTTAACCGTAAAAATAAACGTTTCATAAAATCCCTTAAGCTAATAGACCGGCCAAGCCGGATTTTTGTTCCTATAGTAACAGATTACAATCGTTTTTTTTAAGTCAGCTTGACGTTATACCACAACAGCAAGAACAACAGAGTTATTGGTATTCGTTGACATCGTTACATCAGAAACTCTGGTTTCCGATAAACAGATTTCAGGTAAAAGCTCATTCAGCCGGACTGTTCCCAGAACAAATAAAGCAACGGCTTTATCAGACGTTTTTCGGTAATAAATATCCTGAAATAACTGTAAAACGGCTCCAAATTTTGCACGAAGCACTACATTTGGATCGTGCTGTAAAAGAGAATGAATATGACCAAATTTCTCTTGTTGCACGGTTTTCAAAAAATCATCCATCAGTGTTTTTGAAGAGACATCTTCTGAAAGCGTTAAAACAGGGCGGCCGTTCTCATCAACAGTCAATTTAAAATCATTCAAAATCAAGGCATTTTGCCCCATTAATCCAAATAACCATTTGTATAAATCCGTCTCGGGAGGAGAAAATGGCAATGTAAGCTTAAAATTATCTAAAGCAGCTACAAACTCATCGTGAGTGATAGAACTGTTTGGACCATGAACATCTACGGCTTTTAAGCTTTTGTAAGAGTCTGATACAACCGCATTGGACGGCGTTAAATCCCGATGTAAAGCTGTAAGTGAAAACGGGCATTGAAACAGTGGCAAATTAAAAAGATCTGAACAACCAGTACTCATATCCAGTGCCAGCGATTCAAGCACAAGAAACGGATTGGGATACCGATAGGCGGTTCCGTTAAAGTCAAACTCGACCATTTCTTTAACAGTTTGCCCGGGAACAGGAATGTAGTCATTCAAATTGAATCCATCAACAGAAAAAAGTTTTTTGTGCATATCAGGTAATCTTGGAAGAAACCGTTTTCCAAAATAATACTCATGGGTAGTTTTTAATGGAGAAACAGACTCCTCAAACGGCATGTCCAATGTAGTTCCGATAAAGGCATTCAGCATCCTGCAAAAAGCCACATTCAAGTCATTAAAACGGGAGGGATTCTGCTTTAAAAACTCTGCCCCGTTATGCTTACCTACATTTTCCAACACAAAGTACACAACACCTTTTTCCGAAAAATAGCCCAAAAGCTCAGGAAAATAAGGTTTCAACGCCCCCTCTTTAAGTTGAGACAACCCCTGGTAAAACAAAATCTCTGACCGTAAATGCATGCAGCCGTCATTGGTTTCTTTGGTGGCTACTTTTATAACAACAGGCTTACCGTCAGAACGACGTGTCGCAAAAAATGTTGAGGCATCGGTTCCGCCTTTTAAGGGAGCTCCTATCTCAAAATGGGTTCCGAGTCTGGTTTTTAACAAATCAGCATGGTGATCGTATTTATCTACAGAGGGTACAACAGAGGAGAGTATTTTTTTCATACCTGATTATGACCTCAGGTGAGGGGGGGAAGTCAAATTTTTTTTGATTGAGTTATTTTTATTTTGAATCATCAGAGGATTGAGTATAAAATTGAATTTGAGCCTTTATTTAATTCTTTTGAAAATGGAGAAGAATAATGCTAGATGAAAGATATAATAGAAGCTTATGAGATTCAAAAAATTGGAAATAAAGCTGTAAAGGATGCTCAAGAAGAAAATCTTAAAAAAGGAATCGCAAATGTGTATTCACAAAATGGGAAAGTTTATTATCAACTGCCAGATTTAAGTATTACTACTGAGAATCCGTATGGGGGTTAAGCAAATGTTTCTTCCACACAAAAAAGAGCAATCCCAACAAAAACGGAACCGGTAAAAGAACCAGATTAGACCATCCAATGGTAAATAAAAGCCATCCTGCTCCCAAACTGGCCAGGGCTTGAGTACCGTATACGAATGTATCGTTTAGACCTTGTGCAGTAAAACGTTCCGGGCCGGTGAAGGCCATGGAAATACCTGCAGAGCCAGCGAGAAACAAAAAGTTCCAGCCTATACCAAGAAGTACCAGCGCCCACCAGTAATCGTGGCAACTGGAGCTGTAATAAGCAATTCCGATGCAGATTAAAAACAACGCACTGCCCAACCCTATCAGCTTTCTTATGCCCAGTTTTGCCAGTAAAATTCCGCTAAACAGTGAGGGGAAAAACATGGCGATGATGTGGCTTTGAATGGTCATGGTGGTGTCGGCTTTGGAAAAATGCTCGATGGTGTGCATTTGAAGCGGAGTAGCAGACATCAGCAAAGTCATGGTTGCAAATGATGCTGTTCCGCACAGGGCCGGAAGCCAGAATCTGGATTGGGACAGGATAGTTGAAAGTGGGATTTTTTCGGTTTTTTCAGCGGTTACAGTTTCTGGTTTTTTATGGGGAAAGGTCAGCATGATGGTGATCAGGATGAGTAAGGCTGTAAAGAGTAATACGATGGATCCGGTATACTCGGCTGCAGGTAGTAAGAACTGACCGTATTGTGTCATCCACGGGCCTAAAAATGCAGCAAACAGGCTAAACATTAGTACCCAGGAATGCACCAGAGCTTTTTCGTCTCCGGCGTTTTCTGCGGCAGTAAATCGAATTTGATTATTAAACGCCGATCCACATCCGGCGACAAGGTTTCCAAGACAATATCCCCAAAATTGGGATGACCATAGGGATAAACCGGCTATGGAGACTCCGATTAAGGTGATGAACAGGCCTAGAATGTGACCGTATTTTCGTCCGATTTTGGACATGATCCAACTGGATAATGGACTTGCACAGGCGATACCTACAACGACCAGGGATATTGGGAGAGTGGATAAGGCCAGTGTTGGCGATAATTGGGGGCCGATTAATCCGCTGATAAGGAATAGTACGGGTACGGTTGAGCCGGCGATGGCTTGAGCAATTAGCAGGATGATTAGAGATTTATTAAATGTTGGAAAATAGGCCATGGGGTTAGAGTAGCATATTTTTTTTGGTGAGGGGAAATGATTTATACGCCACTACGCCATTGCAATGGGTATGGAATTTTACAGCTACAGACTACCCCGTCAGCTTTGCTGCCAGCCATCTTTGTGATCCGGAAATCCGACTAGCTGCATCTCGCAACATATAATTGATTAAAAAAACAATATATTTTATTATAAACAAATGGAAATCACTGAATTAAGTATAAGAATATTACTCCTATTTCTACCTGGATTTATTTGCTCTTACCTAATTGATACGTTTACCACACACAAAGAAAGAACTCCTTTCTTTTTTTCGATACAATCCATCCTGTATGGTTTTTTGTCTTATATTTTTTTAGACTTTCTTTACATTCCTTTTGGAAAACAATTACATTTCTTTGCTGCATTACTGAATACAAACGTACAAATTTCAAGTACAGAAATTATACACGTCTGCTTTTTTGCATTTTTTTTCTCTCTAGCATATGCATTTATTTTAGAACAAAAAATCCATTTCCGCCTCGCCCACAAATTGAATATTACTAAAAAATTTGGCGAAAAAGATGTATGGAGTTTTGCTTTTAATTCAAAAGAAATAGGAAATTGGGTAACCATCAGAGACCATGATTTAGATTTAATGTATCAAGGTTGGGTAAATGCTTTTTCTGATACATCAAAAGAATCTGAAATTTTATTAAGAGATGTAAGTGTCTATAAAAATAATAATGGGGACCGTCTTTATCAGATTGGCTGTATGTATCTCTCGAGATCGCGTGATAAAATAACTATTGAATTTGCAAACATTGAGTTAGATGAACGTATCAAGTGGAAGGAATAAAAAAATGCCTAATCAAAAACCTATCCAAGTTAATGAAGGCTATTCAAGAAAAGGTGGAATAAATGCTAAACCTCAAACCCCGCCGCCGCCGCCGCCTCATGGACAAAACATTACTACATCTACAAAAAAGAAATAAAATAAATTGAAGAGTTTTTAAGGATATTTATGTCAAAGTTCCTCCTACTAACTCTATTTTTCGCAAGCACATGTTTACCATTCACCCTGGAAGCCAAACCCATTGAAAAACCCGCAATAGAAATAAAAATCACACCGGAACTTCTTAAAAAAGCCATTATTATTGATGTAAGAGAACCCGATGAGTTTAAGGAGTCTCACTTTAAAAACGCGGTAAATATTCCATTATCGGAATTGGATAAGCAGATAAGCACTTTAAAAGCAAAAAAAGAGCCTATTGTTGTGTATTGCAGATCTGGACGGCGTAGTGGGAAAGCGTTGGAGCTGCTAAAGAAACATGGGATAAAAGCTGTAAATGGTATTAACCAGCAGAATTTGGAAAATGTAGAAAAACAGGGTGTTGGGAACGTAAGGAACCCACATTGAAAAAACGTTTTATTCTAACGCAACTATTTTTAGTGCTGCTGTATGTTGGATATAGCGATTGTACAGTCGCTGAGGGATCTTCGGCTAAAAACTATGCACTGGATCGATATAACCTTACCTGGCATGTTGAAGCGTTGGGAGATATTAATTTTGATGTTCAGAAAACCGAAGCAACCTCATTGATTATTATTGATAAAAAACACGAGTCCACCAGACTGGATCTTACCCTATCCGAAGCCATTGAGCTGGGAAATGCGCTGTCTCAAACACGAAAGTATTACGAGAAACTGCGGTTTAAAGATGCGGATACGGAAGAAACGCTAAAAACAGAAAAAGGAATGACGGTTACCTTTAGAAAAAGTGAAAAATTTGGGTTTTATATCTCTATTATGCCTAAAGAATCGTACAGCACTTCATTTACTATTGATGATTACAAAACTGGGATCAGGCTTTCGGAGTTACTTAAAAATTCCAAAGAAGTCATTGATTTTTTGTCTACCCGACTCCTACTTGACTGATGGCAAACACCCCCTGCCCTTGCGGGAAAAAACTGGATTTTTTAGAGTGCTGCGGAACGTTTATTATTTTTGGACAGTTACCTAAAACCGCTGAAGAACTGATGCGGTCCCGATACAGTGCCTTTGCGACAAAAGCCGTTTCTTACCTTGCTCAGACCATTCTTTCGCCGTCGGGGAAAGCCGCTATCGAACACACTGTGTCGTCATGGATAAACAGTGTGGAATCCTGGACAAAGCTGGACATTCGATCCGTAAAAAAAGGAGGGCCAAACGATACCGTGGGCTGGGTAGAGTTTAAAGCGCATTTTATTCAAAACGGGCGTCCGGATTTTATCTGGGAAAAATCGATGTTTAAGAAGATTGAAGGAAAATGGGTGTATCTTGAGGTAGCAGAAAACCATCCTTAAGCCAGATAATATCCAATCGAAGCTGTTCCAGTTTTCCTGGGTCCGTGCCTGATTCAATCATCGAAACAATACGTAAGGTAAAAGCATTGAACACGTGGTCATGGGAACCTGATTTAGAAGGAAGTTCTCTGCGGATCATACTCATGTGAGTTATCAGTGGTTTTAATTCAGGAACAACCTGTTCAGATATCACAGCCGCTATCATCCAGGAATCTGACGAATTAATGAAAATATTTCGGAGCAGTTTTTGCTTATCCGTAAACACTGTTGATGCAATTATTTTCCTAGCCATGGCGTAACCTTTCCTGCAAAGCAGACATATACTCAAGCGTGCAGGAAAATTCCTTTTCAAGAGGAAGTTCAGCAGGGAATCTATTAAAAACCGTCGTTTTCAAATCCAGTTCTGTAAATGTGTGTAACGTTTGGTTAAAACCGGTAAGCAATATCTCAACATCCTTTTGGGTAAGATCGAAACCCAGATCTTGTGAAAACGTTTCCTTAAGTCGATCATTGTCACTTAAAACCGCTTTGATTTTAGACAATCTATCATCAATATGTATAGGTTTATACTCAAGCATCATGTTATCGATGGCAATAACTTTTTTAGACGCAAAATCAACCATGATATTACCCATGTTTGAAGATCCAAAATAAGAAAATCTGTCCCGATTTCCAGTAAGTATATCCAGCGCAAAAATTTGTCCCATAGTGTATAGAAGAGATGGAAAACGATCTCTCATTGTGTGGCGTTGGGATGGTGTTAAATCTTCATAGGAAACAGCTTCCAGTTTTTCCATGACCAGCACACAGCTTGAGGTCAGCATCATACAATATTCTGGCAATTGATCGGTAGGAAGCTTTGCTTTATTCCTTAATAAAAAGGCATGGGTATCTTTCAACAAACCTAATTTGCCAGACTCGAGTTTATAATGAAGCTGTGTCTGGGCCGTACCAATGTTCAGTGCATCGCCAAGCCAGGTGGCCAGGGTATCAAAAAATGGTGACCCTGTGATTTTCAGGGCTTTATCATCATTTCCGATGGTCACAAACAAAACACCGCCTGTTTTTCCACGGTAAGAGCGAGACAATAACGATACGGTACTCCACTCTATCGGGATGAACGAGTCGGGAAAGGATTTTGAGGTCGAATGTGGACGTGCAACAGCAACGAGTTTATGCATGGGTTGGAGGATCTTTTTTAAGGGTGGATAAGGCCTGGGAGGTGAGATAAAAAAGCGCGGCAATCATATCGGGGATGGGAAAGCGTGCGGATCTGGCACCCAGATTTTCGGTGATGGAGATAGCCCTGACTTCGGTTGGATCCTCTGTTTTAAGCACATGACGCAGTTGCACCCGTTCCTGACCGGCTTGGGGATCTTTCAGAAAAACATAACCGCCGTTATCAGGTACACAGGGATAGGTATCTACTCTGGAATTAATCAGCTTGGAGGCTTCATCAAATTCGATGGTCACCCAGCCAAACTCTGGTCTAAAACAACCTGATCTTACCGTAACTTCCTCAATACTTGGAATATCTTCAAACTTATCTGTACGATCTGAAAGGTGCAGTAAAGATTCTCTGTGTTTTGGAACGCCGATCCAGACATCGGTAGGAAAGGCTCCGGTGGATTTTGGTAAAATGCCATCATCCATCATAAATGGCACATAAGCCTTTGTCATAAACAACGCCATTTGTGAGGCCCAGCGTGTAAATGAAAAGCCGCAGCGTTCAGGATTAAAAAGATCATCAGGTAATTTTTGAGGGGAAAAATAGCCGGATAACCAGGATTTACACGCATCCTGCAACATGTTGGCAATATCATTTATGGATAAACCATGGGGTTGTTTTTCAAATTCATTTTGGGCATTTAATTTGGGGAAGATGTTATGATCCAGCAGCCATTTACCAAAGACAAGTGACCAGCAGGATAAAGCATCTCCCAAAGCATGCTGTACCAGTTGAAGCTCGTATTTTTCCAGGGATCCGTTTCCGGAATTACGGAGATTAGCGTTCAGTTTTCCATCCATATTTTCAGAATCCTGCATACCCTGAATAACCACCTGCTGTATGGGCATCATCCACTTTAAATCACTGATACCAAAGGCTGTCGGCGCAAAGTTTTCAAAAGAAGCCACCCCTTTCCAGTTCACCATGGCTCCAGCTCCGGCAGCAAAATTCCACATCCAGAATATGCTGTCATGACCACCACCCGGTGATGCACTCACCAAATTTCTGGCACCCAGATAGCCATGAGACCACAACCCATTTAAAGACGCTGCCATAAAATCCTGGGGAGTACCGGCATCCCGAATGCGGCTGAGAGACGCCTCATCACAGACATATTCCATGACGACGACAGTATCTGTTGCAATGGAAAATCCGCCTTTTTTCTGGGCTTCGTCCAGCGCTCTGGACAAAGGTTCTGGCAGAGCATCGGCCAGCTTTGGAATCGCATAAAACCCTGTTGTTTTGGGAATAGAGGAAGCTTTGGCATGTAGCTGATCCTGAGCTAAAACAGAACGAATATACTCGTTGGAACAGGCTTCCCAGATCAGCGGATGGGTTGTTTCAAAGTGTGGAGGTTCCGGTAAAAGATCAAAAGTCAGTTTGGAGGTACTACGGTTTAATTTTTCAAGTCGGGGGATACTGACCTGTGTAAATGAATCAGCCGTCATTACAGATTTCCCCGTTAAGGTTTCGGATGCTTTGGATAGCTTCATTGCTACATGATTTTTTTTAACAGGATCATAAAAAAACAGGGTTCGGCCTTCACATTTAATAAACTGAAGCTCTTTTAAACGGTGGGTGAAGGCCTGTGTATCCGATACAGGATAAGAAGACGCAGGCTGAACAGAATCGCCCTGAAAAGCGGATTGAAGCCCCTTTGTTGTAGAGGAGGCTCTGGAAAGAACCTCGGTGTAGGCTCTTTTCTGGGTTATGGGCTGGAACATTACACCAGGATCTTCCTGGCAGGCATAATAAAATCGGGCTAACGCGGTTAACGGTGACCATTCTGAGCTGCCGCCAAAGGCCATTGAAGCCAGAGACAAACGCTCGAAAGACTCTAAAAAAGATACATTTTGGGTTAAGTATCCTTTGAGATGAGCATGCAAAAGTTGAGAGAGCTGTTTCTGACTTAAAAGCTCTAACAGATAGTCGCAATGAGGAACCTCACCTTTTGAATAATGATCCTTATACAGGGAAAAATGCCGGCAGAAGTCGTTAATCATCAAAATACTGGCATCGGAGCAGGGAGAGGTTCTTCGCAAATCGGCAAGCCGGGTTATAGTGTCGGCCAGCCTCTCTTTTTTATCTGAAAAATACTGCAGCAGCGTTTTTAAAACATAGCGTTTAAACCCACCGGTCTGGCCAAACATACGAGAGGAAATATCTGAAAAAAAATCATAAACAAGCTGACGTTCCTGAACAGAAATCCCCGGTTTGGACTGTATAAAAAAATCCACAGCCTGCTGAATTTCAGGAGTAAAAAGAGACGGTAATGCCAGATGTTTTAAATTCATAAAATCCCCCTCAATGAACGTCTTAACCACCTTATCGGAAAAAAGCTGAAAAAATTTCCAAAAACCTTCGATAACTGTTGCAGTTATGAAAAAGATACTTAGTACAGCCAGACGATTATCACGGTCCCAATCTCCGGCTCCACTTCATTATGAGCAGGTTGGCGTTTTAACAAACTCTCAAATCCAGAGTTTACAAAGTCTTCTCCCAAAAGAATGCCTGGCTGTTTTATCCACCTTATTAAACCAACCTGCTTTAGAGCTTTTTATTAACGGGAGTCTTGTTACCCATATTTTAAAAGGGGGGGATGCACCAAATGATTTTGATTTTTGCGTCAAAGGATTACCACCAGGAACCTTTTCCAGACGATCCCCAAAAGCACCGATATGGGAATGGGACAATCAGTATGTCTGGGGACTGGTATCGGGGATGTTTCCAAAAGCTGTTTTTCAGGCACCACGGGAAAATAGAGATCCCAATGCGCTGTATATTCACTGTAAATCCGTAACCGAACACTGGGCCTTATACACCTTTCATGTGCCTGGCATGGACAAACCGTTGGAAATTAAATTTTTCAATACGGAAAATCCGGGAAATGTAGGCGGACACAGCGAGGATTTGTATCACATCAACATTACCTCGTTTGTAAAAGGATTGGTCGAGAAGCCACCTGCCGTTGTTCACGCAGGCCCGATGAGTGTAACTGCCGACACCGTATTTCAGGCCGAAAAAACAGCCGTGTGCAGTACGCCGGTAACCGTTTTAAAAACAGATCCGATGATTATTAATGAAGATAAATTATTTAGAGCGATTTCGTGGAAAATGAAAGGCTATACCCTGCTTGCAGAACAGGAACGCTGTATTTTTCTGGGATGGTTTCACTCTATTTTGGATAAACCACAACCGGGAGCCGCCCTGCATCGGTGGATTGATCATCAGATACAAGCTCATTTTCAACATCACCCAGAGAAAAAAGCTGCCTATCTTGGGCATCTGTTGAACCTGTTTCTTAGTTTTAAAAACGATATCAAACCTTTATTGATTCAGATAGACGAATCGGGTTTTGATTCCATTATTCATCTGTTTAAACGTATTTTCAGGCAGGAAAGCATCCATATCACACTGCCTCATAATGCGGCCTATTCTCCGTTTCAGATTACGAAAACAGCCGCCGATATTCTTCAAAACCTGTTTACAGATTCCCCACAGGAGCTGGAAACCATGATTGCCGCCAGAAATAACGATTTACAGACACAGGCTAACCTCATACAGTTATTTTACAGCGAACAAAATAATGAACCTGTTTTTACATTGGCAGGAAAACATATGGACCTGAGAATGCAGGTAACCCCTCCGTCCTTAAATGAGTCTATCGCACAAACCGCAAGACTTGTAACGGCACTGCGCAGCCAACAAATCCCGGAAACAGACTATGCCTATCTTTTACTGGCTCACCAGCTTCTAATCGGTATGGAAACCCACTCTTTTGGAGCCAAAGAACGGGTATGCCACGCCCATATTCATGCGCTGGATCCCAATACAACCTGGTCACGGGAAACCGCTTTACCTGTTTTTACACGTGTTTCAGCGTTGTTAAAACAACATCCTTCAACTGAGGCCGCTCAACTTACAGAACAGATGTCATCCCTTATTGCAGAACTCACCAAACCAAAAGACACAGTTGTGGTTGTTGAACCTCAAACCGTAGCTGAACAGCTTCAAAAATCTGTAGAAGACTGGACAAGAGGGCCTAAAACAGAAGCCACCTTCCAACAGTGTGTACGATTACTAGGTTTGTCTCCAGATAAAGAAACACTGGCCCTGTTACATGATATGTGTAAAAACCATCTGGACTTCTTTAGAACGGTTAAACACGAGTTTGTACGGCTATTTATGCTTGTGGAAGCCTGTGGACTTCCAATGGAAAGCATTCGTCCTCTTTTACACCTGTATGTGTCGGTTCAATCAGATGAGCCGCTTAATCCTCAAACCTGTTTATTGGTTTTAAAAACAGAAGATCCTGACCTCATCACTAAAGCACTTCCAAAATGGACGGGTTTAACAGTTTTACAACAACAGGCCCTGCTTGTAGATAGATTTTCCGAATCCCAGCTTCTGTTTGAAGCCTGTGCGGCTGTGTATCAGTCTCGTGGAACAGACAAAAAAGCCTGGGCAACAGTTACGCTCGAGGTTCTGCTTACAACCAACACCGTTCCCTCTCATTTTACAGACGCTGCCCTACCACTTTGCAACGCCTGTTTAAAAACCTGGCTAGAGCTTGGATCTCAACATCCTCTTAAAACAAAAAATCTGCCGGCCATTATTCGACTGGCCTATCACTATGCACAGTATGAGAGTGAAGATGTTGGTTTGTTGTCCGAAACTCAGGCTCAAATAGTTGGATTATGCTGCAGTAAAACGGCTCTCTTTTCAAAAGATCCCCTCTACAAAGCACTTGAGCTTTATGCCGTTTATTCACCTGTATCGTTTACGGAGGCTCATGTTACGGTGTTTTTGACTCAATTCAACACCTTATTAGCAGAGCAAACCAAAGATTTAGACCGCCTCGTTTTATTCAGGAAAAACAGTGCAGGGCTTATTTATCACATAGCCCAATTACTTACCCGTAACCCCGAAATGCTGGAAAAGGCAACAGAAACACAGGTATTGGACACAGCCAGATCGTTACTTCACACACTTCCATTGATGATGAAACACGCCGAGGCTACGGATGTAGACAATCTGAAAACAATGGTTGACTGTTTATTTTCGATGGAAGGCACACCCCTGCTTGAAGGCCAGATTCGAGAGTGTTGGGCCAGACTCCAACCGTTTAAAGCCACACGTCCTGATGTGCTGATCTATTTTAAAGCGCAGGTCTCTGAAAGTCTTTTGGCTCCGAAAAAAGTTCAGGCCATTACGAATCCACAGGAAGCCACAGACATGATCGAACACTGGCAACAGGAAGAAAATCCAGCTCAGCGCTTAAAAATGGAAAAGGTAATATGGACCTTTTTAACTCTGCCCGTCACTAACGCAAGTTCCCCGACTTTACCTCAGGAATATCCGCCTGCAGTTGTTCGATTTTGCACCACCTCAACACCTGAAAAAATATCTATTGAACGACGGATTCAGTATCATCGTCTTCTGCAGGCCATGAAAAAAACCAATCCATCTCTTCAAATAGCTGAACTGCTAATGGACAGCCTACACCATCTGCCAACAGATAGCTGGAAAGAGGCTTTAACCCTATGGATAACCGATATTCACCCCCATCTTGAAAAAAAAGCAAAAGACAAAGCCGAAAAAAACATCACACGTTTTCTCATAAGAATGAATGCAGGATCTTACAGCGGTCAGGATCTTATGGATGTCCGGCATATTACCCAATCATTACCACTCTCCAAAACATCCCGATTAACCGTTGTTGGGCTACTGGTTTTTAAATACGGAAGCATCTCCCAACAGGATAAATTATTTGGAAATGTAAGCCGCAATTGGTTTCACCATTTAAACACAAAAACCCCACTCAGCCACGATGAGGGAATCGCTTTTTTAACCTACATCGACACTCAACTTGGGCATGATCCAGCCTTAAAATATGCCGCGTTTGAATGGCTGTTTGTACACTGTGATATGAACGGAAACAACGACCTGTCCCAAAACGTAAAATGGTTTAGAGATTATATGTTCGAACATTATATCGAAAAACAGGATTTTTTGAGTCTGGATTGGGGAAATATGCGGCCGTTTCCAGGAGTTTTCACCTATATGAAAGGCTACGTTTTGTATTATCTGGATTGGTCAGTACGAGGCGTAGACGCTCATCCATCCTGTTTTTATCAACATGAGTTAAATCAGTTTATGTTAGTATCTACAACGGCGTTGATAGCAAATTCACCTCAAAACCGAGCATTATTATCGACCTCATTTAACACAATTTTGGGTCAACTAGTACGATTCAAACGTTATCTGGATTTATCCGAACCCTTCAGAACACTGGATGAGTTAAAGAAATTCTACACAACCAAACGGAATATGGAGGCTAAATCGGCCAGACAGTATGCGTTTATGACCTTATATCTGGTATCCAAAACCTGCCTTGAAGCCATTACGCTACTGATTAATTTTGGAGCTTTAAGCAAAAATAAAGCCATAAACACTGACCGGTATGTGCAGTATTTTCTTAGTATTCTGGAACAGGTCCTTGGAGAGATGCTAGCAGCAAAATCACTGGCTAATCTGGAGTTTGGGCTGCTTGCCAATCAGCTGGAGCAGGCTATTTCAGGGTTGTCTTCACGATCTGGAAAGCAAAAACATCCGCCCATACTGGCCAGACTTATAGCAATACATGCCAGCATTTCGGGCGTGTAGCTACGAATCCGCTACTTCGATATCCAGACTGACAACAGAGTCACTATCCGACTCATCACTTGATGACACACTTTGATTACTCAGTAGATACCGTCTCATAAAACTGGCTTTGGAAAAAACAGGGGCATCAGCTTTATCAAGATGGAAACACTGAAACAACGGCCCAATAACCTCGTTGGATACACTTGCTTTTAGACTATCGTTATTAAAAACAGCAACAGCCTTTAAAACGGTTCGTACTAAAAATGCTTTCATGTATGCACGATATAAGTCTTCAGGGCCCATTTTGCGTCTTGCCAGTATGCCAATCGATACAGACCCCTGATTATGAAAAAAATCAAACCGTGAGGTCTCAAAAAATGCAGCTGAAAACAACACATTAAATTCAGCAAAAAGGTTTTGTTTCCACGTATCCGTATACATAGCCGGCTGTTTCCACACAGGATCCCCAAACAAAGGCTGCTTAAAAAAAGCCTCTACACTTTTTGCCCATTCGATACGGCGCTGAACAATATTAGTTAAAAAGGAAGGGAGTTTTCTGTTAGACGTTTCATGTCTATATTCATGAAGATGCCCCAGATCATGATCCATTGCAGAAAGAGGATCGATTTTTCCGTTATACCCATGAGGTTCATCCAATGTCGCCGTAGAGCGTATTCCAGGCACAACCACCGCCCCAGGCCAGATATTTTGACTGACCAAAATAGCCAGCGATATAAATCCCGGTTTTCCCAAAAATGGGCTTAATTGAAAAACGCTGGATTTAAATTGTTCACAGTATACACTTCTGATATAAATCTGTTTTTCAATCTGCTTTTCACTCTTAAATGAACTTAATGTCCGGGTTTTAAATCCCAAATCATCAATTGTATCTCTTTGTAAAGTAAAAGGGCCAAACTCAATATCAACATCACCCTTTACATAAAAAGAAGCTCGTTTTTCAATGTCATAAGGCAAAACCAAAGCAAAACGAGCGGTACCTTCCAGCGCATTATCATACAGCTCCAACGTTGAGGACGCAGGTTTTTTAATCCTAGTACCTGAGTACGTAAAAACCGTATCAAAATAGGTGGTCCAAAAAAGCTTCTGTGCGCTGTCTGGCTCTGATTTTTCTGCACAGTCCTTAACGATATACGGCGTTAAAAAACTGTAAATCAACTTACAGACATGTGCCACGTCGTAACCAGGAATGCCTGCCAGATGACCTAACACAGCCGCATGAAATAACGTGTCCAGGTTTTTTGCAAAATTCACAGATCCATTGTCACTAAAATTGATCTGCTCTCTGATAAACATCCTGAATTCCATTGGTGACGCTGTTGTACATCCAAATTCATGCACCATCTTACACACCCGTTCCCACTGCGGATGACTTGGGGAGCTGATATCTATAAGAGATTGAACATAGCCTTCCGCCTGATGAACAAATTTAAATAAATCAGATGTATCTCTAAAAGAGGTAAAAGCAAGCTGTTTTTGAGAGAAAAGAGGATGAAACCGAATTGTATCGATCTGTTTTTCAAGAATCGGCAACAGCGGTTTTATGGTTTTTTTTCGAGGTAAGGCAACGAGTTTGTACATCAACCTATTATCGGAAATACCGATAAAAAATTTCCGGGCTTTTAGATCAGATTATCCCAAAACGCCTTTTTAACCGGAGAATTTAAGGCTGATTTTTTTACAAAAAGCCCAACATCCAATCCCGGCAGCGAGGGATCAACAGGAATCTGCTTAACCGTGTCTTTCAAATGACTGTGCTGCATCACGATTTCGGGAAGAATGGCTCCGCCGAGCCCGGCAGAGACCATGGCCAGAATAGCCTCATGCCCCTCGGCATAACTGTGAACCTGGATAGAGAGATGATTCCGGTCCAGATAATCCGTAATAATGGAGCGCAAATCGCCCTGCTCGGGGAAAATGAGCGGGCAGTGAGACAACACGGTGTAATCGCTGTGTTTCGGCACAACAAAAACCAGAGGCGTATTTAGAATCTTTTTTACAACAATATCCGAGCGTCTGGTTTTTGTGAGAATCCCTACCGCAAAATCAATTTCGCCACGGCGGAGGAGGTCATCGGCGTATTTTGCGGCACCGGTTTCCAGGTATGTGGTTACATTCGGGTACATACTGCAGAACGATTTAATCAACGGCGGCAGAATGGAATACGAGGCGGTCACCGTAGCAAAAAGCTTAATCCGACCCCGAAGCTGATGCGGCTGAAGCTTTAAATTGAGTTGAAGATTATCGTAGGATGCCACCGTTTGTCTGGCAAAGGTTAAAAATCGCTGACCACTTTCGGTAAGCGATACACTGCGGTTATTACGTTCAAACAATGTCACGCCAAGCTCTTTTTCAAAACGCTGAATCACACGCGTCAGTGCCGACAGTGTCATATGGTGAATACGACTCGTCTTCCCAAAATGAAGCTGCTCGGTGAGTGTAATAAAAATTGAAAGTTCATCAATATGCATAACTTTAATATTCCACTTTTTGCAACATATTATTCCAAATTATTCTCTTTATTTCAATAAAAAAATACGGCATACTAAGCCTACATTTTCCAAAAAAGGAGCTTTTATGAGTCTGAAATTATATTATGACAAAGATGCAAACCTTGAGTTATTAAAATCAAAACAGGTAGCGGTTATCGGCTACGGAAGTCAGGGACATGCTCACGCGTTGAACCTGAAAGACAGCGGCATTCAAAACATCACTATCGGACTTGCAGAAGGTTCAAAAAGTGCTGACCGTGCCAGACAAGCTGGTTTTCGTGTTGCAACGCCTGAAGAAGCTGTAAAAAATGCTGACGTTATCATGATTCTTGTTCCTGATGAATTTCAGGCCAATGTATACGACACCATCAAAAATAACATTAAACCTGGAGCAGCCCTTGGTTTTGCTCACGGCTTAAACATCCATTTTAAATTAATCGAACCACGTGCTGATCTTGATGTATTCATGACAGCCCCAAAAGGCCCAGGTCACACCGTAAGAAGTGAGTACCTAAAAGGCGCAGGCGTTCCATGTTTAATCGCTGTTGCACAAAACGCATCAGGTCAGGCTAAAGACATTGCACTGGCTTGGGCATCAGGTGTTGGTGGAGGACGTTCAGGTATCATCGAAACAACATTCAAAGATGAATGTGAAACCGACCTTTTCGGTGAACAAGCGGTACTATGTGGAGGCATTACAGCCCTAATGCAAGCTGGCTTTGAAACCCTTGTTGAAGCTGGATATCCACCGGAAATGGCTTATTTTGAATGTCTACATGAAATGAAACTGATTGTAGATTTGATTTACGAAGGCGGCATGGCCAACATGCGCTACTCTATTTCCAACACAGCTGAATACGGCGACTACCTGACTGGACCAAAAGTCATTACCGCTGAAACAAAAGCTGCCATGAAAAAAGTATTGGAAAACATCCAGTCCGGAAACTTCACAAAAGAATTTATCGGAGACAGCAAAGCCGGCGCTCCCCGTCTAAAAGGCTGGAGACAGGCATCTGCAGAACATCAACTTGAAAAAACAGGTGCTGAACTAAGAGCCTTAATGCCTTGGATCAAACAAAACAAACTGGTTAAAGAATCAGCTGTAGCTTAGTTGTTATCGGGATGTCCTCCTGCCAGAACCTTTTCTGGCGGGAGGATTTTTTTATTTATCCACGCATAAATACGCTTTTTAGAATTGGGGTATGGGACGGGTCATCTCGCCATCTGGCCAACTCAGCCGCATACTCACTATCTAACGTCAGTATCACCTCCCGTTGTACAGACAGAGGTTTACCTAAAAAATCAGCCTCAATCAAGCGATCTACTACCTTATTCTGATACGCTTCACGCCATGGAATTTCCCGTAATGGAATCTCATCAGACGAACAAAACGAATACATGGTATGAGGATTTTTAAAGAATTTGGAGTATCTTTCCAGATAAAGCAGCATTTCCCAGCGTTTTGCATCCTGTTCAGGACTTTGCTTTTCTCCACCAATGTTTTTGCTGTTTCCTGTAGAACCTGTCACAGCCGTATCCGTATCTAAAATCCTGTCCTTAAATACCTGCCTTAAAAACTCGGCACCTTTTTCAGAGGTAGGAGACTGTCCTTTTCCTCTTAAAACATCCAAAGCCTGCATAAGAATATAAATATCTTCACTGCCCACATTCACGCCTATTCCCAAAAACGGGAACATCGGATGCAGGGCATCTCCAACCAAAACAAAATTTGGCCCGGTTATGGTTTCGTTGCTGTACACACGGGAATAAAAATGGCCCAACGGATAATGATGCTGCTCTTCAAATTTCATATAAGGAGCAATATCTTTATAGTGAGTTTCAAACAACGATCGAATATCAGACGCTTTTAACTGTTTTAAAACATCATTTGTACCTTGCAGACAGATGTTTAAGCCACCTGCCGCACAAGGAAGTGCGTTTACAAAAAACTCCCCGCCCATAAAATCAACTTTGGGCCAGATATGAAAACTGTTCAAAGACCGAAGAAACGCTTCCGGCATTGTTTTTACCACATCAGCAGGAATGGCATACTCACGGTAAGCATAAGGAAACTTAACCGTTGTATCCACCTGCGACGATCGTTGAAGCAAACATTTTCTCACCACGGAATTGGCTCCGTCAGCTACCAAAACAAAGGTATCTGGAGATACAACCACAGGCTCCGGTTTATCTTTAAACCAAAGCTGATTAATAGCCCCCTTATCATCAAACCCTACAGAAACAATATCCTGATTATAAACCAGTTCAACCCCAGCCTTTTCAGCTTTTTGAGCCAAAACAGCGTTTAAAGCCTGCCTGTGAACAGACAACAGGGCACGGCGCTTATCCGGCGTATAGTCTACGGTTTTTATAGCAGACGTTGAATCAACCGGATGAATAGCCCGGCCATACATCGGTGCAGAATCTGGCAAGTCTGAATTTGAAATCTGCAACGCTTCAGCCAATCTTAAAAAACGTTCCGACAAGGCAAAGTTAAACGACTTAAAACTTCGCACATCCTTATCACCATGCTCAATTCCGGTAACAGAAAACTGCTTTGACAACATCAAGGCACCTTCATACCCCACAGGTCCAAGACCTAACACAATCGCCCTTGGCAACGACAGAACTTTGTACATAATCTTATCCAACTTTTTATAGCAGACGATTATTTTTTTGTGATTAACCCCAAAATAAAAATACATGGTTAAAAAAAAGTTATCAAGAAATCAAAAATAGATTAGAATAGAAACCACTTATGACATCCATACTGACTATTTCCGATCTTCAAAAAACCTATTCATCAGGTTTTCAGGCTCTAAAAGGCATTACCCTTGATATTAAACAGGGTGAGATTTTTGCCTTACTTGGCCCAAACGGTGCAGGTAAAACAACCTTAATCAACATTGTCTGCGGCATTGTAAATCCAAGCAGCGGGGTTATTACAGCCAATGGATTTGATGTGATAAAAGACTATCGGAAAACCAGAGAAAAAATCGGACTGGTTCCACAGGAGCTGGCCACCGATATGTTCGAAAAAGTCTGGGATACCGTCTCTTTAAGCCGCGGATTATTCGGAAAATCACCTAATCCAGCTTATATAGAAAAAATATTAAAAGATTTATCGCTTTGGGATAAACGCGACAACAAAATCAGGGAACTTTCAGGCGGAATGAAACGCCGCGTCATGATTGCAAAAGCCCTGTCCCACGAACCCGAAATCCTGTTTCTGGACGAACCAACAGCCGGCGTGGATGTTGAACTCCGCCGTGATATGTGGAGCCTCGTACAAAAACTGCGGGAAAACGGCGTCACCATCATTTTAACCACACATTATATTGAAGAAGCCGAAGAAATGGCCGACAGAATCGGCGTTATCAACAAAGGTTCTTTAATTCTGGTTGAAGACAAAACAAAACTTATGAAAACCCTGGGCAGAAAACAACTGATTCTAACCCTCAGCCAACCACTTGAAGCCATTCCAGACGCATTAAAAAGCGATCAGGTTCATCTGTCCGACGCCAAAACAACGCTGTATTACAGCTTCGAAAGCAAAGGCGGACACACAGGTATTTCAGAGTTTTTGAAAAAACTAACCGAACACAACATCGATTACACCGATCTGGAAACAAAAGAAAGCTCTTTAGAAGAAATTTTTGTGGATATAGTAGGACAAAAACAATGAACTTTTACGGCATAAAAGCAATTTATAAATTTGAGTTATCCCGATTTTTCCGCACGATTTTAGGGAGCCTAGCTACTCCTGTTATTTCAACCTCTTTATATTTTATTGTGTTTGGATCCGCCATCGGATCACGGATGTCCGACATCAACGGCGTACAGTTTGCAGCCTTCATCGTTCCTGGCCTTATGCTGCTGTCCATCTTAACGGAAAGTTTATCCAATGCGTCTTTCGGGATTTATCTCCCCCGTTTTACAGGTACGATTTATGAGGTTTTATCAGCACCTTTATCCTCGGTTGAAATTGTAACCGGTTATGTGGGAGCAGCCGCTACAAAATCTATTATTTTAGGATTGGTGATTCTGGCAACAGCCCGTTGTTTTGTTCCGTTTACCATTGTTCATCCTCTTTTAATGTTAGGCATTTTGATCATGACATCGGTTTCGTTTTCACTTCTTGGATTTATTCTGGGAATCTGGGCCGATGGCTTTGAAAAACTACAAATCGTCCCCATGATGATTATCACCCCCCTCACCTTTTTGGGAGGCAGTTTTTACTCTATCTCCATGTTGCCACCATTCTGGCAATTCCTATCACTTTTCAACCCTATCGTTTACCTGATCAGTGCATTCCGCTGGAGCTTTTACGGCATATCCGATGTCAACATCCAACTCTG
The DNA here is from genome assembly GCA_964517775.1 of uncultured Candidatus Marinamargulisbacteria bacterium. Classification (GTDB taxonomy): domain Bacteria; phylum Margulisbacteria; class Marinamargulisbacteria; order SXXA01; family JAHFDB01; genus CAZFCP01. Next base: position 16,674 of record CAZFCP010000005.1, on the reverse strand, counting down.
TCTGGCCGTGATGAGCCTGTTTATCATCGCCTGCCTGACAACCATCGGCATTATTTTTAAAACCGGATACAGAATTAAAGCCTAAGCCAGTCCCCGTGACAAACAGGCCGCAAACTCTTTCAGCGTCTGATTAACCCCATCCTTACTTAATCCCATTACAATCGGCCCTAAAAATCCTATTGAAAAACAGGAATTATTGATAACAAAACACATGCGTTCAATGTTAACATCCTGTCGAATCAATCCTTTTTTCTGAAGCCCGTCCAACCTCTCCAATAATAACGGAGGAAGGCCCTTACACGTTTTTCGTTGAAGCTCCTTAGCCACTTTCGGATCTAAAATCGACCGTGTAAACAACACCCTGAAAAACTGATTCATATCCACATAGTGTCGCTGTTTAAATGCAAAAAAATTCAAAATCTCTTTTTCAACCGTTTCACCCTCAGGATAACTGTGTTTGGCCCCGGATTCTTTTTCCTTTTCGATGGAATCCCTGATGATTTCTACCAGAAGCCCAGCCTTTCCATCAAAATAACGGCTGATTAACGCTTCGTTCATATCAGCATATTTGGCAATTAGTTTTGTGGTTGCAGCATCGTATCCGTATTCGGAAAAAACTTTCACACCGGCAGCCAGTAACTTCTTAATGCTGCCTTCGCGATCTCGTTTTTTTATAGGTTTTTGAACCGTCATATTTTTAATGTAGCATCGAAAAATAAGTATGTAAATGATTACTTGCAAATATTTCAAAGCAGGACTACACTATCAATTAAGTATGCAATTACTTAATTAAGTTAAGGTTGGATTTACAATGCGATATACACAATTTTCTCTGTTTTCCCTAACCTGTTTATTACTGGTTCAGACCTCCGGATTTGCAACAGATCTCAGTCTTGAAACAGCCATACAGGATGCCAAAAAACAATCCCCTGCCATCGCCAAAGCCACAGCGGTTTTGGACGAAACCAGGTGGAAACAGGAAGCCGCGCTGGCAGCCGGTTTTTTCCCAAAAATCACAGCTGGAGCCAGTCACTATTTCAGCCATGATTATCAGATTCTGGATGTTCCCTTAAACGGAAATACGGTGTCGTTTCCAACGATTTACCCGTCTACATCCTATGGTATTCAAGCCAAGCTGCCTTTATTTGACGGATTTGCCAGCATAGCGTTGCTGGATGGCGCGTCTCTAGCCAGACAAGCCGCTGAAAAAGAGCTTAAACAAGCAGAATTTCAGGTAGAAGAAGATGTCAAACTAGCCTATTTCCAAGCCGTAACCGCAGAAAAAATACAAGCCGTTACTGCCCGTCACGTTACAACACTGGAAGAACATGCCAAACTGACCAACCTGCAAAAACAAGGCGGAACAGCCACCTATTATGATGTCCTTCGTGTTCAGGTTCAGCTCAGCGAAGCCCAGCTGGATTCCACCGATGCCATCGATAACGTAGCCATCAGCAAACAGAAACTAGCTCAACTGATGGGTAAAAAAGAGACGGATCAGACACTGGTTACCGAACTACCAGCCCCCTCTAACAGTAAAGTCAGTCAGCTGATATTGGATGGCGAGCTTCAAAATCGGAAAGATCTGGAAGCCCTTGTGTTACGCAAAGAATCGCTTCACAAACTGGAAGGCATGGATACAGACTGGTTTATGCCTAAAATTGATGCGGTAGGTGCTTACGACCTGTACAACAACCGCAACGATTCCGTATTTGGAGACGATTTTAGAACAGCCTCACAAACCGGCGTGATTTTAAGCTGGACGATTTTTGATGGAAACCAGGGTCATGCCAAGCGTGAAGGCTTAAAAGCGCAACAGGCTCAACTGGACAGCACCATTCAGGAACTGACGTTAAAAGCAGCCACGGATTTTATGATCTGGAAAAAGAAATATGCCACACATACCTTACGTTTTGAGGTTAAAAATCTGGATGCGCAACGCTCGGAGGAAAGCCTCAGACTGGCAAAACTTGGGTATAAAGCCGGATCCAGAACCAGCACGGATGTATTGGATGCGGAACTGGACTTGTTCAAATCAAAAGCCGGAAGCGTTTTAGCACAAATGAGTGCCGTGGAAGCCTTAATTAAATTGGAACTTACATTGGGAAGGACATTATAATGAAAAAGTTAATTTTAGGAGTATTAGGAATCGGAGTTGCAGGCGGAGTTTTATTTTACGGCTACCATTCTTACATGTTTGTCACCACAAATAATGCCAGTATCGAGGCCAAAACGACATTGTTGTCGTCTCAGGTTAGCGGCATTATCGAAACCGTAAGCGCAAATGATAATCAGGAAGTTAAAAAAGATCAGGTTCTGGCCACATTAAAAACCGTGGATTATAAAAACGCCCTGGCCTTAACCAAAGCCGAATATGCCTCACTTGCGGCACAACAACGCAGTGCTGAAGCCAGCTACAAACGGAGCCTGGATTTATTCAAAGGCGGAGCCGAAACCAAGGAACGTCTGGATACAGCCGAAGCTCAATACAGATCTCTGACTGAAAAATTAAAAGCAGCTGCTGCTACCGTAAAAGAATCTGAAGAAAATGTATCGCATACCGAAATCAAAGCCCCGGCTGATGGGATTATTGCGAAAAAATCCTTTGAAGTGGGCATGACCGTAAATCCTGGCCAACCGCTGGTGGGATTTGTTATCGGCGAAGACCGCTGGGTTGTAGCTAACTTTAAAGAAACAGAATTATCAGGCATTAAAGCTGGAAAAAAAGCACGTATCACCGTAGATGCCCTCTCCGGCCGGTCGTTTGAAGGTATCGTAGACAGTATCAGCCCAAGCACAGGAGCTGCGTTTAGCCTGCTTCCTCCGGATAATGCCGTTGGAAACTTCACCAAAGTAGTTCAGCGCGTCCCTGTAAAAATCAAATTGATCCATTTAACGCCTGCCGATGTGCGTCTGCTTCAG
>CAZFCP010000005.1:0-13742 GCA_964517775.1 uncultured Candidatus Marinamargulisbacteria bacterium | reverse complement strand
CTATTTGAAACACAAATATCTGGATTTGCAACTAGTTTCCATCAAAGTTCACTAGGAAAGTCCGTCCATGACTAAAAAATCCATTATCATTATTATCACGGCTGTTATGGCCGCCTTGCTTGAAATCCTGGATGCCTCGATTGTTAACGTGGCCATTCCAACCATGATGGGCAACCTGGGCGTTACCCTCGATGCCATCAGCTGGGTGTCTACAGGGTATATGATCGCCAACTCCATCATTTTACCGATTGCAGCCTGGTTTGGGTCCAGATTAGGCCGCCGCAACTATTTTACCGGCGCGATTATCATCTTCACCCTCTCCTCTTTTTTATGCGGCATTTCTCCCAACCTTTTTTTCCTGATTGTGTTTAGAATCATTCAGGGATTGTCCGGCGGCGCCTTGTTGCCTACAGCACAGACTCTGATTCAGGAACAATTTCCAAAAGAAAAAGCGACATTAGGCATGGCGATTTTTGGGATGAGCATCATGATCGGGCCAGCGTTAGGTCCTGTTTTGGGAGGTTACCTCACCGACAATTTCGGATGGAGAGCCATTTTTAACGTAAACGTTCCCCTGGGAATTATCGCCGCGATATGTTCGTATGTGTATATTGATCAGACCAAAACATCGACTACTGATAAAAAATCCGTAGACTGGCTGGGATTTGCGCTTCTGTTTTTGGGTGTAGGCTGTTTTCAGTTCGTTCTGGAAAGAGGTCAGGCTGAAGGATGGCTGGATTCCAACATCATTAAAACGTGCCTGATTGCCGCTGTTGCCTCTTTATCCACCTTTATTTATTGGGAGCTTAAAGTAGATAATCCCATCATGAATTTAAGGTTGTTTAAAACGAATGCCGTAACAGCAGGATCAGCTTTGATGATGGCATTAGGGATTATTTTATATACCCTCACCTTTGTTGTACCTATTTTCAGTGACAATGTCATCCGTCTTAGCGCCACGCAGACAGGGGTGCTGTTTATACCCGGCTCCATTGCCACCGCCATGACGATGATGATGGTTAGCCGTCTTGCCAAATATTTTCATCCCAGAGTGATTATTCTCACCGGGATCGGAGTTGCCCTCTCTTCGGTTTTATTGATGACCCGGTTCAGCACCAGCACCGGCCAACACGACCTGTTCATCCCGCTGATCCTGAGAGGTGTAGGCGCAGGCATGTTGTTCTTACCGATTCTAAGCACGGTTACAAGCCGGTTTAAGGGGGAAGCCCTTGCCCAGGTTAACGGATTGATGAATTTTTTCAGGCAAATTGGCGGCAGTATCGGTATTGCGTCGCTGTCGATGTTGTTAACGCGGTTCAGTAAACAGGATTATGCAGACCTTATGAGTAAAGTCACCCTGCTTTCACCACAAGGCTACCACGATTTTATCCGACTTACCGGCAGTGTTCCTACACAGTCGCTGGGGAAAAATATTGGGTTTGGATCGCCTCTGGCGTTGTCGGTGAAATCTTTATACGGACGGGTGCTTCATCAAACCTTTATTATGAGTTTTAACCAGTTGTGCTGGTGTATTATCATCATTGTAAGCTCTATGGTGATTCCTGTGTTTTTAATGAAAATGGATAGACGATTGGATACCCACGTAGACGCACACTAGGCCGTTGTGAACTCAGCGGCCTCTGGCTAAACCTTGTGCTACGGAAGTAAACAAATCCAGATCAGAGTTTAACCGGTACTTGCTGAATCGGGATTCAAAATCGCGCCGAACCCGCCTTACCAAAGAAGATCCTCCGGTTAGAAACACGGTATCGATGTCCCTATCCCTGAAGCCTGCCCGCTTGAAGGTATCGGCTAAGGCCTGCTGGATAGCCTCGCAATCGTGATTAATATAGGACGAAAACTCGCTTTGGGTTAACTCCTGTTGGATGGCAATATCGGTGTGAGAGAACAGCAACTGGGATGGATCGCTTTGCGTGAGATCTTTTTTGGCTTTTTCTATGGATTTAAAGACGGCAAATCCCAAATCCTGATTAATAAGGGTTATCAGCCGTTTAATGGCTGGTTTATCTTCAGCACCAAAGTTTATTTCCCGAAGCTGTTCCTGGTAGGTTTTTGTTTTTAATCTGGCGATATCGGCCCAGGCACACAGCGTATAATAAAAATGACGAGGGACTTCATAGCGGTTTTTTAAATCCTTAAAATAACTGCCGTTTCCAAAATAAGGGGTCAGTTTTTCCCACATGATCCTGGCATCAAAGGTATCTCCACCGATATAAACGCCGCCCGTTGCAATAATATCCTCCGTCCTGTTTACCGATTTCTCACCGGGAGACAGCTTCATGATTGTAAAATCCGTTGTCCCACCTCCAAAATCCGCAACCAGAACCGTTTCCTGTTTTTTTAAGGTTGTTTCATACGCCAATGCGGCTGCAATAGGTTCCAGTTGGAAGTGAATATCTGAAAATCCAGCCCGTTTTGCAGCTTTTAGCAAGCGATCCTGAGCAAGTGCATCCCGTTCAGCATCTTCAGAAAAATATACAGGGCGTCCGATGGTTACCGCTGTCAGCTGTTGGCCAAGAAACTGTTCGGCTTTTGATTTAAAATGGCTGATAATACTATCCAATAAATCCACAAGCGTATAAAAAAGAGGGCCAATTTCCGTACCTAAATAATCCTTATCATTCAATAAAGATTTAATGGATTGAAAAAACCGGCCTTTCATTCCAGAGGCAATATAAAATTCAATGGCTTCAAAGCCTACGTAATAATCGTTGTAGGTGTCGGTATCGTCGGGGAAAAACAGCACGGTAGGCTCGGAATGTACAAAAACCGGGCGATGCGATCCGCTGTCCGTTATATAAATAACCGAATTACTGGTTCCAAAATCCAACCCGCATGACACCATAAAAAACCCTCATCAAAATAAAAATGGGGCTAGATATTAATCAAAAAAGAGGGTTAGGTCAAGAATTTTACAGGTTGTTTGCAGCTAAAAAATCAAAAATCCCTGTTAAGAGACGTGAAACATCATGAAAGGTGTTGTACAACCCATGGGCCATTACTCTCATTACAGGAGGTCGTGTATCCACTTCGATGCCATGATGATCTTTCAGGAAATGTTCTAATTTGCCCACATCGACACCGTCTATTTTAAAACAGAGAGTTGCCCCTCTCCGTTCAGGTTCTTCGGGTGTGATCAGCTGCAGTCTATCGCCTAAAAGAGCTTTTAATCCCTGTAATAAAAACGTTGTGAGTCTTTCGGATTGTGCCACATAAGCCTCGATACCCACCTTATTAACGAGATGATCCATAAACACCTGCTCGCCCACAATAGACTGAGGTGCGGGATTTGAAATCCTTGCCAGTTTTGCTCCGTTTTGATGCAGATTTTGAGGCTCGGCCATAGAGCTGATGGTCCCAAACGCCTTATCCGATTGAATCGCTTTCCAACCTTGAAGAAAAGACGCATCTGCAGCGGTAATGTCAGGGCGAATATACCAGCCAAAAGGATTTCCGGCATCCTGAGAGGTGAATTTATACGAACAACCTACGGCAAAATGTACGCCATAAGCCTCAAGATGTGTTGGCCTGTTTCCAACCACATGAGCCAGATCCAATCCAACAATAATATTGTTTTCCCTGACAACATCTTTGATGCCATCCATAATTTTTTGGATATTCAGGCGTTGCCCGGTGTTAAAAACGATTTCAGATAAAACGATAACAGCGATATCTTTGGCATTCGCTTTGATGGCCGCACAAATATCATCTTCGCTGTAAATACCTTGTGAATCCGCTTTTAGCTTCAATAAAAGGTCTGTTTCGGGTTTTGCAGGCAATCCGGCATCCGCAAAAGTCTGCTGTTTATTTCTTACTACCGAAGCAAAAACCTGTTGGTCAGAGCCAAACTCATTTCCCAAAAAGGCAATTTTATTATGCGTATCCAGCTTCGGTCTGTAAAAACCGGTTAGCAATAAAGCCAGGTTATCGCTTAGTCCTCGGCCAAAACAAAAGGCATCGGGATCTTGAAAACCCAGAAAACGTCCAACTGCTTTTACAGCCCCAGGTTCAACGTCACAATCAAACCAGTTTCCGGCTTTAACGCCCGAACCTGGGATATCATAAGTTGTCCAATGCGGTTGATGAAGATGCGTAGCCCTTAACTGAGACGTTAGCGCAATAGCCTCCACACTGGGTGTGAACGGGCTTCCCAACGACTGTCCTGCCAAAGGAATCACAGTCCCAAATTGAAACTTGTCCCGGGATAAAGCCGGAAACTGGGCATCCAAAATAACAGCTTCAGCATGAAGCCTGTCTATCACTGAAAAACGAGAAACACTTAGTACTTTAAACATCAGATTGCTCCAAGATCTCTTAAAAAATTCAACAAAAAGTCAGGAAATGAAAGTCCAGAATAGTATACCCAAAAAATGTCATAAAAACGATTATTCTATTGACCCAAAACATAAAAATTGATACAGTATCTCAAAACTTTTAAGATACTGAGTATCAGTTTACACATATACAGACACTAAGTATCATATATATATAGCCAAAGGAAACAGAAAAAATGAGTAGAAGAAAAAAAAATAAAGCCTTAAAAACATTAGGACTGGCAGCATTAACCGTTATTGGGGCGAGCTCTTTAGTCTTCTCAAAAGATACGGTAACCCCAAATGCTGTTTCCCTTACAGAGGTATTTGTCAGAGGCCAGGCTGACAGTGCCAGAAGAAAATCATACACAACATCAGAGTTATCTCTTTCAAAATTCAGTGCGCCGTTGCTTGATACCCCTCAATCTGCGAGCGTTGTTTCCAAACAATTATTAGACGATCAACATATCACCACCATGAGAGACGCCGTTCGGAACGTAGCTGGAATCAGTATTGCTGCGGGAGAAGGTGGAAATCAGGGTGACAGTCTTACACTTAGAGGTTTTTCTGCAAGAAACGATATTTTCCTTGATGGGATGAGAGACTTCGGAAGCTACTACAGAGACTCGTTTAACTGGGAAAGCGTAGAAGTTTTAAAAGGACCTTCATCTATCGCGTTTGGACGTGGATCAACCGGTGGTGTGGTTAACCAAAAAAGCAAAACCCCAGAGCTTAAAAAAGAACAGAACATTGAATTTACGTTAGGATCCAACCAGAAAGAACGTTTGACAGCCGATGTTAACGAGCCACTACCTACATTAGGAACAGGAGCCGTATTTCGCTTAAACATTATGCATGAAACATCAAAAGTGGCAGGCCGCGACGTTGTTGAAAATACACGCTCTGGTTATGCCCCGTCATTATCCTTAGGACTTGGCACCTCCACTCGGGCAACGTTTAGCTATTTACATCAACAGGAAAGTGATGTTCCAGATTACGGAATCCCGTGGTTATTTAATGCACCAGCACCTGTAAGCCGTTCTAATTTTTATGGATTTAAAAGCGATTTTCTAAAAACATCAGCGGATATCCACACCGTAAAAGTTGAACATGATCTTACACCTGAAACCATGATCAGCAACCAGTTTAGAGCCGGGCACTACGCCAGAATCATGCGAGCGACTGAACCTAAAATCCTGGGAACCCCAACAACATCTACAGATTTAAGCACAATTGGCATTACCCGTAATGAAATTAACACAAACAGCCAGGAAACATTTTTACAGGATCAGCTGGAATTAAAAACAGAATTTCAAAGCTTTGTAAAACACAAAGTTGTAACAGGTATTGAAGTAGGCCGTGAAACCTCGGATCCAACCCGATATACAATCACCGGTGTACCTACAACCAACATGATGACACCCAATACCGATCAAAGCTTTGCAGGAACCTACACCTCGCCTACTGTTACAAAAGTTTCCATGGATACGCTTGCCGTTTATGCACTGGATACCCTGACCATTAACGATCAATGGTCTGTTATTGGAGGCGCACGTTGGGATCAGCTAAATACAAGTTATCAACAAAACTCAACCAAGTTGACCTCAACAGATCAGTTCACCAGCTTAAGAGGGGCGGTAATCTACAAACCGGTTGAAGACGGAAGTGTGTATCTAAGCTACGGATCGTCTTTTAATCCATCAGCAGAGTCACTGTCATTAAGTGTTGGAAATGCCAGCCTGGCCCCAGAACAAAACACCAGCTACGAATTAGGAACAAAATGGGAATTTGCCAACAAAAAGTTAAGCGTTAGAGGGGCACTTTTCAGAACAGACAAATTAAACGCCAGAGAAACATCGGCTAATAACTCTGCCGTTATTGTACTTGCAGGCGCTCAGCGTGTTGAAGGATTTGAAGTGGAAGCAACAGGTGCGTTAACTGACAAATGGAACCTGACAGCTGGCTATGCCTATATGAGCAGCCAGGTACTAAGTTCCCAATTTTTCCCATCGGCTATTGGAAATCCGCTTGCAAACGTTCCTAAAAACACCTTTAACCTATGGACAACCTACGATGTAACCCCGGCTTTCAGCACAGGATTTGGTGGAAACTTTGTTGATGCACGCAGATCCAGCTCTACCGTACCTAACGATCCAACGACAGGATTACCCAAAGAAGTTCCATCCTACTGGGTATTTAATGCTATGATGTCGTACCATTTTACGCCAAAATGGAGCATTCAATTAAACATCAATAATATTTTTGATGCCTACTATATTGATCAAATTCACCCGTCACATCTTGTACCTGGTGAAGCACGCACCTTTATTGTTAGCTCTAAAATAGGTTTCTAAGGATTTTTTTATGGTTATCACAATTCCGAATGTACTGACACTTGAAGAAGTTAGAGCTGCTAAATCTGCACTGGACAGCGCAGACTGGATAGATGGAAAAGTTACGGCCGGATATCAATCCGGTCAGGTAAAAGATAATATGCAGATTCCTGAAAACCATCCTGTAGCTGTACAGGTTGGCGAACTGATTATCAAAGCACTGGAAAAAAATCCGTTGTTCATTTCTGCAGCACTTCCACTTCGTATTTTTCCTCCTCTCTTTAATCGGTATTCAGGTGGACAGTCCTTTGGAACCCATGTGGATAACTCGATCAGACAAATACCGGGAACCCCTTACCGTATCCGTACGGACTTATCCGCAACCCTGTTTTTCAACAACCCTGACGATTACGAAGGTGGAGAGCTGTGTATTGAAGATACCTACGGCGTTAAAGAAGTAAAGCTACCGGCTGGTCAGATGATTTTATACCCGGCTACCAGCCTGCATCACGTCAAACCTGTTACAAAAGGAACCCGTCTATGTTCTTTTTTCTGGATCCAAAGTATGATTCGTGACGATGGACAACGAACCCTGATGTTTGATCTGGATTCGGCCATCCGTGGATTAAATCAGGAAAATCCTGACAGTGCGTTTCCGGTTCCATTAACAGGAATCTATCACAATTTACTAAGACAATGGGCTGAATTGTAATCATGCAAGTAAGAAAATTTTTATTTTGGGCCCATTTATGGGTTGGACTTGTTACGGGTTTAGGTGTGTTGATTTTATCCATAACAGGAATGATGCTGGCGTTTAGACCTCAGATATTACCACTGTTGGAACCTCAACGGGTTGTAGCAGAGCAACAGGGGCCAAAGTTGTCTGTTCTTGACATTGTAGACCGTGTTAAAGAGGCTTATCCAAAAGCAAAACCCAGAAACATCATGGTCAGTAACAATCCCAGCGAGGCAACAAGCGTTAATCTGGGTCGTGAAGAAGGAACCCTTTTTGTTAATCCTTATACAGGAGAGGTTTTAGGAAAAGAAGGATCAGCTACGGCGGCCTTTAAAAAAGTGGAGATGGTCCACCGCTGGTTTGGGTTATCAGGACCTTTAAAACCGTATGGAGAATGGATTAAAAACGGCATCTCATTTTTATTTTTAATGATGATTATCAGCGGCATTTATATCGGATTACCTAAATTTAAAGGGTTAAGAAAATGGCATTACCAGCTGGGACTTTGGGGTGCGCCACTTTTGCTTGCACTAACCATCACAGGGCTGGCACTGGTTGCCAATGATTTTGTAAAAAAACCACCGAGAAAAAAAGTCATCGGTGTTATGGTTAAAGAAACTAACGGGATATACACCACATTTACACGATTGGCCGTAGATCCTAAAACCGGAGAAACCCTGGAAACTACGCCTGTATACTGGGCCAGGTTTTTACACACCGGAGAAAATGCTGGACTTTTAGGTGCCATTCTTGCCTTTTTGGGATCAGGAATTGCCGTATTTCTGGTTTACTCGGGCTATGTAATGGGCTTTAAACGGTTAAAAAAACAGACTAAAGGAGACGCATAAATGTTGTGGAGTATTTTTCAAAAAGGCGGTCCCATCATGTGGCCGTTATTACTAACATCGCTGGTAGCATTATCGGTTGTAATCGAGCGTCTGGCCTTTATTTACCGTGAAAAAAAACAGCGTCAGGACAATGTGGTTGAACAGATCCTGAATCTTGCTGAAAAAAAAGAATTTGATAAAGCCATTGAAGCCGGTAAAAACAGCTCGGACGTGGTAGCCAAAACACTTGTTGCAGGACTCATTCATCGCAATGAAGGGTTTTCAAGCGCCCTGTTATTATCAGCTACCCGCGAGTTAAAAAGCTTTACGCAGGGGCTGTCTATTTTGGATACCATTATCACCCTTGCGCCGCTTTTGGGTCTGTTTGGTACGGTAACCGGCATGATCGGGGCCTTCGGATTATTAGGTTCAGCCGGACTTGATGCCCCAACCGCCATCACCGGGGGTATTGCCGAAGCCTTAATCGCAACAGCCTTTGGTCTTTTAATTGCCATGGTCTCCCTTATTCCTTTCAACTACCTTAATGCAAGAGTTGAAGAAGCACGCCACAATATCGAAGAAGCCGCCACTCATTTAGAGCTTCTGGTTTTGCGTGATACAAAATAGCCATGAAACTTACATCGTTCCAACGCACTAAAAAAGCCAGAATCGAAATCATTCCTCTTATCGATATCGTCTTTTTTCTTTTAGCTACCTTTGTTATGGTGTCATTATCCATGGTTAAAAATACGGGGGTGCCTGTAAATCTACCTGTAGCAAAATCGTCGGTTTCTACCGATAAAAACGATGTATTCACCATTACGGTTACTCAGGATGGTGACATTATGCTGGATAAAATCAAAGTATCCGCCAAAGATCTTCATGGAGAACTTGCAGAATTAAAGCAACAACATCCCGACCTGAAATTAATTATCAACGGGGATACAAAAGCCGAATTTGGTCAGGCCATTGAGGTATTGGATAAAGCACGCTTGCTGGGCATCACAAAAATTACTATCCGAACAAAGGGATAACATGAAATCCCGTAACGCCATCGGTCTTTCGCTTATCTGTCACGTTCTTTTTTTAGGTGCAGCCAATCTGTATTTTTCACAGTCCTCTCCTGCCGTTTTAAACTCGGCATCTGTTGATGTTGAGCTGGCAGCCGCACCTGGAGTTTCGTCTGCATCGCAACCGCAATCACGACCATCTATGCCTGTTTCTGACCCTCAACCTCCCATCAATACCTTAAACGATCAGGACGCTGCTCCTGTTCAGCAAAAAATCCAGCCCCCTCAACCAGCTGCACCGGTCCAGAAAGAAAGTCCAAAAGATACACCTAAAACACAACAACATACTGCCGGCGGTGAATCCAAAGGCCCTCATGTTTCAGAAACACCGCATCCCGGTTCCAATAATTCACAGTTAAACACCAGTGCACAGCCCAACTATAAAAATAACCCTACCCCTCCTTACCCCGAAAGTGCAAAAGCCAGAGGACAACAAGGGACAGTTATTCTTAGCCTTACCATCAATGAAGAAGGACTTCCCACGGCTGTTTCCATCAAAAAAAGTTCTGGCGTTTTGGCCTTGGATCAAGCTGCAGCCAAAGCTGCTAAAAAATGGACATTTTCACCTGCAAAACGGTTTGGGATTGCTGTAAGCTCTGTTATTGAAATTCCCGTTACTTTTGTGCTAAACGAATCCTAGGTAAAAGAATACCGTCTTCTATCCGTCCAACCAGGGGCGTCATGGCTGGATCCGCCAAAAATGCGTTTTTCAACGTATCGAACAACCTGGAATGTTCACCAAATAATGGCCGCACATGCAGCTCGAGACACAACATCACTCTACCCATACCTTCATCAATGGGCAAACGGTTTTGGTTCACAATATAAAAGGTATCCAAAGCATGTAAAGTATGTTTTAAGATATCGTCTCTTAATGTTGAATCTGAAATTGTTTGATGCAGAATAGTAAAACAGGCGGCAAACCAGGCTTCTTTTTCAAAAAAAACGCCACGACTTTCAATGGCTTTTCCATAATCTTTCGACAAAACAGGATAAAGATCTTTCAACGATAGCCAATGACGTATTGTTGACGGATGTTTATAAAATCCATCCATCCAGACCGGAACAGGATGATCATGGGATGTATGTTCAGGGGCTGAATCCGGCATCGTTTCAACAGCCATGGACATTGCAACATAAGGTCGAGCTATCGAAAATGTAGGAATACGATTGTTGTTTTTAAACATAGTCCAGGCAATTAACCTGTAATCCATAGGAATGTTCATATCAATAAAAATAACGGTATCCTTATACATCATAATATTTCTTGGTTTTAGATCTGTCGTCAATCTATTTTGACCTGTATAAAAACGGACTTTTTGTAAAACAGTTTCTGCAAAACGGACACGATCATCCACCGTGTTCAGCACGGGAGATGTCATCACAGGCATAACCAAAAGTGGCTCGTTTTTCTTATCAAGCACTATCGAAACAGGTACACCCTGATCAGCTAAACTCATAGCTTCGTATACACAGGTAAATAAATTAAATCCACCCTGACGAGTACCTTTTTTTATGGCAACAGCTTCAGAATCAGGATTAGTGCCCAGATAATATTTAGAGACAGTAGCAGAACCGCCTTCTCCCAGATTTTGAACAAACCACATGGGAGGCAAAGATGGAAAAGAGGCCCGAGCCAATCCCATTAATTGTGAAAAAACAGTTGCGGACGTATCGGTGTGAACATCCCGAACAAGCACACAAAAAATAGCCAACGCATCAGAATTTTGCCTATGGTTAGGAATGGGAGCAACCTTTTGCAACTGAGAAAAATAACGGAAACACCACAATAAATCCGAACTATCCATTTTTATTTTTGAGTTCAAAAACTCTAAAAAACGCTTGGATTCCTGGTAAAGTGTGGCACGTAAACGGTCAGCGTGAACAGGCTCAAACCCTGCAGGAGGTTTATTCGGGATAACAAAAGGTGTGTAAGGAAGTGTCGAAACTGCCGGCGATACAAAAGCGAGGTGCTTAAACATCAAACCAGTTTAAGACAAACGGCTCCCATTTTCAAAATGATGCAACTATGTCACACTTCCCTTATGAGATTTCTTCATGTCATGCTGCGCGTAAAAAATCTGGATGAAAGCATTCGCTTTTATACTACTCATTTCGGGCTGACGTTGTTACGCCAAAACGAGTACCCGGATGGAAAATTTACACTTGCCTTCCTAGGTTTTGAAAACGAGCAAAAAGAAACGGTTATCGAACTCACCTATAACTGGGGCGTGGATACCTACGAGCTTGGAACCGCATTTGGACATCTGGCGTTTAGCGTGGACGATCTTTATAAAACCTGTGATAGATTACGGGAAAATGGTGTCAAAATCACACGGGAACCAGGCCCAATGAAACATGGCAAAACCTTACTTGCCTTTGTTGAAGATCCTAACGGATACAAAATCGAACTTCTAGAAAAAAAATAATCAGTACCATGGCTAAATTAAAGCTGGATTTACACGATATTTTTAACAAAGGTCACAAAATAGAATCAGAACTGCAACGTATCGTCAGTGAAGCGGTTGAAAAGAAAATCAAACTGGTGGAAATCATACCTGGAAAAGGATCCGGACAACTAAAAAAATCTGTCCTGAGATTTCTTGAACGCAAAGAGATAAAAAGCCTGTATCATCGAGTGGAAAAGGATGATAAAAACTTCGGCAGAATCTTCGTACACTTCAAATAAAAGATTGCATTTCTACCACTAAAGCCTTAGACTCTAATAGCTTGAATACTATCAGGAAAATGGAAAAACATTTATGAAAACATACAAATCTTATGGAAGCAAACCCCCTCGTGGAAACGGAGGCGGAAGAGACTTTAAAGATACCAGCTTTAAAAACTTCACCGGTAAAAAACAAGGGTTCAAAGCAACCTGCAGCCAATGTGGTGAAAGTTGTGAAGTTCCTTTCAGACCAACAAACGGCAAACCTGTATACTGCGACAACTGCTTTAGAAGCGGCGATCATGATAACGAGTCGTACTCAAAACCATCCCGTTCTTTTGACAGAAGCTCAGACAGAAACTTCGACAGACCACAATCTGGCGGCGCTACCTCTCCTGCTATCTCAAAAGAATTAGAAAAAATCAACAAAAAACTGGATAATATCCTGGCTATTCTTGCTGAAGTTATCGATGATGAAGAATTTGAAGACGAAGACGAAGAATAACGTTTAAACGCCGATGAAGGTAACCTGCAGTATTTGTAACCATCACAAAGATATTCAGCAGGTTATCCCTTCGGAGATGTTGTCTCAGGCCATTCACAGCACGATCACTGCAACTTACCCCAACTGGAAAGAAACCGGTCACTTTATCTGCCTTAAAGATCTAAAAGACATTCAGGCCACATTTATCCAGAATTCTGTTAATACCGCCCATAACAACTATCACAAAACCCATCACAACAGTCACACTAAAATCACAAAAGAACAGCCAGAAACATTTGGAGAAAAAGTCTCGGACAAGCTTGCCGAATTTGGGGGAAGCTGGGCTTTTATAGGATTATTTGTCTTATCGATGGTCAGCTGGATTATACTCAACAGTATAGCGTTGCTTGCAAAACCCTTTGATCCTTACCCGTTTATTCTGCTTAATCTGTTATTGTCCTGTCTTGCAGCTATTCAGGCCCCTATCATTATGATGAGCCAGAACAGGCAGGAGAAAAAAGACAGACTGCGTGCCGAAAACGACTATCTAGTGAATGTTAAAGCAGAACTGGAAATCAGACAGCTACATGAAAAACTGGATATTTTGATGGCCAACCAGTGGAAAGAAACGGAATTTATGTCGAAGTAAGAGTTATCAACTCTAGCAATTTTAGGGTTGTTGCTTTGTTTCGCACCGTCATAAGTTTGGATTCTTTTTTAGCATTTAATGTATCAAGACAGGTTTTTTCGGTTGCTGCTTTGCTGACAGACCAGAACAACGCACCTGGAACATAGACTACTTTTTCAAACGTTGGATGAAGAGAAAACAAGCTTGTTACGCCGTCATAATCCAGAGCCTGGTTTAAAAACATCACATTATGTTTCCAGTCTGGATCTGAGAAGAATTCCGGGAAAGAGGCTACGAGAGTTTGAATATCGGTAAGATTTCGGATAAAAACGTTTGGCTTATACGGGAAAGTTTCGGCAAGCTGTTTTTCAAGCGTAGCTTCCAGTATCTGCCTGTTTTGAGGGTTTGTTTTGAAAAACACATTGCCGCTTTGAATATAGGTAGAGACGGCATCGTACCCGTTTTGGGTAAAACACTCCCGTAACTCCTGCATTTTGATGACGGTTCTTCCGCCAACATTAATAGCCCGGAGTAAAGCAGTATAGGTGTCCACTTAATGTTTCATGTGTGGGAAAAACAGAACGTCCCGGATCGATGGCGAATCGGTCAGCAACATGACAACCCTGTCGATTCCTATGCCTAGTCCACCGGTTGGAGGCATG
>CAZFCP010000004.1:103131-116331 GCA_964517775.1 uncultured Candidatus Marinamargulisbacteria bacterium | reverse complement strand
CATCAGCAATCGATGCCTATGCGTTGGTAACCGGAATGAATATTATCGGTGATACCTCTCCTAACCTGTATGTAGCAGGAAAAGTAGGTATTGGCGATACAGCTCCAGAAAGTATGTTGGATGTAAACGGTGCGGCTGTAATCGGAACGGGTACAGGTGCAAGAGCTGCACTTGGGCTAAGTTTACTTTCACTTAATAACAACACCTATAGTCTGAATACAGATATCGGTGACGGAAACCGTCAGCTAAGCATCGTAAATAATTCAACTGTTACCAATGCGTTTGCACCATTAAGTTTTAGAGTGAATCCAAGTGGTGGTGTTGGTAATGCGATGTTGGATATGAAATTTGTAAACCTCAACAGCAGTAATCAAAGTAAATTAATTTATACCTTTAATGAAGGCGGCATGAACGACCGATTCACAATGACATCAGCTGGTAATTTAGGTATTGGAACAACGTCACCACAACATAAATTAACTATTGGTAATTCTGGTGACGGTCAAACTGTTGCATTAAGAACCTACAGCACGGCTGAACCAAACTGGAAAGGCGGTGCTGCATTCGGTGGAAGCAATGCGGCTGTTATTATGGGTGAATTGAGCAGCATGGGAACAATAGGTGCCCATAATGCGACATTGGGATCCTGGGCTAACCTGGCCATTAACTCTGGTGGTGGAAACGTGGGTATTGGTCTTGGAAATGGTGTTGCACCTAATGCGGCTTATAAACTGGATGTGAGCGGTGTAACAAACTCTACCTATTTACATTCCACTACAAACGATAGCTGGTTGCCATATAGTGGTAATGGGTATAACTACCTTCGTGGAACAACCTATGCCTTTACCGGTGTTTGGTACGATGAAAACAACACGTCTTATTATATAGATCCAAGTGGTTCCTCAAGATTTTATAATATCGGTTCGTTACCTGGTTTTGACGGATATTACCCAGCAAACCAGGCTATTCGCATGACGCCAAACTTCCACTTTAATAACCCTGCCGGTTACGCCATGATTGTAAACTGGGATAACGGAGCCGTACCTGGGGGAACCTATCAATTCAGAGTGGGTAACGGTCAAGGCGCAGACCAGTTTATTGTACGTGCTGACGGTGGCACTTTTGGAAGAGTCTTTTATGATTTAGATGATTCTAACTACTATGTAGATCCAAACGGCAGTGCCCGTCTGGTCGCTAACGTGGGTATTGGAACGCTATCAACAACAGGTGACGGTCTGGAAGTTAAAAAAGACTGGTTTGATTCCAGCGCTACAAACTGGGGTGGTGGTATTACCATGTCAGGCAGCCATCCTACCTTGTCATTTAAACCATCCGGAAACAACTGGTATTCCATGATTCATACGCCAAGCTGGGCTGACGGCAGCATGTATTTGTATTGGAGAAATAAAACAGTTGGAACCTGGTTTGATAGAGTTCGTTACGATCAGGATGGATCCGCTTACTTTGCATATAATGGCGGTAGAGTGGGTATTGGTACACAAACTGTCCCTCAAAAACTAACTGTAAAAGATTCAGGTGATACCTATGTAAAAGTGGTCGCGGGTGGTGGCTCCAGTTATGCAGGTATTATGTTTACAGAGCCTGATATTTATTATGGATGGACAATCAGACAAAGCTCTGCAACAGATCATTTCTATATTGATCATCAGGATAATACCCCAGCTTTTACAAACATGATGACGATAAAAGTTTCAGGACAGGTGGGTATCGGAACAACAGATCCTCAAGATGCATTGGAAGTAAAATCCGGTCGTATCCGGGATAAAACAGGGTATGTGGCTCCTGTTGGAACCGTGGTTGCTTTTGCAGGATCAACTCCTCCTGCTGGTTGGCTGCTTTGTGATGGTACTGTTTACAACAACAGTTCTTATCCTGATCTTCAAGCCGTGGTTGCCTATACCTACGGTGGAAACGGTACTACAACCTTTGGTGTTCCAGATCTAAGAGACAGAAACATTATCGGTAAAGGTACAACCTTTGCAACCTTAAACCAAAGCGGTGGGGAAATTAATCACACCATGTCCGTTAACGAAATGCCGTCACATACCCACGATTTCACCGATTACTACTACGCTGAAAATAACGGTGCTAACTGGGGATGGGCTGGTTCTGACGAAGGTATGGACTGGGATAACCATGGATACTCTACTGGTAACACAACAGCTGCACGTGGTGGAGGTGCTGCCTTTAACGTTATGGACCCTTACAGAGTCTTAAACTACATCATTAAATATTAAGATGATGTTCATTTTGTCTAACCTGTTTTAAAATGCTTGGATGTCTGTAGAATCATCGATCATCCAAGCATTAAACGAACACTTTCATCCTGTGGCTTTAGAGGTCATTAATGAAAGCCATCTCCACGCTGGACATCGGCATGGTGGGGTGGATTCTCATTTTGCCGTTAGTATTGTGTCATCGGCATTTTCGGGGAAAACCCATGTTGCCCGCCACAGGATGGTTTACGAGTGCCTTGATCCTTTTATCAAAGCAAGTGTTCATGCCCTAAAAATTAAAGCGAAAACCCCGGAGGAAAGTCAGTGACCAGTTTTGTAGATCGTTCGAATCAGGTTATTTCAGGTGTATTGGGTCATTATACGGCACTTGAAGTTGTAAAAGGCGAAGGCTGTTATTTAATAGGAAAAGATGGCCAGCGTTATCTGGATTTTTCATCTGGGATTGGCGTGACATCTACAGGGCATTGTCATCCTGATGTGGTTGCTGCCATTCAGCGTCAGGCCGAAACCCTCATTCATGCCTGCATTGGCGTGGCCTATTACGAACCTCCTCTTCAGCTTGCCGAGCTTCTATTAAGCAAATGTCCTGAAATGGATGGCCAGGTTTTCTTTTCACAAAGCGGATCCGAAGCTGTGGAAGCCTGTATCAAACTGGCTAAATATGTCACTAAAAAATCAAAAATTATTGCCTTTAAAGGTGGCTTTCACGGCCGTACCTTTGGCGCTTTATCCTTAACAACATCCAAAGAAAAATACCGTCACGGCTACGAACCGTTGTTGCCTGGCATAGAGTTTTTTTCTTACCCTTACTCCTACCGTTTTCCTCTTGCCGATACTCAGGAGGCGTCTGATGCTGCTTATACAAAAAAATTAATCGATTATATAGACTCTCTTGGTGATGATGTGGCGGCCTTTATTATAGAACCTGTTTTAGGTGAAGGTGGCTATGTGCCTGCTCCAAAAGCCTTTTTGGAAACGCTTTCTGACCTTTGCAAAAAGAAAAATATTTTGTTGATTTTTGATGAGATTCAAAGCGGTATCGGAAAAACAGGACACTGGTTTGCCTACCAGCATTACGGAGTTGTTCCTGATATCATGGCCGTTGCCAAAGGTTTAGGCTCGGGAATGCCTTTGGGTGCCTGTGTCGCTAGAAAAGAGTTGATGTCTGCGTGGACAAAAGGGGCGCACGGCGGTACTTACGGTGGAAATCCGGTGACTTGTGCGGCCGGTGTTGCAACCTTACGTGTTTTGGATGCCTACGTCCCCAAAGTTCAATCGCTTAGCGATATGACAGCGGCTTTGCTTAAAACCGAGCTTGCCGATCATCCACTGGTTGGGGATATTCGGGTATTTGGCTTAATGATCGGTATCGAATTTGTAAAAGACAAAGCCACCAGAACTCCTCATCCTGAACTTATTTCCACGATTATTCAGCGTTGTTTGGAAAAAAATCTTATTGTTATTTCCTGTGGGGTGGATGATAATGTCATCAGGCTTGTTCCTCAACTGGTTATCGATAAAGAGACGCTTGAATACGGTTTAAAAACATTTTGCGAGGTTATTCATGCGTTACATTAAAGGCAAACACGCTGTACTGCAGGCTTTGGAATCGGATGTAGCCATTGATAGACTGATGGTCTCCTTTACCGTTCAGCATCATCCCGACTTAAAATCTATTTTTAATGCGGCTAAATCAAAGCGCGTTAAAATCCAGGTCTTATCCAAAGTTGCCTTTGATCGTTTAAACGAACCTAATTCCCAGGGCGTTATCGCTGTTCAACCCGAAGCCCAATCAACAGACATTTCAGAAATCATATCCAATCCCGATCGTTATCCTGTTGTTGTGATGTTGGATCACATTGAAGATCCTCATAATATGGGGGCCATTTTAAGAACCTGTGAAGCGTTGGGAATCAAGGCGGTTGTGTATCCCAAAGACAGGCAGTGTCAAATTACGCCTACGGTCACAAAAGTGGCTTCCGGTGCTGTGCATTTATTAAAACTGGTAAGAGTTACCAATATTGCCCAGACCACGGATGTGCTGAAAAAATCAGGATACTGGGTATACGGAACCGACGACAAAGCGGCTGAATATCTGGATGACTTTAAACCTAATTTTCCATGCGTTATCGTTTTGGGTAATGAAGGAAAAGGTATGTCGTCACTGATGACCAAAAAAGTGGACAGCATGATTCAGATTCCTCTTACAGGCAGTATTTCATCATTAAACGTATCTGTGGCTTCCGGCATTTTGCTTTATGCCGTTACGAGACATGTTAAAACCGATTTATAGGCTTTTTCAGGCAAAAAGCATTCGTACAAAAATATTGCTGCCCTTTGTTGGGATAGTTATGTTTATGACAGTTGGCGTGGCCGTGCTTATTTTTTATGTAAGTTACGGTGTTCAGCCCAGTTTTTCGGATGCCAAATTTTTATGCTCTACCATTTCAGGCATAATTATTATTAATATTTTGATTTTTGTGCTGTATTCCGTAATGATCCGCAACATTACAAGCAGTCTGGATATTTTAGCTACCGTGGCCAGACGTGTAGGCCAGGGTGATATGGAGCAACGCATTTATATCGAAAGTACAGACGAAATTGGGGAACTCGTCCAGATTTTTAACCAAATGGTTGTATCCATCAAGGAATCGTCTCATCATCTTATTATCGAAAAAAACAAATCCGAGGCCATCATTTCCTGTATTCCAGAAGGCATTATCGTAACTGACAAGGAAAACCGTCTGGTGCTGGCCAATAGCCGGGCAGAGGATATTTTTAATTTTTCAAAAGACAAGCTTCAAGGCAAAATTTTATTGGAGTATTTGACGAACGAGGAACTGGTTATCCATCTTCAGGAAGAGTTTAAGGACGATGCCCAAAACTCAAAACGGGATGTTGTGATTCCTGGCCCCGACGGAAAAGAAAGAACCTATGCCTTGGTTTCAAGTTTGTTGAAAACACCGGAATCTCAAGGTCATTTGGGGTTGGTTACGGCCATTCGGGATGTAACTCAGGAACGAGAACTTGAAGAGCTTCGCGAAGGTTTTTTAAGAACGGTTACTCATGAATTAAGAACACCGTTAACCTCGATTATGGGCTTTATTGAACTGATTAAAGCTACCGGTGATCCGTTGCCCGAGCAAAAACAAAAATGGTTGAACATTGCCTTAAATGAATCAGCCAACTTAAAAGAAATGATTGATGATTTATTGGATCTCTCTCAGATTAAAGCCGGCAGGGTGAAAATGAATTTCAGCACAATCCGGGTCGAAAACCTCTTAAAACAGCTGGTTCATATTTTCGAGCCGTTATCCAAACACAAACAGGTAGATCTACATCTTGGCCCTGTTCCCGAGCAATTGGAAATGCGGGTGGATTTATCCAAAATCCGGCGTATTCTGGTTAATTTGTTATCGAATGCGTTTAAATTTACCCAGGCTGGCTACGTACGTTTGGATTGCGCCGAAGATGAAGATTGGGTTGTTTTTTCCATTACGGATACAGGAATCGGCCTGAAAGAAAATGATACCGAGATTATTTTTGAAAAATTCAGACAGATCGATTATTCCTCTACCCGCCAATACGAAGGCATCGGGCTTGGTTTATCGATTGTAAAACAGCTTGCGGAAATGCACGGGGGCAGCGTGTGGGTAACCAGCGTTTACGGACGTGGTTCGTCGTTTTTTGTAAAAATCCCAAAGCAGATGCCGTTAGAATAAAACAACATAATAAGGGGAACATATACAGTATATTACGCCCTTAAGGATGTGTTTTATGTTTAAAAAGAATGTCGCTCTACCACCAGATTTCTCACGTTTGTTTGTGAGGCCGGAATTGGACTATTATACATCTGCAAATCCACTGTCTCCCTCTGCTTTTTCGCCTGCACATGCAGGAACCCAGCCCCAAGTCCCTGATTTTAACCATGTTGCTTTAGACTCTATCGCCACCTATATGGCACAGGTTGCCAGATTTTCAGACGATGCCATTGTAGAAGCCCAACGCTTTCTAAGTGATTTTTTTTCCCAGAATCCTTTTCCAGGTGCCGATATGTCTGTTTTGACGACAGGCAGTGACGGACGTGCTGAAAAAAGTTCGTATTCAAAAGTAGATCTGATTGTTGCGTATCGATTAAAAACGGCTACATCAGTAGAAATGCTGGACTATATTCAGCGTTTTAAAAACGCTTTGGAAGGTCAGCGACTTTTATTTTCTCTGGTTGTAAGGCCCGTTGATATTTCCAGTGACAGCGTTATGTGTGTTGAAAATAATACGTCAGCTTCTTTTCCAACCCGTGTGATTGATGCAAAGCCTTTATTCGGCTCGCAAGATGTTTTTAACATGTTTAAATTGAGTAAGTTTCTTGAGGAGCTACAAGCAAGAAAAGCTGCTGATAAACTAAAAAACTTTTCTCAAAAAAAGAAAGAAGCTCTGGATATTGTACTGTCAGGAGGCCAACAGACTTTTAAAAGACGTACGCTTGAACATTTTAGAGTTGATCGCGAACAGGTGACCATTTTTTATAATTCCGGTGATGATGGAACGCCAAAACTGTCTGGTCCTAAATTTGGATTTTTACGTACTGTCCAATATGGTGTTGCTTTGGCTGTATGTAAGGCTCTTAAAGGCCATTCGTTAAGTGAAGACCAGTATAGAAACATGCCTGCAAACATTGTTGCCCGTCTGGATTATCTAAATGCATGTGGAAAACTGTCCCTGACTAATGATGAGGTTGCCCAGCTCAAAAAAGCCTACCAGTTTTTTATCTTTCTCTACCATTTATCTGAAGAACAGTTTCTTGCTCATTCTCATAAGGAAATTACTCTATCGGGTGACTTTATGGCCCAATTCCGTGAGATGTCCAAGATTGTTTCAGATACCTTTTCCGGGGATAAATTCTTTATTAAAAACACGTAGTTTCAGTAGTCAAACTGTCATTTTTTGACAGTCTTTATTCAGGTGGTATCATCAAAATACCTCAACTACCATGATAACTACTTTTTTTAAAAACAAAGCCGTATGGCTGGCATCGGTTTGCGTTGGGTTGGTGGCCCTGTGTTTTAAATGCGTACAGCATTACGGCATTCGTTCCCATACCTGCGATCTGGTATTTTCCGATCAGGCGATCTGGAATTTTGTAAATGGAAACGGGCTGTATGTTAGTTTATTTAATGTTCAGACGTTTGGGGATCATTTTTACCCGTACTTTTTTTTGCTGGTGCCTTTTTACTGGATAAAAGCCACTCCCTTATGGATTTTTCTGGCCCTGGCCTTGTGTTTTGCATTTACAGCCTATCCCATTTTTGCCAGCATCCATAAACGATTTGGATTAAAATGGATGTGGGCATCGGCACTTTTTTTAGTGGCCTATTATCCATTCAGAGCAGGCTTTGTTCAGGATTTTCACGGCGAATTGTTGTTAATGCCGATTTTATCCTGGGTGCTTTATTTTATCAGCGAAGAACGATACAGGCCGGCCTTATACACGTCATTAGTGATGTTATGCGCCAAAGAATCGGCTATTGTGTTTATCTTTCCCATAACCCTGTATTGTTTTTTTAAATCCGATCATAAACGGCTGTCTTTAGGTATTTTAAGTGCCAGTGTGCTAGCAACGGTGTTTATTATGGGTGTATTTATGCCTTTTTTTCATACGGTGAATACTTATTCACATTGGGATAAATATTCAGAGCTTGGGAAAACGCCACAGGATATTGTGTGGACGATGCTGAGTCATCCGCAGGTATTTTTATCAAAAATTTTTTCATTGAGGTCTTTTGAAAGTATGGTGGGAATGATGTTGCCGTTTGCGTTTTTATCCATGTTTTCACCTCTTATTTTGCTGGGTTCAGGTTTGTTTTTACAAAATTTTTTAACAGATTCCTCGATTTTGATGAGCCGCATCAACGATCATTGCATGCTGCCGTTTGTTCCGATTTTATTTTTTGCGTTTATAGACAGGGTTCATTTTTTAAAACAGGTTGATTTGGTGAAATTTTGTAAGAGAAAGCAGGTTTTAAAGCGTGTGGCTGTTGTTTGTGTAGGCTTAAATGTATTGGTATTTGTGTTTACCGAAGCCCGTTTATTTGTGGATGTTTCAGCCCGGATTTCGGCGATGGAAACCATTGCTCGAATCATTCCGGCTCATGCTTATGTATCGGCCTCCGATCATATTCTGCCTCATTTTCATTACTACGATCGTATTTCCAACGAACATGGTTATCAACATGCCGATTATGTGGTGCTTGAGGGTTTAAATCAATATTATCCCCATGATATGGATGCTGGTACTTATATTAAAAAAGAGTGGAATACGGGCTCAAAATGGCGAGCGCTAAAAGCCTTGATTATGGGTGAAGATCGTCCCAGACGAAAAGAAGATCCTTATGTGCAGCTTTTCAACAGCGTTAAAAATGGCAATCATTTTCAGCTGGTGTTTGAGCAGGGAAATTTATTTCTGTTTAAGAAAAAAAATTATCCCCAGTAAAAGCCCGATTCCTGGAATAACCACTAATCCCAACAAGGCGAGGTAACCCCATTGCAGACGGGATAAGCGTAAATGTTCCAAAGCCTTTATTCGAGGAGGTGCTGCCGAGTCTATTTGGGCATAACCGGCCAGTGTTTGCAGGATAAACTGGCGGTTAGATTCGGTAAATAAGGCTCCGTTCCCAATAAAATCGCTGTCGCCAATTACCATGACTGTTCCCTGATTCACAGAAACCTCTGCGGCAAGCGTAAAAGAGCCCTGTTTCAGAGGTGACGGTGGCGTAAACGATGCCGTAGCCCAGGCTAAATCCGAGGATTGTAACAGGGTTTTATGTGGTGTACTGACCGTGAAATAGGTAGATCCCGGAAGCACAAGCGGTCCTACTTTTGATGAAACCATTAACTCGTCCTGTCCGTAAAACTGGTGGGCTTCGGAATCAATGATGCCGTGTTTATAGCTGTGGATACCCCATTGTTTCAACCAGGTTTCTAATGGATTGGTTGCAAAAGGATCGGTTAGAAAAATAAATATACCGCCTTGTTTGATAAAAGCCTCTAATTGTTGCAGTTCGGTTTCTGAAAACGGTTGTTTAGGTAAGGCGGAGATCACAATCTGTGTCCCTTTTTCCATGGCAGACAGCGGAGTTTGGCGGATGGAATACCCTTCGTCTTCCAATGTTCTGGCCAGCCAGGATAAGCCGTTTGTATCGGTATCTGCCAGACTTTTTTCGCCGTGTCCAAGAGTAAAAAGAATGTGTTTTGGCGGAGAGGTAAGGCGTAAAAGAACCCCATTGATAAGCGGTTCTCCAAGGAATAATTCCTGGGAAGGGTTATCTAAAAGCAGGGTGAATCGATGTGTTGGAACCGTTATGGTTTGGTTTTGATAGATAAACGTTACAGATCCGTTATCTGATGGTGTTTCCCAGGTGTACGATACCAGGGAATTGGCCTTGGCGTAGGCGTTTAACAACGGCTTTAAATACCGAAGCGTTTCCACGTTTCGATCTGGCACAACCCGAATATGTAAAGGCGATGTTATAGCCGCAATTCGTTTTTCCGATTGCGAGGCTAATCTGGATACGGCCTGTCCCGATACATCTATCTGAAACGGTTGTTGTCCAATTCCTCCAATACACAGCAGTAAACATGCCAAACCAATGGCCACCGATATCAACACTTTTCTAAACGAAAACCGTAATGCTTTACCCATAAAAATGGCATAGCTACTACCAAGAAAAAACAGGTTAATTAGTACAATATATAACAACGTGTGTAACGGAATCATACCCGTACTAAACACAGAAAGCTGATCGTATAACGAAAACAGTTTCACTGTCGATTGAACAGAGTCCGGTACAAGTGTGGAAAGCCCGGACATCATCCAAAACATCAGTGTGATGCCTATAGCCGTTAAGGCTGCCGTTAAACTGTGTTTGGTTATCGTTGCGCTAAATACTCCAATTGAGGTAAGTGTATACCCAAAACATAGCAGTCCCACTATATTTGCAACTAAAGGCAACGTGTCGGCGTGCATCCATAGTTTTAACAAGGCAATGACAGGAACGTTTAAGGCGGTTAATACGGTAAAGACTGTGCAGGCGGCTGCATATTTTGCTGTAATAATCAGGCCAGGGTGGATGGGCATTTGCAAGAGTAATCGGTCGGTTCCGTTGTGTCTGTCGTCTGAAATCAGCCTCATGGTGATAAGTGGGATGATAAATAAACTGATCATGGCGGCGTTGCTGATCCAAAACCCAACCGCCAGAATACTTTGTAAATAATAGGTAAGAACTGATAAGAAATATCCGTTATACAGACTAAAAAACACCCACAGACTATAGGCAAGCGGCGACTTGAAATAGGATAGGGTTTCCCGTTTGAATAGTGCAATAAACAGTTTTAGATTGTCCATGGTGTTAACGATCCGTTTTCCAGTTTAAGAATAGTGCTGCACTGTGCCTCAAGATCAGAAATATGATGACTTGAAAATAAAATAATATGGTTGGATTTAACAGCGGCCAGCCACGAAAAAAAGTGATGTTGTTGATCGGGGTCCAGACCAGACGTTGGCTCATCCAGCAAAATAATGGTGGGATTGTGTAAAACCGCCTGAGCCAGCCCCACTCGTTGTTTAAATCCTTTAGACAGATGTTTTAACGGCTTTTTTAAAACAGATTCAAGCTCAAATTGAGCAACAACTGTGTTGATAGCTGTTCTCGATTGGCTTTCCGACATCAACCGAAACTCTGCGACTGTTCGTAAAAAGCTATAAACGGTCATATCTGGATAAAGTGGCGGATTTTCAGGTGAAAAGCCAATATGATTCTTATACTGCGGATACCGATTTATATCCTGCCCGGACACAATCACATGCCCCGATTGAGGCGGGAAAATCCCCGATAACAGATGCAGCAACGTTGTTTTTCCTGCTCCGTTTTTTCCAATAATCCCCACACATTCTCCCAGTTCAAAGCGATGGGACACCTGTTTGAGAACCGGCTCGGATTTTGAATAGGAAAAGGTAATATCAACTAACTCTAAATTCATCATGCTCATTTTTGCTGAAGTTTTAAACGAAACTCGGTGGTGATATTTTTCTCAACGGTTATCGTTTCGTTTTGCACGTTAAACACGGCCTGTTCACATTGTAATTTCCCTTTGTCTTTTCTTTCAAGGCGAACCTGGCCATTAAAGTGAATCTCTTTTTTTTCATCATCATATCGAATGTCGTTACAGGTTAACGTCATGTTTTTTTGACTGATTTTTACGTTGCCTTTTAGCATCAGAATTTTGTTGGTTCTGTCGAATATCAGCTCGTTGCATTGTATGTCCGTGGGGGTATGCAGGGCCAGCTGAATCTCGGATTGTTTGGGGCTTTGAAAGGTTTTTGAAAACATCCAGTACAGATGTTGTGTGTGAAGTTTAACCGGGCCTTTAAAATGAAACAGTTTTTGGTTGGGATAATACAGCCCTTCATTGGCGTATAAATCAGAGTTATTTCCTGAAAGATGAAGATTTCCCGATGCTTTTGCAACCATATTTTGGGTACTGTTTTGATAGGTCAGATGGTCACAAGTCAGGCTAAAGGTCTGATTTAGCCACAGTTTTTCCCTACTGTCCTTTGACATGAGATTAGGGAATCCTTTTTTGATAAAACGAATGGTGTTGGAAAGCTCTGAAACGTCTTTTTCCATATCGGTTTTAAAGTGTTTGGCTGTGATATTAAACGTTGTTGTATGAATAGTGGATTCACCATCAATAACCAGTTCTTTCCTGTTAAAATTAATGGCGGTTTTTTTGTTGGTGGATAATGTAAATTCCTTTTTGAATACATCCAGACCATTTTGAATAACAGCTTCTTTGGTACGTCCAAAAAATGTCAGGTTTCTTGCCTGAAAACTTAGTCCCCGAGAGGACGGGATTTCGCCTTTAACATGCCCGGAAATTGTGATGTCCTGGGATAAAAATCGAATCAGAATATCGTTTGCGGTTAATTGGGTAATAAACGGTTTTTTATCGTTATCATATAAAATCCCGTTCGTGCCGCCTTTGGCTACAAAATTGTAAGTTGAAAATGGGGCTTCGATGGACTCAAATGTCATGGACAACATCAGCTTGTCTTTGTCATAGCCATACAACGTAGATCCGTTGATTTTGATTAAAGGTTGAGGTTCTATTTTTGGAAAAGAAGACGTGTGTTTAACCGCCCATAATCCCCATAATGCTAATAAAACCCATAAACTGATGCCAATCCACGCAAGTTTCACGTGTTAAATCGTACTCGAAAACCGTTTTTCAGAGAGTTTTGCCGTTAGATAGGCATCAAAAACCATGGCCACGTTTCTAACAAAAAAGCGTCCCAGTTCTGTTACAAGAATTTGGGTGTCGGTGATCTCAACCAGATTTTCGGCTTTGCAGGCATCAAGCTGGGTCAATTCGTCTGAAAAGTAGGTGTCAAACACAATGTCAAAGTGACGCTCGCAGGCTTTTTTATCCAATTCAAACTGACACATTAACTGATTAATCACCCATTGTCTGATGCTGTCGTCTTTACTTAAGACCAAGCCTTTTACACTTGGGATTTCATTGTTATCCAACGCCGTGTAGTAGGCATTTAAATCGTGATTATTCTGGCTGAAAGTGTTGCTGATAAATCCAATGGAGCTGACCCCAAAACCCAGATATTCATCGGCGGGCTTAAGCGTATAGCCCATAAAATTCCGATGCAGGGTTTTGTTATGATAGGCCTTGGCCATGTCGTCCGAATGTTTGGCAAAATGATCCATCCCGATGGCTGAATATCCGTTTGCAAGCAGCATCGATCTCGCTTTTAAAAACAGATCCAGCTTATCTTTTCCAGTTGGAATAGCATCTTTTACCAATAGTTTTTGATGGGATTTTAGCCAGGGAACATAGGCAAAACTGTATAACGCAATTCTGTCTGGCGATAATC
>CAZFCP010000004.1:70979-103121 GCA_964517775.1 uncultured Candidatus Marinamargulisbacteria bacterium | reverse complement strand
AGTTTCAACAATATGTGCTTCGGTTTGATGGGGAAGCCCGTAAATTAAGTCCATATTTACGGATTGAAAGTGTAGTTCGGTAATTTTATCGATTAATAGTTTAACCTGTTCGTAAGGCTGAATCCTGTTTACAGCTTGCTGAACGGTAGACGAAAAATCCTGAATGCCCATGGAAATACGGTTGAATCCCAATGTCTTTAAGGTTTCGACTTGGGATAGTTCGATGGTTCTTGGATCCACTTCGATGGCCAGTTCGGCATCGGTGTCGAGACTAAAAAAGCGGTTGATGAGCGACACAAGTCGTTTAAATTGATCAGACGATAAAAAGTTCGGCGTTCCGCCTCCCAAATGCAGTTGTTTGATATGCGGTTTGCGTCCAATTTGGTTTGAAACCAGCTGCATTTCTTTTTCCAGATAATCCAGATACTCATCGCCAACATTGTTTTTCGATTTGCGAATGACAACATTACAACCGCAGTAGTAGCACATTGAGGCACAAAACGGGATGTGAATATACACGGAAACGGTTTTGTTACTGTTTCCAAATTGTTTTAATGCCTGATTATAAGCGTCCGGGTTTTCCCATGTTTTCCATTCCGGTGCTGTTGGGTAACTGGTGTATCGTGGACCCGGTTTGCTGAGGCGTTGAATCAGTTCGGCTGTGATTACGTCCACGAGTGCGTTTTAACCCAGTCTACAACCTGTTTAACTGTGCTGGGGTTCATATCCGGCATAAGCCCGTGGCCAAGGTTGAAAATAAAACCGGGATCCTGATTCATCTCGGTTAAAATCCCAGTGACACGCTCTTTTAAAATCGGTGCAGACGCATAAAGCGAGTAGGGGTCCAAATTTCCCTGCAAGGCTATTTTTGGCCCAACAAGCTTTCGTGTTTCAGATAGTGACGCATTCCAGTCCAATCCGATAACCTGCGCGCCGATATCGGTGAGTAACGGTGCAAAAACGGAGCTGCCTTTGCAAAAAACAGTGACAGGAATTTTTTTAGGATTTGAAAGATGCGAAATGATAGTGCGAATGTAAGGCAGAGAAAAGGTTTTGAAATCGTTCCAGGAAAGGTGAATGGCCCAGGTGTCGAACAGCTGCAGGGCGTCTACTCCGGCCTCAATTTGTGCGTTTAGATAGTCTATGGTTACGGAGGTCAGTTTATCCAGTAATCCGGTAACAACCTCAGGCGAGTTCATCATGATGGCTTTGATAGTTTTTAAATCGGGGCTGCTTTGTCCTTCAATCATGTAAGAGGCGACGGTAAATGGGGCGCCTGCAAATCCAATAAGAGGCGTGTTGCGTTTGTTAAGTTCAGGTTTTAGTAATCGAATAGCTTGTGGAACGTAAGCCAGTTTTGCGGCAATATCTGAGGTAGAAAGGGCATTTACATCCTGTAACGTTCGTACAGGTTTTTGAAATACAGGCCCTCTTTTTTCAATAAAATCCAATGGAGACCCCAACGCTTCTGCTGTAACCAGAATATCCGAAAATAAAATGGCGGCATCAAAACCAAAGGCATCGATGGGCTGTAGGGTAATCTCCGTTGCAACTTCCGGGGTTCTCACCATCTCCAAAAAAGAATGTTTTTCACGGATAGCCCGATATTCAGGCATATACCGCCCTGCCTGTCTCATCATCCAGATTGGAGGTCTGTTGCTGTGATTTTTTCCATGTGCTGCATTAAGGTATAACGAATTTTCCATAGTATATTAAGGTAACATATTACGGTCTATTTCAAAACTGCAAAATCGCTTGTCATTACAAATTTGCCTGGTTCTGCGTGACTGTACTCAAAGGAACGGTATAAACTTCAAGTTTCCCATGTTGTTCTTTGGATACTTTATTTGACATCTGAGTATATAGTCGTACCTCGGGTCGAATATGTGTGTCGATAATCTTTTGAAACACATCCAAAACCTTTTCATCTGATCTGAGGTGATCTTTGATGTTGGACTCGTATAAAATTCGATGATGGATTCCATTTTCAGTCAGCATTTGGTCTGCTTTTTGAAAGGTGTCCGCATCTGTATAGCTGCCACAAACGGCTTGAATGAGCCCCTTTTCAACCTGCGCTCTTACGAAAGCGTAACTTTCATCAGATTGAAGCCAGATCTCATTATCTTTTGTTCCAAGGTCTTTAAGTTCCACAACATCACGTGCATGTGTCCATCCAAAAACCTGTTTGCCTTGCAACATAGTCTGTAGCGTCTCATAGTCTCTTCTTAACACTCTATGAAAGATATCGTCATCTTCCTGAGACTGTAATGCCCTTAAAATCTTGCTTTTTTCTCTTAAAAACGCAAGAAACTTTTCTTTGGTATCCGATACAAGAATCCCATCAAAAATAATCTGAAGCTTGGCAATGACAAAGGGGTTATGATCGATAATCAGAGTCATATCCGGCTTAAAAACCGTAGCAAAAGTTAAGCCTTGCAGTACCGATGTTGCAAATAAAATAGAGGGTGATTTTACAGAGGTAACGCTTGAAAGTGCTTCCCTGTAGCCTTTTTCATTGGTTGAAAGAAACGTGTAGTCCAATAAGTCTCTGTTATCCACACGAAGTGTTAAAGGTGGAAACAGACTGGTGATCTTTTGAAGCAGTCTTTTATAAGAAATCGACGGTTGAGAAATAGCAATCCGTTTTTTGAAGGTTATCATAGCATGTGTTGTTTCTGCCGTATTTGCAACTGGCTGTTTTTTTGAGAGTTTGAGGATTTAAAACATTCGGAATAGAGGACGATATCTGGATCTAACAGCGACTGAACCGTATGAAAAGCTGTGAGTCTATCGGGAATGTCACGTACATGATCTTCAATATTTGAGATATAAACGGCAATGTTTGAGATGCCTTGCAGGCTTAGTTCCGTTTTGAGTTGAGTAAAACGTGCCACATCCGTATAATCCCCGCAGGATATCTGTATTCTGCCAGCTAAAACCATGGCTCTGATGTTTTCGTAATGCTCTGGATGTTTCAGCCACAGTTCTGTGGTGCCAAGCTGTTGAATCTCTTTTAAAACCATGTCTTTAAAAAGACCTACATACCCATTTTTTCTGCTGATGTAGTCTGTTGTATCCGGTTTTATGTTCATAACATGCTCATAAACCCTGTCATCTTTTTGGTTGAGCAAAACCAGTAACGCTACATTTTTTCTGAGTAACGCAATAAAATTTTCCGGTGTAGCACTTTCCCGAATACAAGTCAGAACAACCTGTAATTTGGCTACCATAAACGGGTTATAATCCACAATCAATGCCATGGACGGTTGAAGTACAGCAATCATGGAAAAATTTTGCAGACAGGATGTTCCCAAAAACAGCGACGGCATTTGCAGTGGACGTAGCGCGTTTAGCATATCGTGGTGACGGGTTTCGTTGGTGGATAAACGTGTGAAACTGGTATAGCGTTTATCTGTTAAAGGGTCTGTAGGCTCAAATGTGAAAACGGGAAACAGACTGGCCAGCGTTGTGAGGCAGCTTGAAAATGAGATGGCTTTTTGAAGTGCTAACTGTTTATACAGCATTATCCATCTACCGTTTTGCGATGCTGAATAACCTGAAGTTTTCCGTGTTCGCCAAAGTCGGCATCGCACATTTTGGAGAATAGTGTAATGGCAGGATCAAGGCTCTCTGTGATGGATTTAAATCTGTCAGCCATCTCATCTTTTAGATAATCCCCAATATTTGAAACATACAGTGTGTGGATGCTTAATCCCAGCGTATGGCATGTTTCCTGAAACTCTTTAAACCGCTTTACATCCGTAAAATTTCCCCAAACCACTTTAATACGTCCTTCACAGACCATTGTCCTGATTCTGTCGTATTGTTCCTGAGATTTCAGCCACAATTCATTGGGGTTGTCTGTCAGTTTTCCTATTTCTTCCGATAATGTTCTATACTTATTTCCCAAATCCAGAATAAATGTAGAGTTGAAGTCTTTAATAAACGAAGCCGGTTCCTGGTCTTTGAACAACGGATAAGTTTCCGAATTATGCTGAATAATATTGGCAAGAAGAATGATGTGATTGTCCAGGAAACTTATAAAAGCTTCCGGTGTTTCCGAGTGACGAATGGCCTCAAAAACAAGGGTCATACGTGCTGAAATGAACGGATTTAGATCAACAATCAACGCAATATCAGGCTGTGTCTGGGCAATAAACGTAAGATTTTGAAGCGCCGATGTCCCCACATAAACAGACTGTTTTGGTGCCCGTTCCAGATTTTCAACAACAGGTGCATACTGATTCTCATTTGTAGTGAGGTTGGTATGTTCCTTAAAAAAAGCGGTCTGAAATTTTGCTGGTCTTTTTTCTACTGCCTCCATCAGGTCTTGAGTATATTTAAGAAAAGGACTGGCTATTACCTCTAAAACCCTTCTTAAATTTCTTGTTTTTTTCTGAGGTAGAGCAACAATTTTATAGGTTGAGACAGACATATTGATTTTCCCCGCTAATGAAGTTTTTTATTGTTTCTGTTCACTTCACTAGCTGATTATCGATAAATATGCTGAAAAATTGCTTGAATAGCGCTTATATCTTGTAAATAATAATAAACGCAGGCGTTTTTTTGCTTTAAACATTTCGGTAAACATGAGTTTCCGAGCCTGAATTCTGAATGAGTGAAATAGCTTCATACATCCTATTTACTCTCCTTACTTATCCTTGTTTCCGGAAAACTAGGTAAAAAATTGCACTCCTCTTGCCAATTTAATTGATCCTGCCTATAATCGTTCTAGTTGTTCCCCTGTAGCTCAATGGCAGAGCAATCGGCTGTTAACCGATAGGTTGTTGGTTCGAGCCCAGCCGGGGGAGCCATTCAGTACCTCGCGCGAACCACACGCTCGATTCTGGAAAGTTCCAAACTTTATTCATTATGATCCCAGCTAGTGCAAGCTCTTCTCTTAAAATTTCAAATGTAAATTCTCATGATCTCAATGCTATTCAAGATATGATTTTTATGTGTCTTGATGAATCTTTTGAGATAGCAAAATATTCCATTTCTAACTTAAAAGTAGATAAATCTGGATGTTATGGATTTCCGGCTGCTATTTTATTATTAAGTATAGTTGATTCTATTGGAAGTTATGTTGTAGGGAAAGATAAGGAAGTGAACGTTAAAAATCACTTTGAAATTTTAGAAGATAAAAATTATTTTGATCCTCCTTTAAATTCTAAAGCTCGTGATAATATCTACACGTTTTTTCGTTGTAAATTAGTTCATAATGCTACTCTTTGTTTTCATGATAGTTGTGTGCTTCTTGCTGAGAATACAGATAATCCTCAATGCCTTTTTGAAGGCAATACCCTATACCTAAAGCCATTTTTAGAGGCTTGTAAAAATGCTATTGAGACATTCAAGCAAAATTCTCAAAGCATTATTACTGCAGATAATAAAAAAATCAAAGAAGTTATTAAGGG
Organism: uncultured Candidatus Marinamargulisbacteria bacterium; assembly: GCA_964517775.1. Taxonomy (GTDB): domain Bacteria; phylum Margulisbacteria; class Marinamargulisbacteria; order SXXA01; family JAHFDB01; genus CAZFCP01. The sequence goes on along the minus strand of CAZFCP010000004.1, from coordinate 97,704 downwards.
TAAAAAAAGATAACTTTTTTTCAATCGTTATAGTTTTTTATTTTTCAATCTAAGTTTGATCATAGATGCTCTAATTCTCTAAAAGACAAATTTAATATTTTATAGATTCAGAATTTTTCCCACTTAATCCATCATAGTTAATACTATATTCATGATATCCATTATTGATGTTTCTCATATAGCTTCCGACAAAATGTTTATCATAAAAATCGCTTTCACTCTTATTCAATTTGCCTATTTTATCTCTTAATAAAGCTGCTTTTTCGCTTGTGAAAATAAAAATAACGGCATTACGATCATTTTCTGTATCCTTTTTAAGTGTTTCTCCTAAAGAATGCATGTCTTTTTTATTCAAATGAGATATATCGATAGCAATTACTTTTCCTTCTCCACCATTTGGAATATCCCATCGTTTTATTATTTTATATGAAATGAACTGTTTGTTAATGAGATTGCTCTGCTTATCTGGTGTTTGTGTGTCTTTTGTTTCTTTTTTATCAAAAAAAGAGGAGAGAGCCGCTAGAAAAATAATCCCAAGAAGTACTTGCCACCAACTCCATAGTCTGGTTGGATTTTTTGCTCCACAATTTGGACAAGATTGTGCATCTGTACTTATTTCTTTTTTACAATCTTTACACGGTTTTAGAGCCATAATGCTGTCCTCTTTTAAATAGTTATTGTTTAGTTTTGAAGTTTTTGAAGTGAATCAGAGGCATACCTTGTAAGCCAAATATATTTTTCTGACACTCCAACTTCTGTTGAAAAATCCTTAGTTTTTTTCTTTGAAAATTCGATAATCTCAAGCAGAGTTTTCATAGCTTCATTTTTCATCATCTGTACCCTAGGTCTTTTATCCAACCTATTTAAATAGTCGATAAAATACGGGCCTCCATCAATAGATCTGATATGTCCTCGCATATCTTCAAGCTCGTTTAACGCTTGTAAAATTGTGCCTTTATCTTGCCTTTCAACTACTAGTCTACTATTATGTTTTTTTATTTCTGCATCAAGCTTATCAACATACTCATTCGCAATTGAAGCATCAACAATAACCTTTGGGTCATGATGAGAATGTTCCTTTTGCAAAGCCTTAATATAGCCTTCTCCATAAATGATATCATCTTTGTGATAACAAGTTCCCTTTGTTATGTATCCACGACTCAACCATCGAGGGTTTTCTTCTATTAAAATACTCTGTTGAAGTGATTTTACGACTCCAAAAACATATGAGATTTCGTTAATAGTTGTTATTTTAGATGTAGGTATTGTCATGAAAATCGAATCTGAGAATATGGATACTTGAATATCTTTATAAAACATTTCAGCTTGATCGTTTAGAAACATATCGGCTTGATTCTTAAGTTCGTAGAGCAGTGGGCCAATTACTTCAGGTGTTTGCTCAACTACATGTTTAAAACCAAGCAAATCTAAAAAAACTATTATTGAATGGCGATATAGTGATTTATCAAATTTAAATCGATCCATAAAGATATATTACCTCATGTTTACTTAGCTTTTTATAACTTAATTAATGACACAAATAAATTATATATTGAATATCGGTGACAAACGAGCTTTGTGTACTCAAGTTGGATTGAATTTCTTAGACATTCTCTCGGATTTTAGGTATGTTCTACCCCTTGTACAAACCATTCTTGCCCTATAAAATTTGGCTCATGAAAAGGGTTTTCTTCATTCTATTATGCTTGTGCTTTTTCCAAACAGGACTTAATGCGAAAGATATTAAATTCCCTTTACCCGAAAACCTTCCCGATTCCTTCTCAACTCAACTCGATACCCTCCTAAAAAACCAAACCGTTCGTCAGATTGTTGAATGCACTGTTCCCAGTCAAAAAAATCAAAAATGGCTTGTTGTTTTCAGCTATATGATGGATGTTCCTTTGATGGAAAGTAAGCGTCTGATTATTGTAAAACGTTTCCCGAATAGCCAGAAAATTGATTATATTTCTGATGCTGATGGAAACACGATGAATGTTCGTTTGAATCTATCCGTCTTTACTGTGAAAAATGGAAAATTGAACTTGATTTGGCAGGATAATGGTAAGCTGGGCTACTCTGAATCTGATGCTTTGCCTCCTCCTCAAATACGAGGAGTTGTCAGCTTGCGAAACAATAGGGATAAATATCTTGTGATTCAGCAATCCAGATCAGATATTATTGAAGTTCATGATTTTTACAGGCAAACACCTAGCGGATTTGTGAAGGATAGGGAAATGGTTTCTGCTCATATTAAATAGCAAGAATCATTAAATCTTCAGCGGAAATGTATATCTTTTTTAGATTTCACCTGATTTTTATCCTAATGAAAAATTCTGGTTTAAGTTTTGGCACAAAATGTGGTTATGAGCAGTTTTTTGTTGAGTCGACATTTCTCATAAACTTTGAAGTTTTAATCCCTAAGTTTAATTTCTTCCAGCGAATTATTTGTTGTAGTTAAACGTTGGCCATTTTCAAAAATTACTAAGGTTGGAGTTACCTCTGCGATATATCTTCCTGAAATTGCAGGGAATACTAATTTCATAAACTCTTCTTTTTCTTGGCCATAATACTGAACAGCGATTGCTGCAAAATCTTTAAAATCAGCGGATGGGTTTAAATCTTCTACCTTTTCGATTTCTCGATTTAGAAAAATGTTTCCAAAGATGTCTTTTATTACGATTCTTGAGCGAATTCCAATGATTTTTTCATTAGTATTGTTTGAATATCGCAACCATAAATAAACCGTGCTGTTAGGGTTTAAGGCTATTACCTTTTTATTCCCGTTATATCCAAGAATAACTTTTCCATTTACAGCTTCTTCAGGGTGTTTTATATTTTTGTTTTTAGATAAAAACTTCCATGTTTTTGATTGCGTATCAATTATTATTCTTGAACCATCGTCTAATGTTGCATACTGAGTAGCTATTAATGGAGAACTTATTATAAGTCCAGAAAATATTATAAAAGCAAGCTTCATTTATTTTTGTTTCTTTTCGGTTCAATCTGAGTTAATTCTGCCTCGACCTTAACGCTTTCAATCTGAACCATAAATTCTTCTTTTGTTGGCAAATATAACTGATACTGACTCGCAAAAATCTGGTTGTTTTCTTTGGGGAGTGTGATTTCAACGAGGTTATGGTCTTTATCCTTACAAAGTACGATTCCTATTGTTGGATTTTCATCTTTGGTTTTTACAAATCGGTCGTAATAGTTTACATACATTTGAATTTGACCCAAGTCTTGATGGGTGAGGTCGCCTATTTTGAGATCAATAACCACAAAACATCGGAGTAACCTATTATAAAAGACAAGATCAACATAGAAGTGTCTTTCGCTAAATGTAAAACGTTGCTGTCTCCCGATAAAAGCAAAGCCTTTCCCCAGTTCTAAAAGGAACTGTTCGATTTTATCAATGATGGCTTGTTCTAGTTCGTTTTCGGAATAGCTGACATCTTCTTTTAAACCTAAAAACTCTAAAATGTAAGGGTCTTTGACCACATCCTCTGGCTTTTGTGGGCTGTGATATTTTTTGAGGTTATCGCCTAATACGCCTTTTTTATCGCTACTTAGCACGATGCGTTCGTACAGTGCCGAATCGAATTGTCGTCGCAATTCATTAATTGACCAGTTATTTAGTATGGCTTCATGCTCGTAAAACTGTCGTTCTGCTGTATTAGAGATTCTAATAAGTTTTAAATAATGTGACCAAGTGAGTTGAAAATGTGGGCTTTTGCTGTCTGATAGTTGGCTATTTGTTTGATCCTTGTTTTCTAATTTCCGCAACACCTTTGCGGAAATTGGTTTTGAGTAGATCAGAAAGAAATTTTTCATTCGTCCTAAATTGTCTTCTGAAAATCCTTTTCCAAACTCTTTTGTTAGCTGAATAGATAGTTTTTTTAGCGTTTGTGCGCCATATTCAGCTTTTGCTTTTCCACCTTGCTCATGCTCTACAATTAACCGCCCAATCTCAAAATAAGTATGAACCATAGTAGTATTTACTGCTCGAACAACCTGGGTTCTGGCAGTGTGAAGAATGGATTTAATCTCTTGAAATAGGTCCTTTTGGGATGGCTTTATCACTTTTGTTTTTCTCCTGATTCTATTATGCCATGAGGGATCAAAACCGACTATTCACAATTCGAGAGACACTGTTCTCTGAATTGGATATGTTAGATAAAATGATGTTTTGTGAAGATCTTTTTTTGTGATTTTTCAAACATAATTCTTGATTATGTCATGTTTTGTAAAAATAAACTATTATGATAAATAAAAATCTTTATCTCCAAAACTCAATATAAAAACCTCACCTCTATACGCCTCCAAACCCCCAGTGTAAAATCAAAGTTGAATTCCCTATATCCCAATCGTCCTCTTGAAAGGCTCCCTATGAAAAAAATGCTCGCCTTGATCAAAACTCCAACCGTTATTTCTGTAAAAGATCTATATAGCCCTGTTCCCGCCGACCAACTCCCACCAGGAACAAAATTAGGTATCCGTGGCGTTCCCATTGGGGTAACACGTGTGTCCAGCGTTCTTGGAAAAGATGCCTCTGGATCCAACGTTGATGGGCAATTATTTTATAGAGGCGTGGAGTTTAGAGATGTTGTGCGTCAGTGTATGGGGCTTCCTATGGCATACGAGAGGGTTTCTGAACTGTTGTTAACTGGTGTGATGGGGGATATGGCACGTAGTGGTTATTCCAGAGCGTTTCCACCTGAGAAAGCCCACGGCATGGCACTTACTGTTTTAGAGGTCATGTCGGGGTCTTCTGATATTATGGCGACTTTGGCGGCGGCTATGACTGTTATTTCTGGATTTAGCCCGCAGATATCCGATTTTGAGTCTAATTATGTAGTGGGACGAACTTTAATTTCGGCTTTTCCTGTTTATGTTGTTAAAGCTATGACGGGGCAAACACTTTATCCTTTGGAAAATGAAAGTACGGCTGAGTATTTTTTACGTGCAGTTAGGCCTCAAACACAGGCTACTCCACAGGAAATCGCGGCTTTTGATTTATGTCTGGTCGCTTTGGCCGAACATGGTGGAGGTAATAATTCTACGTTTACGGTGCGAAGTGCGGCCTCTGTTCAATCTAAACTGCCAACGGCGATTGCAAACGGGATAGGGAGCTTGGCAGGACCACTTCACGGTGGGGCAAATGGCTTTGTGACAACCATGATGAACGAATTGTCTGGTATGGATAATCAGGCGATAGAAACCCGTTTAAGAGAAAAACTGGGCCGAAAAGAAAAACTATACGGTTTTGGGCATGCGGTGTATACCGTCTCCGATCCGAGAGCAGTCGAGCTTCAGCAGGTTGCAAAAAACCTTGCCAATCATTTAGGAGTACAGGCTGATTTTGAGTCTTATCTTCAAGTGGCACAAATTGTTCCACAGCTATTAAAGGCTGAAAAAGGGAAGGATTTTCCTGCAAATGTGGATTTCTGGTCGGCCTTTATTTTCAAACACCTTGGCATTGCTCCCGAGCATTGTCCCGCCATTTTTGCCATGTCCCGTGTAACAGGCTGGGTGTGTCATTATCTGGAAGAAATACACTCTAAAAATCCTATTATCAGGCCTTCATACAAGCTGCCTGTTGATACTGCTGTGAGGAATTAAAGCCTTCTTATCCTTTGCGTTTGTCCTTCTAAAGAATGAGGTAAAACCGTACATGTAATCGAGAGAGTAGGGGTTACTTTTTTAGATTGAAATCCAGATCTCCTTTCCGAGGCCTGAAGCCATGGTTTCTCTGTATAATTTTTTTGAGGTAATGCTTCGTTTGGAAGAATTTGAATTCTCATGGTGTCAGGGTCAGATAGTTTTGTGTAGAAAATAAAACACCCCTGATTTTTAAAAAAACGGGTTAAATCATCAATTTCGTAATAACGGGTGTCAAGGAAAATGCCTTGTTGATCTTGATTTTCAAGTTTTTCTTTAAAAAAGGGTAATAAAAGTCCGTTTGTATCTAATGTATCTTTGATTTTAATAACCTGGATGGACTGTTCTTTGTTTCTCAAAACCAGAATCGTGTCTTGCCGGTCAATGAGAGTGTAGATATCTGGAACGTGTTCAAAATTGTGGTGTTGAGGGTCAAACGCAACCACGTGAACGTCTTCGGTCTCGCTTAATCCTATTAAAAATTTGGGAAATGTATGATTGTCTATCCAGGCTGATCCTACAATAAAAACCAGTCGAGCAGGCTTGGCTGTTTCTCCAAATGGTCTCCCAAAATATTGTGTAAGCTGCCCAAAATAAGCAGGCGGTATTGTTGAGAGGGATAACGTTTTTGTTAAAAAAGTGTTCACACTGTATTTTCGGAAAAATGCCTCCGATATTTCAGTGAGGTTTAAATAGCGCTATATGGCTTGAATGTCTCTGTTCTCGTAAATGTCTTTTCCGCCGTTCATTCCGACTGTAAACATGGCATAAACCAGCTGGTTTGACGTGACAACTGCAAAAGGAGCAATAACTTTTAAAAGTGGATAAAAAAGCCGAGTGATTCTGTAAAAAAGATTGGGTTCTTTTCTGGGAACGACAGGATAAATATAGCCGGGTCTGAAGCAATGAAGTCGTTTGAAATCCAGCCTGACCAGTCCATTTTCGGCAGCACCTTTATCTCTGGCAAACATCACAGAACTTTTTTCTGTACGGTCGGCTCCCTGTCCGCTTAAGAGACAAAATACAACATCCGGGCTTGCTTCTTTAAGCTGTGAGGCAAAATCCAGGGTCATATTCACTGTAATGTCACGAAACTCTTTAGGCGGAACCTGTCCGGTATAAACGCCTACTGTATAAAAACAAAGATTTTGATGCTTAAGCTCTTCTTTAATAGAAGAAAAGTCATAAAAATTGGAATGAATGATTTCTTTTAATTTTGGATGGGAAATGCCGCAGTTTTTTCTGGAAATAAGCGTAATCTGATTGACCTGATCCGAGTTCAACGCTTTTTTCACTATCCCGCTACCAATCATGCCGGTTGCCCCAATAATGATGATGTTCATGGTGATCTTTCTCACAGTGTAGTGTCTGATTTTTACTAGACTATAATCCTATTTGTGAAAAAGGTGAATGGGATTGGTTAATGTTTTACCAACAGTTTTTCAGAGGACAGGCTTTCGGTCTCAGGATAAAACACCAATTCTTTTTTCAATTCCTGATACAAAAACTCTCCTAAAAAATCATGTCCTTCAAGGCTTAAGTGCAGCTTGTCGGCTTTGACTACCGAATCCCCTGTTGGTGTAAAAGCATAATCATAACATATATACGGAATATCCCGTTTTCCAAGCTCAACTCTAAGTCTGTCCGAAAGCTTTTGACACAGTTTTTTTCCAAGCCAGGTTTTGTCGTAATAGGTTGGGCCTAAAACAATCAGTTTTGATGGGCAGTTTTTGTGTAGATCCAGAACCATGGCAACTTCGTCATCGATGGCTTTTTCTGCAAGGCCAAACAGATGTCCAAGTAAAATATTTAAACGGGTTAATAGTGTTTCCTTGGGTTTATAATCGTGATTTTCCTTAAGACCTGAAAAGCCGGAATTGGAGTGATTTTGGTTGATAATATCCTGCCATTGACCAACAGTCTGTTTTGACAGTAACGGATTAAGTATAAATGGCGAATATGATTGGATAGACAGATGCAGTTTGTTGAAAAATCTGGCTTTTGAGGCGAAAGGCCAGGGTCTAACCTGAAGTAAAACAGTGTCGGGCCATTCGTTGTTTTCCTTAATATACAAATCCAAACGTTTTTTATAGCTGAAATGTTTGTATTTAATAAAGGAGAGCCTAAGGTTATTTTGAGACTCTTTAAACAGCTGTTTAAGTTTGAAATGATAATGTTTGCGAATAGGAATATGTTCCTGGCTGTTGAGGCAGCCTCCAATAATTCCTAGATGATGAATATGTTTCATAATCACTTTGTCCTTAACGTTGAATGTTTAAGGTTTAGTACCATAATAGAGGGTAATTGTTCCCACTATTATATTAATTCTTGTCGGATAATTTCAAGAAAGCTTTTTAATACCGGTGAAATAGTGCCATAACGGTCTGATAATTCGTCTTCAAGGTCATCCATTTCGTAGCGGTATTTGAGCTGGCTTAAGCGTTGATAAAGGGCCAAGCGCTCGCGGGGATCTTCGACATAATCATCCGGGATAAACGATTGCATATGGGGTTTGACCTGAAGCGGAGATTTTTGAAGCGTGGTTTTTTCGCCCTTTTTACGGTGTACGGAATCGGATAACAATTTACAGTAGAGTTCAAATCCGATAGCGGTGATGTGTCCGTGCTGCTTTTTTCCCAATAAACTTCCGGCACCTCTAATTTCCAAATCTTTCATGGCCAGTTTATAGCCCGATCCCAACGCCGAGTATTCCTTAATGGCCTGAAGCCGTTTAAATCCCTTTTCCGACAGCGTTTCAGCAGAGCGGTAAAACAGGTACGCATAGCCTTGTTTATCGCTTCGCCCAACCCGACCTCTCAGCTGGTGGATTTGCGACAATCCGAATTGATCGGCATCTTCAATTAAAATTGTATTTACATTTTTAAAATCCAGCCCGTTTTCAACGATGGTACTGCACAGCAACACATCCAACTCGTGATTTAAAAACGACAACATGGTTTGCTCCAGCGCAGATTCCGTCATCTGACCATGTGCAAACCCGATTCTGGCCTGTGGAACCAGTTTTTTCAGCTGATGACATTTTCTGACCATTTGCTGCACATTGTTTGAAATATAATAGACCTGGCCGCCGGTTTGAAGTTCTGATTCTATGGCGGCTTTGATTTTATCGTCATGATGCTCGGCTATTTTGGTAAATACCGGCTTTTTAGACCGTGGAGGTGTCACAATGGTAGAAAAATCTCTGGCGCCGGTTAAGGCCATATAGAGGGTTCTGGGGATAGGGGTGGCGCTGACGGAAATGACATCGATATTGGGGAACATGTGTTTGATTTTTTCTTTGTCGGCGACTCCGAACCGTTGTTCTTCATCAATAATTAAGAGGCCGGCGTCTGCAAATTGAATGTCTTTTTGTATGAGTCTGTGCGTGCCTATCACAATATCGGTTTTATGCTCTTTAAGATTTTGGATGATTTTTTTCTGATCACTGACGGATTTAAAACGGGATAGAACTTCGATTTTATAAGGGAAAGCCTTAAACCGTTTCATAAAGGTTTGAAAATGTTGATGAGCCAGAATGGTTGTAGGTACAAGTACAGCTACCTGTTTTTTGTTTTCACAGGCTTTGAAGGCGGCCCGAATTAAGACTTCGGTTTTGCCATAGCCCACATCCCCGCAAAGCACACGATCCATGGGTTTTAGGGATTCCATATCGGCTTTGATGTCTGTTACGGCCTGAACCTGGTCGACGGTAGGCTGATGCTCGAACTGGTTTTCAAAAATGGCCTGATGATTGGTGTCTGGTTTGAAGGAAAACCCTTGTTTTTCAGATCGTAATTTATAGAGAAGATAAATATCACTGGCCAGCACTTCTGTTTCTTTTTTGACCTTGGCTTTTGTTTTTTTCCAGGCACCGTCTGTAAGACTGTTTAGGCTTGGAGCCGTGTCAGGTCCCGAAAAATGATGAAGCAAATGCAGCTGATCCAACGGCACATACAGCTTGTCTTCACCTCTATATTGAATAAATAAAAACTCACTTTCACGATCACCAAATTTCAGGCGTGTCAGTGAAACAAATCTTCCGACACCGTAATCTTCGTGTACGACATAATCGCCGGGTGACATATCCGATAATAAATGATCATCTAAAATATCTTCATTTTGATTGGAGACGAATGTCTGTTCGGTTAATGGGGTATGACGGGCAATTTCGGTTAAAAAAAGAGGGGATAAGGCACGCTGGCTGTGGATGTGAAACGATACCAGTCTTTCGATGGTATCTTCACCATCAAACTCAATACGAATAGGGTGGGAGTGATTATGGGGGAAAATATCGATAATGCTGCCTCTGACAGCAAAATCTCCAGGCTCCATAACCAGGGAATGCCTGTTGTATCCAAGCTCGGCGCATTGTTCAATGAGGTCTTTATACCTGGGATAAATATTCTTTTTTAAATCGATACACAGCATGTTAGTGTTGCTCGTACAGCACCTTGTAAATCATGTAGGTTTCGGTGACACGCTGAATATAATTCTGGGTTTCGGAATAAGGAATTTTACTTACAAACTGATTCATATCGTTTGTTCCAAAGCTTTTTATCCAGGTGTTGGCCATTTCAGGGCCTGCGTTATAGGCAGCAATCGTGTAGTGTTTAGGGCCTTTAAACAACGTTTGCAGCCAGGAAATGTAATAAGTAGCCAGTTTGATGTTTGTTTCAGGATGATCCAACATGGCTGTTCCAGTCCAACGTATGCCCAGCTTAAAACACACATCTTTGGCTGTTGTGGGCATAATTTGCATCAGGCCTCTGGCGTCGGTTTTGGAGATGGCATGAACGTTAAACTGACTTTCTTCCCGCATAATAGCCAACACGAGATAGGGATCAACTTTATACAATCTTGAATAGGTTTGAATCTCATTCCAATAGGCACGGGGATAAAATATTTTGACGATAAATCCAGGTAAAAATCCGTAAATATTGGATTCAGGTAAAATGCTTCGAATGGTTTTTAACGAGTCTGAAACCGAGCTTTGCCGAAGTTTTAAATGCAGAAGCGCATAGACATAATCCTGCTTGCTGTCTTCGGATTTTGTTTCAAACTGTTTGAAATACTTCGCTTCCATAATGGCCACAGATCCAAGCCCCATATTGGTTAATGTCGTGTATTTTTGAATAAGCCGAGAGGCACGATCGGGATAAGGACGGTTTGTGAAAAAAGACTCGAGAATACTATAAGAAAAAAAACTGAGGGGATATTGCACCATATTATCTTTAAGTGCCCCGGATTCCTTTGAATAAAAGCCAAGTATTTTTGCTGATACAACCGCATTTTTAACCAGATTTGTGAGTTTAAAATCTTTTGATGTATCCGGTGTAGCCTCATTTTGCTTGATGGTTTCCCGAACCCAGTTTTCTTCCCAGTTTAAGGCCTGAATTTCAGGTGATGAAGAATCCGTTAGGGCTAACAGTCTGTTCTTATACGTAAAATATAAGGCTTCCTGGCCTGTTTGTTTGGTATAACGACAAATCCAATATAAAGCCTGTTTCTGATACGGGTTCGGTTTTTTTTGTGAGACCAGCTCGTTAAGTGGGCGGAGGGCTTTTCTGTCATTCATCCCAATATAAGTCTGGGCTTTTGCAAAATTATACAGATTAAGCTTGGCTTTGTTTTTGTTTGTAGCTGTGGCTGTATCCAGGTATCGAGCTGCTGTTTTAAATTGGTTTTGCCCGTAGGCTGCTACTCCTAAAAAATAATAAAAGTCTGAGGTTTGTGTGGATTCTGGAAAACGCATCAGCGCTTCTGTTGCCCGTTTTTCCAGCTCGACATAATTGTTTTCCTCTTCCAACTGCCTGAGATAAGGCACAATCTCCTGAGGTGCTATAAAACATTGAATAAACGATCCTTTTAATCCGAATCTGTATTGGATTTTTTTCCATAACCGGCCATCGGCATCGGCAGTGGAATCCAGCTGAATCATTTCGGCATACAGTTTTAAAATGGGGAGAACATTTTGTCTTTCCAGTTCGATCTGGATTTGTAACCCTAAGGTTTTTGGACGGATAACACGGTCTTTTTGATAGGACAGTAGCCGCTTTAAAATGATGGATGCGTCATCAAAACGGTTTTGATTGATGTAATATTCTGTAATATCCAGAAGGCTTAAGCGGGTTAAAAATGAATTTGAAAAGGCCCAAAGATTTTCATCCCAGAAGGTGGGGTCCCAGTTTTTTTTTTCAAGCAGGGCAATACGAAGTTTTAGAAGTTCTTTGTAATCTTTGAAATCTTCGTCTTTGGCCTGAAACTGCTGAAGGCTTTGTCTGGCTAAAACTGGATTTTGCTGCTGGATATAAATCGCACTGGCCAACGCTGGTTTTTCAGGAGATTCCTGAACACTTGTCTGTCCCAGATTGGCCAGTGCCTGGTTATAGTTTTTTTGATAGAAATTCTGAACAGCCTGGGTAAAGGCCTGACTTTCCGCCTGTAAAGGAACAACGGATAATAAAACGCCAGCAAAAAAAATGTTCAAAAAGTAACGGGTCATAGGCTCCTGAATTAATGTTTAAAGTGACGTACTCCGGTAAAGACCATAATCAATCCATGTTCGTTACAGGCATCGATGGATTCCTGATCTTTTTTCGATCCACCCGGCTGAATAATGGCTTTGATTCCTGCTTTCGCGGCTAGTTCAACGGAATCTTTAAACGGGAAAAACGCATCCGAGGCCAACACCGCTCCTTTAGACTGTTCACCAGCTTTTTTAAGAGCGATTTCTACCGCTTCAACACGGCTCATCTGGCCGGCGCCAATGCCAAGGCTTTGATTCTTGTTTGTGACCACAATAGCGTTTGATTTGATGTGTTTAACCAGGGAAAAGGCAAAATGAAGTTCGGTTAACAGTTCTGCCGACGGTTTTGTTTCGGTAACAACCTGGAAGGTGACAGGATCATGTTCGTGGATATCTGGGCTCTGGATTAAAAATCCGCCCTGAACGTGTCGATAAATCCATGGGCTTTTTTGCGGTAAAAATTGAGGTAATGTGATAAGCCGGATAGATGGCTTTTGCGTTAAAATATCCAAGGCCTCTTTTGAATAAGCCGGGGCTAAAACGGCTTCAAGAAAGGTTTGGCTAAGTTCCGTGGCTGTTTCAGCATCTACCGTTTGGTTTAATCCAACAATGCCACCAAAAGCAGAGACAGGATCGGCGTTGTAAGCTAGTTTATACGCCTCGGAAATGGTGTTTCCACAGGCTGTTCCGCAAGGGTTATTATGTTTGATAACCGTTGCTGCCGGCTGTGCGTATTCCCGAACAATATGCCAGGCCGCATCTAAATCCAATAAATTATTAAACGATAATTCTTTTCCATGAAGCTGTTGAAGCTGGGCTAATCCTTCTTCTCCTGACAGCGCGTAAAAGCCACCTTTTTGATGAGGATTTTCACCATAACGCAAGTCCTGAACCTTGGTTAAAACCGGCGTAATAATCGGTGGAAGTGACGACTGTGACGACTCAAACTGTTTGGATAAATAATCCGAAATAATACTGTCGTAACGAGAGGTATGACGAAAAGCCTCTAACGCTAAAAGCTGTTTGGTTTTTAACGAAAGTTGTGCGTGATTGTTTTGCATTTCAGCAATAATCGCCGGATACTGAGCCGGATTTACAATAACCGCTACAAAAGGATGGTTTTTTGACGCCGATCTGATCATGGACGGGCCGCCGATATCAATATTTTCAATGGCATCCTCAAAGCTTGTGCCTGGTTTTGCGATAGTAGCTTCAAATGGATATAAATTCACAACCACAACATCAATTAATTGAATATGATGCTCGTCGCAGGCTTTTAAATGTTCTGGAATATCCCGTCTTGCCAAAAGACCGCCATGAATATTGGGATGCAGGGTTTTGACACGGCCATCCATCATTTCAGGAAAACCGGTAACTTCATCTATCGAGATAACAGGAATGCCGGCTTCTTTAATTACTTTAAGGGTTCCGCCTGTGGAAATAAGCTCGTAACCCATGTCTACGAGGGATTTTGCAAAGTCTATAATTCCGGTTTTATCTGAAACACTGATCAGGGCTCTCATGGGCGTTTTCTCCTTAGGACTATTAAATAAATTTTTCTTTTAAATGTTGGATGGTTTTTGGCAACAGTAGATGCTCTTGTTCTAAAATACGCTGGGATAGGGATTCCAGTGTGTCGGTATCCAGAACGGGTACGGCTGTTTGCATTAAAATCGGGCCTTCGTCCATGCCTTCGGTAACGATATGCGTGGTGCATCCGGTAATTTTTACACCGTAGTCAAAGGCCTGTTTTTGAGCGTGAAGTCCTTTGAATGATGGTAAAAGTGACGGATGAATATTGATAATGTTGTTGTGAAACGCAGTAAGCAGAGGCTGTTGGATCAGCTTCATATAGCCTGCTAAAACCACCAAATCTACCTGATGATTTTTTAAAAGGGTTACAAGATGCTCTTCGTAAAGAGTAGGGGACTCGAAGGTTTTTGGGTTAATACCGAATGCTGGGATTTGTCTGCGTGTTGCATGAGCAAGGCCTGCAGCATCCGGTTTGTTGGATAAGACGACTTCTACGGATGCGTCCAGTGTTTTGGCCTCAATGGCGTTTAACACAGCTTCCAGATTCGAGCCTCTCCCCGAAATCAATACCCCAAGTTTTATAGGTCTAGCCAAAAATAACATCCCCATTTCCAGAGTTTATTTTTCCTAGTTCAAACACACCTTCCGATGCCGGAATCTGTGTTTTGCTGACGATAATCATGCCAACACCCATGTTAAACACTCTGTACATTTCTTCGTCAGGGATGTTTCCAACACTTTGAATCGTTTTGAAAACAGGCAGAACAGGAACGGCATTTTTGTTTAAAACCGCTGTGCAATGCGCTGGAATAATCCGAGCCAGATTTTCCTGAATGCCTCCGCCAGTTATATTCGCAATCCCCGTTAACGGATAACCGTTCAACAGCTGCTGAATCTTATTCACATAAATAATCGTTGGTGTTAAAAGCTCGTCCATACTGATGTTGTGTTGTTTGCAAACGTCTTCTGTCAGCACTTTCCGTAACAAAGAATACCCATTACTGTGGGCTCCCGACGAGGGTAATCCATATACAAAATGTCCAGGTTCAATTGCCTGTCCGTTAATAATCTTTTTCTTTTCAACCACACCCACAGAAAAACCGGCCAGATCAAAATCTTTCGGTCTGTACATGTCGTTCATCTCGGCCATTTCCCCACCAATTAACGAGCAGCCCGCCTGTTTACATCCCTCAACCATACCTTCAAGAAGCTGATCCATTTCCTCGGGAACCAGTTTGTGGCAGGCAATATAATCCAGAAAAAATAAGGGTTTTGCACCTGAACAAATCAAATCGTTCACGCACATGGCCACAAGGTCAATGCCTACTGTATTTAAAATCCCGCTTTCAATAGCCAATTTTACTTTTGTACCCACGCCGTCTGTGCAGGACACTAAAACGGGTTCTTCATAACCTTTTGGAAGCTCCATAAACGCGGCAAAACCGCCAAGTGCATTTAAAACCAGGGGAGAATAGGTAGATGTTACTTTTGATTTGATAAGACCAACGGCACGATTTCCCGCGTCGATGTCTACTCCGGACGATTTATAATCCATAAAATTTCCAACCTTTTTACCGTAATGTAATCGCAGACTATCATACAATATTGCTTCAATGCCTGAAAACCCTGTGGTAGTATAAATGAATCTATGTGGACACGACTTGTACTATTTTGGCGCTTTGCACGAATGACGCTCCCGTTCTGGGATAAAATTCTGTTGTCATTTATTGTCGGAAACTGTATTGAACTTGGGATGCTGTTGCCTCCGCTGGTTCTGCGGGTGTTATTCGACTATGTGTACCCCTATAAGGATTTTGATCTGTTAATTGTTTTCGCGCTGATTCCCCTGTTTTTGACCGTGGTTTTAAACGGTCTTGGGATTTTGAGGTCGTTTACCGATCTTTATGTAAACCAACAGGTTTTTGAAAGTCTTTACGCCAGTTTTTACTCTAAAATTCAACGTCTTCCCATTCGCTTTTTTCATGATCATCCAACCGGTGACATCATGTACAGAATGACGGATGATCTTCAGGTAATTGAAGTCACGGTTTTATCAACCATTCCTAACCTCTTAAGTGCTTTGTTTAAACTTTCTGTGTTGTTGTTTATTTGTTTCTCCATGAATGCGTCTTTAACCATTTTAGCCTTGATTGGTGTGCCTTTTTATTTTGCTCATACCCACGTTTTCTCTAAAAAAATGCAGGAAATCAACTATGAAAATAAAGAGATGAACGCCAGACTTTTTGATCTGCTTGAAGAGCGTCTGTCCAATATTAAATTGATTAAACTGCTGCACAGCTGGTCGACTGAAGTGGATCAACTGTTGTCTCATGTATCACGGATGTTTTTAGTGGAAAGAAAAGAAAAGCTGACGCAGTCCAGCTACACGATTGTTGGAACGGTTTTCAGCCGGTTCTGGGCCATGGTTCTGGGGCTTTACACCGGATACAGTATTATTTCCGGCAATATGACATTGGGAGAAGTTGTGGCTATTACGTCTTACATTACCATGCTTCAAAATCCGTTTACAACGATCTCATCTTTATATTCACAGTTTATTATTTCTTCCGTATCGTTTCAGCGTGTAACCGAGATTTTGGATTTTGAAGCTGAATCTGAGGAACACGAAAAAGGTCAGGATCTGGTGATTGCCGGATCTATCCGTTTTGATAACGTGTCGTTTGCATATGACTCTGAACGGAACATTTTAAATGACATTACGTTTTCAGTGGATTCCGGAAATTCCCTGGCCATTGTTGGTCGTACAGGAATTGGAAAAAGCAGTATTGTGGATTTACTGTTGCGGTTTTATCAGCCACAAAAAGGCCGTATTTTAATTGATGGTATCGATATTTCTTCTGTTAAGTTAAGAGCATTACGTGAACAAATCAGCCTCATTTCTCAGGATTCTTGCCTGTTTTATGGTTCTATCCGCGATAACATTGCGTTTGGAATCGATGATCACGCTGTATCCGACGCCGATATCATCGAAGCTGCAACAAAGGCCGATGCCCATGATTTTATTATGTCGCTTCCAGGTCAGTATCATTTTCAGGTTGGCCCAAGAGGCGTTAATCTGTCCAACGGTGAACGTCAGAAAATTGCTATTGCCCGTGCCTTATTGAAAAAACCTAAAATCATTATTTTTGATGAAGCCACGGCGGCATTAGATGGCGAATCTGAAAAGCAGCTTCACAAAACCATCACAAAACTTAAAGGTCAGGCTACCGTTATTTTGATTGCTCACAGATTATCTACCATTAAATCTGTTGACCATATTCTGGTTATTGGAAACGAAGGTAATGTGGCCGAAACCGGAAGTCTGGTTGATTTGATGGAGAAAAAAGGCCTCTTTTATAAATTATACGAGCTTCAGCTTGGTGGTTTTGAGCAGTTTTTGCAGCAGGTTCATTTTCTTTCAAAATCTTTAAAACGATACAACAGACCATTTTCCATAGCCGTAGCTGATGTGGTTGGTTTCCAGGTGTTGTCTCAGCGAGTGGACGAAAAACGTCTGGATCATTTTATTGACGATTGTGGCTTAACCATCAGCCTGTTTTTACGGGAAGTGGATTATGCCTGTTACCAATCCAATGGCCGTTTCTGGATTGCTTTGCCTGAAACCCAGGAAGACGGTGCTCGTCATGCCTGTATGCGTCTTGAAAAACATCTCAGAGACGTGAAGTTTCCTCAATTATCGTTACAGGGTATTCATATCCGCTGGTCTGTACGACAGTCTACTGTCGAAGATGAGGTGGAAACGCTTATAGAAAAACTGGAGTCCATGATGAAAGAACCTGGAGAAAAGTCATGAAGCTTTTGGATTATTGGATAACCGGCGTTGCCAAAAAGGATTTTTCCGAAACTATCAACTGGATCGAGGCCATGGTTGTGGGGTTGCTGGGCATTTTGCTGGCTGTTTTTATTTATCTGGATATGACGCCTATCGATATTACTATTCCCGTTAAAATTCTGGGTGGGCATCAGTTTGCTATCGAACAGGATTATATCGATGCCTTACCTAAAAAAAATACGATTCTGTTAAAAAACCATGATAAAACCTGGAAAATTGATCTTATTGAGCAGCATTTTAATCCTCCTAAATATATTGTGTTTACTACGCGCCAGCCAATTCCTGTTTCAAAGTCTCAGGATTGGCGATTGATTGTTCATCAAAAAACTATCTTGGAAATGCTGCTTAAAACTAAATTTAGTGAGTAGGATGACGTTTCGTCGCTTAGTTTTAAGTGTTTGTTTCAGTGTATGCCTGGTTGTGACGTCTCATGGGGTGGCACATGTTCCCAAGCCACAGAAAATAGTGTCGTTGTCTCCGGCGGTAACGGAAATTTTATGTGCAATTGGAGCCCAACCTGAAATTGTTGGCATAACCGATGCCTGTGATTATCCTGACTCTGTTAAAAGTGTGGCTAAAACGGGGCCTTTTTTATCACCTCAGATTGAAGTGGTTGTGGGTATGAATCCAGATCTTATTATTACAATGGGATTTGAAGATAGTGCCTATACGGAACGATTGAAAAAAACGTATTTAAAAACACTGTGGATTCCGTCTCCAAAGTCTGTTGAAGATATTTACCAGGCTATTTTTAGAATTGGTCAGACAAGCCGGCATACGGATGCTGCGGTTAAGCTGGTGAATCGTTTAAAACGTCAGGTTGCGTATGTGACCTCGGCTAATATCCGAACAAAACCGTCAGCCATGGTTGTGATTTGGGGGTCTCCGGTTATGGTGGCGTCGAAATATACGTTTATTAGTGACATGCTTGAGTTGTGTGGCGGGAAAAATGTGGTTGATTCTTTTCAGCCGTATCCTAAGCTGAATGCCGAATCGATTTTGGCGTATAATCCTTCTGTTATTTTTGTGACGGATCCCTCTTTTATTTTACAGTTGAAACAGCTTCCAGGTTTAAGCAGCGTGGATGCCGTCAAACATAATCGATTTGTGGTTTTGGATCCAAATGTTGTGTCACGCCCTGGACCTCGTTTTGTATATGGAATGCTGCAGATTCAGCGTGAATTGAAGAAACTAAAATGAAAAAGCTGGTTGCGGTTTTGCTGTTTTTAACGGCCGTCACGCTATACGCCGGTCTTATGATTGGGCCTGTTTATTTGTCTGTTTTTGGACCGTGGACAGAACTGCATACCCAGGTTTTTGTACATATTCGCCTTATTCGATTGATTACGGCTTTTCTGGTTGGCGGGACTTTGGCTATGGCTGGGGCTGTTTTTCAAGGCATGTTGCATAACCCTTTGGCTGATCCCTATGTGTTGGGGGTATCCTCGGGGGCGGCTTTTGGGGCCTGTTTGAGCATGGTGGTGTTTTCATCGCTGTTTTTGGGATTATGGGGAGCCGTGGGTTTTACCTTTATTGGAGCCCTGGCAGCAACGGCGTTGTTGTTGGCTTTTATCCGCATATTGAAGTCGTTTTCCGTCATTCATTTTGTACTGACCGGTGTAATGATTAACGCCTTTTTTTCGTCCTGTACCCTGATTATGATTTTTTTGTCCCAGGAAAAACTGCGAGGTGTTATGGTGTGGCTGATGGGTGATCTGGGCCATTCGTCCTGGGCTGTTTTGGGTGGAGGCTGGATTCTGGCTGTTTTCAGCATTATTTACTTTATGAAACATTCGGAAACGCTAAATGCCATGGCTTTGGGCGATGAGTTTGCTTTGTCGCTTGGGATTCCTGTTCAACGAATACGTGGGATATGTATTGGATTGGCTTCGGTATTAACGGGGTTGGCGGTGGCTTGCGCGGGGGTAATCGGGTTTGTGGGGCTTCTGGTTCCGCATACGTTGCGGTTTCTGATGAAGGAAAACTTTAAGACGCTTATTCCCTTGTCTTTTCTTGCGGGTGGATGGTTTTTAATGGCGGCGGATTTAATCGCCAGAACCTTATTTGGCCATACCGAATTGCCGGTAGGTATTATCACATCGTTATGTGGGGCACCTTTTTTTATGGTGGTGTTGCTGCGCTATCAAAAACGGTTGGGAACCTAGTAGGTAACCTGCCAGTCTTTCTCTTCAAAAAAACTGAAGGATTGGTACACCCGGGTATGATAAGGCCAGCGATATTCCATGGCTTTTAGAGTAGGATTGTACACAGCCGTGTAAAGCGTCCCAAATCCCTCCCCAAAATTTGAGGCCCATAATGGCGCATATTCAAAAGCATTAATAAACGATTCAATCGTCATAGTGGGATCGTATAGTTTTTCAAGCAACACCTGTTTACGTTCATAAGATTTGGAAAACAACGCATAATTTGTGACTTCAAAATCACCTTGATGATTAACAGCAAAAGGCTTGTTGCTGATTTCAGGAGGGTTAAACGGTGAAAGCTCGATAGTAGTTACATTAAATGAGGCATCTAAAAGAGTGACATTATAAGCCATATTCGTAGGGACTCGTTGAAGGATCTCTACAGCTTCGGCTGTGGTTTTACAGAACTCCAGAATATATCTCAAAATTAAAGGAATGCCGAATCCATCACCCGTAGATTCTTTTCCACCAAAAGACAACGCAACGGCCAATCCATGTTCATTCATGCCATCCAAAACTCCCCACAAACTGTCTGATGTTGCAATGACTTCCGTATCATGCCAACGACTTTTTAAAATTACTCCTTCACACAGTTTTGGATCGTAATCATAGTTGCGAACCAGAATGGGGTTGTATCGGGTCCAGACGGCCTGAGAGCAGCCTGAAACATAGGGTGTAGGGCAATACAAACTCAAAAGACGGGATTCTAAATCGCCGCCCTCGCAAAGATCGATCAAATGTTCCCAAAGCGGAACCAGTTTGGGCATATAGGTGTTTAACGCTGTTTTACACTGGTTAAAACTGGGTCTGTTCAATTCACCTTCTTTGAGAAACCAGTTTTTATAATCCGGGAAGCTGGCATTGAAATGAGCTTTCCATTTTTCACCTGGAAATACTTCTGAAACCGATTTGAACGTTTTAACAAGCTGTTTATGTGAGCCCATTATTTTAAGCGAGCTCCAGGGTTTCGATAACGCTCGATGAGCTGTTGTTCTTCTGATGTTAACGACCGCATTACAAACACATTTTTAAAGGCAGAAATCCAGTTTTTTGCGTCTACTGTCAGCTCATTTTTTTTATTTTTTAAGGGGATATTTACAAAAAGAATAGCTAAATCTCCACCCTGATAAGCAACGTCACCGGCGTTCATAATCCTCATTAAAAAAGCCTGATTTGGTGCTGTTGCCTCTAATCTGGATGTGCTGGCTTTTATAAAATGAAGCTGGCCGTCCCGACACTCGTAAATGCCGGATTGTGGTGCTATTTCGATGATTTTTAAGGCTTTTTCGGTGTGTTTTAAAATAAATTGGCCCGAGTATCCCTCCGCACCTTTTTCGAGTGATAAGGCATTAAAGGCTGTTGTATCGATATCAAAAGCTGTTTGTGAATATTCCAAAAGATGAAACAAAAATAAAGGGAGATGCGTTTGGCAAAACGGTGATAAATTGGTGATGGCTGTAACGCCGCTGATGCGTGGATTTAGCTCTCCCAGATAAACCGTATCCGTATCCTGATCCACCAGATAATCCACCTCAAAATAGCCCTTATAGCCTTTTTGATACAGGGCATCTCCAAGTTTGACCGTCATCTCGAGAGCCTGTTTTCGAATCTCTGGCTTGATTCCGTTTTGATGCAAATCGTTTCCGCACCAGCCGCCTGCATATGGCGTAAGCTCGGGTATGCCGATGAGTTCCGTCATCAAGGGGCCGACAACGGTTCCGCATCGTGTTGCGCAGGCTTCGATGGCCATGCTGATACATCGAATTTCTTTCATCACTTTGACCTGGAGTTCTGCCCGAATACTCGTTTCAGCCTCTTTGAAATCAGACTCATTGCGTATAAAAAACGTTGTTTTCCCAGAGTCTCCATACGCGGTTTGAATCACAAGATTGGATCCAAGCCCGTGTTTTTTGGCTAAAGTCATCAGCTCTTCATAGGTTTTAACGGCTGCGAGACTATTCGGAACACTGTGTACACCCACTGAATTAGCCAGCTCTGTGGTGACTATTTTGCTGTCGACTTCTTTACGTAATGCCTGTTTGGGAAGAAAAATACGAACGGGCAGCGTTTTGGCCTGTTTTTCAATTTTATAATCAAAAAATAAAAATAAAACCGCATTATCAGGTGCTTTTTCAAAGGCTGTTACCGAATCTTTATGTCCTAAAAGATAGCTGTTAATCTGCTCAAAACTGTCAAATGTAATGTTGGAATGACGTTTGGGAATGAGGGTGTTTTTCTGCTGACCATCAAAACAGTCGATGTAGCTGATGTAGATAAGATTTTTTACCCATTTATCCAGCCCAAGCAGATTAAAAGGCGTTGGACTTATAAAATAAACGGGTAAGGTGTTTTGACTCCAAAACTCCCTGATATCCTCGATGGTTTTTAAGGGCTTAGACGGTAGAGGTTTCATGAATAGTCTTTTCGATTGATACCAGGCTGGATGTTTTAAACACACAAAGTCCCTGCTGGGGCACATAGCCGTGAATCTCTTTTTGTTTTAATTGTTGGAGGTATATTAAAATGTCTGTGGTTATGATCTGGCCTGGAACTAAAATGGGAAAGCCGGGCGGGTAGGGCGTTACAAACGCAGCAGATATCCGATAGGAGTCCGTATGACTGTTGGCGATCAATTCCTGATCTATTGGAACAAACTCGACATCAGTGTCATTTTGGGCGAAATAATAGGCCTCACGTAACGAAACGGCTTGTGATACAGGAATCGGCTGAAATGTTGGATGGTAACGGCGTTTCATCGTTAAAAACACAAACGGCTTTGTAACCTGTTGTGTGTGTTGCGGTTTGATTCTTGTTGCAATGTCGTGCAGAACGTCAACGAGATAGTTGATACTGTCGGTTGTAGATCCAATATTTACAATAAACAACACCGTAAACTGAGAGGTTTTATTCACCTGAATATCGTAGCGATTAATCAATAATTCCCTAAAACTGCTGCCGTCCATGCCCGAACCCCGAATATCCAGCGTGACCCGTGTTGGATCCATAACCCAGTTATGCTTGGCCCAGGCTGTTTTCCATTGAGGCAAAATGTCCTGATCCTGATGAATTGCATAGGACTGTTCAGGTACAAAATCTTCCTGTTCCAGAACTTTGAAAAAAGGCCTTAACGTTTCAGAGGATCTAACCCGTTTACGAAGCTGATCACTAAGAAAAAGCATGTGTTGAACCCGTTCAAATCCCTCAAGTGAGGCCTGACGTCTGCCTAAATCCAGCGATGCAATAATCTGATAATTAGGTGAGGTGGTGGTATGCATTCTAAAAGCCTCAAGAAAGCGACTTTGATTAAACGATTCATCATAAATATGGATCATCGAGCCCTGTCTGAATGATGTCAGTGTTTTATGTGTGGATTGCGTGACATAGGCTTTGATATTTAAATCCGGGTACTTGCTTTTTAATAACGAAATAGCCGTCATGGCATTAAAGCCCTGGTATATCGGATGGAACTGCGAAAACGCAAACCAGGCTTCATCCCAATGAAAAATAATGTCCGGTTTTATGGCTAAAATGGCTTCCATGTAGGCCTGGACGTTATACATCAATCCATCAAATGTAGAGTTTGTAAGAGAGATTAATTTAACTCTGTGCAGCAGGTTTTTATCTTTAAGTTCAGTTAATTTAGCAATGATATGCGGCAATGTTGCGCCGCTATATAAATCAAAATCTCCAAGCGACTGGTTATCCAGAAAAACAGGAATGGCCCCGCAAAACATAACCCCATATGGGATGGATTTATGACTATCCGAGGATAAAAGCACAATATCATTCGGGCATAAATTGGCCTGCATGATGATTTTGTTGGCGGTTGATGTTCCGTTGGTTACAAAAAAAGTTTTGTGAAACCCAAATGTTACAGCGGCTTTGTCGTGTGCCTGTTTAATGGCACCTTTTGGATCTAAAAGCGAATCCAGCCCGCCTTGTGTTGAGGACGTTTCGGCATTAAATAAGGTAGGCCCGTAAAAATCGATCATGTCCTGAAGCCAGGCCGAGTTTTGTACGGAATGACCTTGGGATAAAGGCAGGGCATGAAACACTGTTTTTGGTTTTTTGCTGTAGGCTTGAAGGGCGTGAAAAAACGGTGTTTCATATCGATTCTGAATGCCGTTAAGAATGTGGTAATGCAGATCCTGAAACGGGTTGACGTGAAATATCACTCTGTTGAACTGCTCGAAACACTCTTTTTCAACCAATTGAGGCGGAATGTCGCTGATATAAAATAAATCAAGCTCAGGCCTAAGCTGCCTGATGAGTTGGCAGGTGCTTAAAAACGGAGCTGTTTTCAGCGTTTCAAATCCTTTTAATGAGGAGATAAACGGTGTCAGAAAATTGGCACGTCTACATTCGGTTAGGGGATTATCCTGAAATCCATGCACCAAAACCACTGACTGAATAGTGGTTTTGGTTAAAATCTCCGCAAGAGCATCGAGGCTGTTATCTACAAAAATGACATCATATAAAAAATTGTCTGTATCACTTTTTAAGGCTTGCAATGCGTTTTTGTAGACCTCTTTATAAGCAGAGATCATGGGATGGACAATCAAAACCTCAAAATACGGTTTTTTGCTCTCCAAGCTATTTTTTTGTGGAGTCTGTAGCCGTCTGAACTGGGGCTGCGGCCTGCATTTTTTTAGACAGTGCAATGTAATCTTTTGCTACAGCATTGCCTGGATCCAGCAACAATACATCCTGGAAAATAGCCTCTACTTTTTGGAAGCTTCCTGCTGCATATTTTAAAATACCAAGTTCAGTTAAATACCCTGTGTCAATCGGGTAAATGGCCAGCATTTTTAAGGTGATTTTTTCAGCAAGATCAAATTTTTTCTGCATTCTAAGTGAATAGACCAGTCTTAAATTGGCCAGATAATTTGTAAAATCCAGGTTTAAAATCTGATAGCCGATCTGTTCGGCATCCGAGTATTTTTCCTGCATCATTAACGTGTACATTTTTGCCAGTTTAGGTTCAACAGCTGTAGGTACAGCTTTAATAGCCCTGTCATAACACTCGATGGCAGACGGGTAGTTTTTGGATGCTAAATTCAAATAGCCCATGCGGTAGTTCACGGTGTAACCAGCTGGGTAATCTTTAGCAACCGGAGCCAGGGAATTAAGAGATTCCTTAAAGTTTCCTGCTTTTTCCTGAGCATAAGATTTGGTGTAGGCTTGCTCAATTTCCTGAGGACTCAGTGCAAAAATGGAGGTTGTAATACTTAAAGATGTAACACAAAGGCTTAATAACAGCTGTCTTTTTGACAAAAAAGTCATGACAAAAATCCCTTTCGATTAATGGTGATATGAAAAGTCTAGCCTAAAAAGTAACCATTGTCATATAGGTCATTTTGGACAATGTAAACGTATTTGGAACATCGGTACTTTCCTGGTTAAAAACCTGATATCCGGCCGTCATGCTCCATTGTGGAGAAAGGGAGTAGGTCATTGAAACGCCAACCCCGTTCAGGATAAGGTCATCGCTGTTATAAATCACAAAACCGCCGTTGTAACAGCCGTAGCTGCTGGGGCCCAGATAGACTGTTCCAGTCACTGAAAATGGATACAGATTATAAGCGAGGCTGCTTTCTCCACTGCCCAATAGTTTTTTTGAGCTTACATTATCAATAAGATGCACTTTTCCTGTCCATTCAAAATAGCCTTCCTGCCAGAACGGAGGTGAAAAGTAAGCTTTTGAATACGGGCTAGCCTGAACCACAAGCTGCTGGGTGCCAGGATTAAAAATGGAGAGAAATACATCGGTTCCATACGAATAGGTTTTGTAGCCGTAATCGTTATACTGATCGATATTGGTTCCTAAAATACCAACAACGCTTTTTTCTGAGGGGGAAAATAGATAGAATCCGCCGGCTTTTATCTGCATTCCAGGTAAGAACTGTGTGTAAATAGCTCCTATATTCTGCTGAACAAGCGTATTGTTTTTAGATTGTGTGATGAGATCAAATTCCGTTTCCAAAGCAAACTCTTTTTCCCCAAAGTAGGCATAAATTCCTTTTACAGTTGTGTCTGTTTTTCCCGGGGCGTTGTCGTAATGTCCTGGAATCATGTAGATGCCGGATGTAATATCCATGGCTTCACACTGGGTAAACATGAGTAGGCTTACGGGTAGTATCACGAGGATTTTTTTGAGGGTTTTCATAGGTCGATTCTCCTTAATTCGATAGTATCCACACGTACAAAAGAGATGGTTTTATAGGGATCCAGGATAATGGACGTATGATGGTGTCTGTTGAAAAAAGTGGTCTGTATTTTTCCATGGATTTCATTGCCGGATTTAAAAGTATACACGCCTTTTCCATGGAATTTATGAGGTAAAACGAGTTTTAGCCACGTCAGCATAAATGTTTCCAGAAATCCTGATGAGAGATGAACTGGAATGGTATCTGTCCATGTTAAATTTTCTTCAAACATCAGTGGACACGAGGATAATGCCAGATAAACCATCGATAAATACGTGTCTTTTCCTTCAATCTGATACAACATAAACTGATGGTTTTGCTTCCCGAAATACAGTTTTGCTTTTTTACTTTCCAGATAAAACGAGCCGTCAGCTGCCATACCGACATACAATGAGATTTTTTCCTTGAAGTGATCGTTATCAAAAATATCAAAGTGTAAAGTTGTTCCCAATAAAAATGTGGTGACCTGATCGTAAAAGGGGAGGGTGTAGGCTGGTTGTATGGGGCTTTTTTCTTTCGGTAAACCAAAGCTGTAAAACTGCCCGTCCTGAGTATGACTTGAAAAATTAAAGGGGAGAGTTTGAGCTGAAACACTGCTATTTTCCTGCACATGAAGATGGAGATGGGGCTGAGGCGAATATCCCGAATTTCCGCAAAGTCCCATAAGTTGTCCTTGCTTTACTTTTTGTCCTTGTTTCAAAACAATTGAATGTTGTTTGAAATGAGCAAAGAACAAATATTCGTT
>CAZFCP010000004.1:37680-70969 GCA_964517775.1 uncultured Candidatus Marinamargulisbacteria bacterium | reverse complement strand
GTGCAAAATGAGCCAGCTTTACAATGTAGCCGGAAAGATGCTGAATCATAATACAATTCCCCCAGTTATTGACTGTATCCACACTGCCAATCACCTGATCGGGAAGATGATTTACAACCTGTATAACCGTTCCTCGAATGGGAGACAGAACCGCTTTGTGGAAGCAGCCATAATGGGCAAGCCGGGTGCCGTCTTCGATGAAGGTTTCTCCGGTTGGGGTAGTGATTACGAAGTCGCAGGCGTGGCTCCATTTGCCTTTGTGAGTCCATTGTCCGTTAAATCCCTGCCATAGGGTCCAGGGTTCCAGAAAAGGGAAATCGATGAGAATGCCCTTGGGAAAGCGTTTTTCGGCTGTTAAAAAGTGATCCAGAGACTCTTCCGGTGTCGGTTTGAACACAAAAGGTTTATACCGATACTGGCTAAGATTAATCATATACGTAAACGACAACGTAACGATGATAAACGGCAGCGTAAATACCGGAATCCCATATTGTGCCCAAAACACATGCACCGCACTGATCAAAATCGAGGATACCGCCACTCCAATTAACGCCAAAATCCAGCTTTGCATCACAGGCACCAGATAAATCCCGCCTAAAGCCATCCCAATCAAAATATAATTGAAGCTGCTCATCTCCAATAAAGCTGTTTCGTAAGAGCCTGAAAAAAAGCCCTGAAGCCACGTTCCAGCCAGAAAGCTGCATAATCCCAGACAAAATAAAATGCGTGAATGAAAGAGGATTAAAAGGGCGATCAGCAAACCTGGAATGATGTGAGGCATAAACACGATATTGCCCAGTGCCTTTAAAAATCCAGCCAGCCATAGGGGTAACGCTATCCAGTCTGAGGTTGGATTAAGCTGATAATGTCCCTGAATATATAAGCGGCTAAATTGTCCTGCAGCCAAAAATACAAGCGAACTTACAGTCACAAACGGCAGACTTAGTACAGGAAGTTTGAGGAAGGTGGAAAACAGATGACTAAGCACTGTAGTGATGACAAACGATAAGATGCTGGATGTGATAATCACTATAAAGGTTATGGGAATAAGCTTAAACGAGGCTCCGATGGAAAACCCGATCAGAAGTGGATTGTAGGTATAAAATCCCGATTTTAAAAACGTTTCCTTAAAGCCTGTAAAGGTTGCAAAAGTATAAGCGGATAAAACGGCAATCAATCCTGCTATGGCTACATTGGGATTAAAAAACGTAATCAACAGCAGCAAAAATCCTGAAATGTTGCCCTGCAGAAAAAAAATATCCGAATAACTGTTAATAAGAATGCTTAATTTTTGCTTCATGATCTTAAAATCATATCGTTCTTTGTCTATAAATCAATTTTATTTTATAGTATTGTCCATTTATGACCGATTTTTTTAAAGTTGTATCGCTTGGATCTGCGCTTCGTATTGTGCCTGAAATAGACTGGGATTGGGTAAGCGTTCAGCATGAGCTTGATGATTTTTTTGTTCCAAGAGCCTGGCTGATTAAGCAAGGTATTGCGATTGAGCCCGATCAGCTTGTTAAGCAGCTGGAAAAAGCAGAGTTTGACCGTATTTTTTTGGAATCAAAAATGCTAACCCTTGTGTTTAAGGGGATGTCTGTCTGTAAAATTAATATGGATGTTTTGAACGATAACGTACCTTTTTTTACATCGTTTTTTAACTGGCCGGGTACGCTTTCACATGGATTTATCTCTTTGGATCAAACCTATGATATAGCCTCAGAACTTAGTTCGATTATTCCGTCTTTTTCACCGTTATCTTCCGGGGTAACGTCTCCGATGTTGTCTCCACAGCAGTCTGGCTATGCGCTATCCCGAGGCGTGTCCATGGAATCTCTGGTTTTGCCACATTTTACGTCGCCAACTTCGTCTAATAAGCAGTTTTTGCACTTTCCTCAGCATAAGCAGCTTACCCCTGAGGCTATGCTTGATATTTCCCAACGTTTATTTTTAGTAGGTATGGAGCAGGCTGGGCTGCCGTCTTTAAAAGTGTTTTTTGGTCTTTTGGCCGGAACATCGGCTCCAAATGGTGAGGATATCCTGAACATCGTAAAAGTAGCCGATGTATTTGGCACGGATCACACAATCCTACTAACCTGTTTACAAAGAAATGAGGCCTTACTGTCAGAGTTTTGTAAAATGGAGCCAGGAAACTTTCGTAAATTTTTGGACGTATCGTCTGAAAAGCTGGACAGATCCTTACGTGATTTTTTAGTTGCCGCTTACTTTAAGGCTCAATTTCCAGATTTGCCGTTTGACATTGTATCCCGATACGATTTTAAAGGATTAAACCAAAAACTTCCGGCCAGTGGTTTTGCCGATTTTTCTCAGTATCCTGACTATCTGATAAAACTGTTTCACTGTGGTTTTTTTAAGAGTCTTGCTATCGATTTTTCACAAGCTTCTTTTGGAAAGGCTTTGAGTTTTGCAGAAATGCATCATATCCCTGTTTTTTGTGTTCAGGTTGATGACCGTCATTTTCAACGTCTGAAGACACTGGACACCCAGATTTTTGGGCTGGATCTTTTGATGGGAACGGGTCATGACTTTAAGAGTTTTTTAACGGTACTGGCTCGTAATCCTGGTTTGGAAGACTTACATGTTCGCAACAGTTTTACAGGACAGACTCAGGAGATTATCAACAGTTTGCCTGAAAGTCTTCGTGTTCTGGATTTTAGCCAGCATGCCTTATCTGTAGCTCAGGTAGATGCTTTATTAGGGAGATGTAAGGCGTTAAACACACTTATAGTAAAGGAATGTAAGTTAGGTGATACTGGGTTTGCCCAACTCTGTTTTACAGCAAAAGAACATGGCATTCCTTTGGAAAAAGTAGAGCTTCATAATAATGACATACATTCCTTTCAACCGTTGATAGATTTTCCTTTGGCTTATCTTAGGTATATCGATTTTACAAATAATTTTCAGAGTGCTTCTCGTTCTGATAGTTATCGAGAGTCTTTAGCCGCTTTTAAATCTATTAGAGGACGTTTATATCCCAATCTTTATCATTTTGGTCTTCATAACGCTATTATGCGCTGATATAACTAGAAATATCGATGTTATTTTTGATGGGTTTGCACGATAACAGACAGAACAGGGTGTTACTTATATTTATATTCCGGGGGGAATAGCATGCTTCGTCTAAAAATTATTTCAGTTTCCAGTTTAAATTCTATTGCTGAACTTTATAGCCGAGCTGATAAACCGGTTATTCACTGGGACTTGCCAGATGGATGGGCAAAAACACTTGAAAACTGGCAATCGGAACCATCTTTAGCCTCTATTAAAGTTAGCGAAGATAAATCCAATGCGTTGAATGCGTTGGTGAGTATCGTTACAACCTTTTTATCGGCTCCATACACAGATCCCATTTCCCAGTCCGATGTGAGACATCTGACGCATTTAATGGCTCATAAAACCGTTGGGGGAGATACAGGCCATCTTCATCCTGAATTAGGGCCATCCAGCGGTTCGGATCACATGAAAACCTGGTATCGAAATCATAATACCTGCTTAACAGCCAATGGACATTTAGGGAATGTCAGAGAATTTGTACCTTTAACCAAAGCCTGGGCTTTAACATTAAAAAATGCTCATTTTTCTGAAGAAGAGCTAATCGCCGTAGAAAAATTTCTGGATAAAACCTTTGAGTTGCCCCCACGCGACGATGTTCGTATCGGTATTGAACCAATGGGCATAGACGATCGCCGGATGCCTGGCATACGCAGACCCTTGCAATCAGGCTGCTCGGTTAAGGGCTGTGTTGCATTTACTGTTGGTGGCAGTCTCGTAGGGGGGATTATTGCCGTTGGTGTACAAACCGGAAGTGGGGTAGAACCTGGTAACGGTATTCCTGTTAGTCCTCCAACGCCACCTGCTGATTCGGAAACGTTGAAATCGTTCAGAGTATCGCTGGATGCCTGGGAAAAAGCCAGTGTGGGTACACCAATGCACGACTTTTATACCAATAACCTGAAATTTATTGATAAATACCTGGCACTTTCTCCTGAAATTATTGCCCGTAAATTTAAGCCGGAATTTTCTATTCAACTTTCAGCGTGGAAAGACTTTGTAACAACTGTGCATGAACATGGCGATCTGGTAGGTTTTGCACAAAACCATCGCTGGAACCTGCCTCAGGCTGGCATTAAGTTCGATTTTGTAACCAAAGATGACGAGTACCCAGCCTATATGTTTGGGTCGTCTCAGCCTTATTTTAAACCGCCGGTTCCAACTCAATTGGTAATTGGATACGGTTTGTCGGGTGCGGATCCCTTATATATTTACAGACCCGTTATTATGAGCATGGATGGATCAGCCGATTCCCGGGAAGGAGCGGCCAGACTATGGCAACTGGTGTTATCTGGCCTGGATAGGGCTTCGTATGGGTCGAGTTTTATCACAGATTTATCTGCAACCCAGACATTCGACTCGGCTTCTGTATTTAATGCCCAGATTTATGGCACATTATTAAGCACGTTAAAAAATCAGGTGGATACTTTTAATCAATCCTTAGACTCGATGACATTCCCGGATGGTGTTCAAAAAACGGCTGTTCAGGATTATATGGCCAGGTTGCAGCAGGCTATCCAGACGGGCACACATCTTTTAGAAACGCAGTCTACAGATGCCGCCTCGCTGTCGGCCAATTTTACTCAAATAGCGTCCTATTCTCAGCGGTTTCCATTAGCAAAAGAACTTGCTGAAAGAGCGGCGGCGCATACGTTGGATAACTTTCATAATCCATTTCAGGATACGGGTCGTATCAGTTCGGTTTTATATCCGGTAAATCCCTCTTTTTATGATGTGACACGTATAGATTCCGGCTATTTTTCATCAGAAACTCAGCAACCATATGTAGAAGCTCGGAATTTAAATACACTGTGGAATTTCTTAACGCTGCCAAATCCGTTAGGGGTGTCTTTATCTACACCTACTCTGGTTAGTGAGTCTGTTCCTGAAAGTGCTTTGGCGGCACTTCCATCGTCTATGATGGCTGGCTATTCTCCTCAATTAGGCATGACGTCTGCTGGATACGAACCTGAATTGGAACGCATTATTCAAAGCTACAAAGATGTATTTTCAACATCAGGAACGGTTATCCCTCAGCGAGGAAGCAGTGAAACACTTTTAGATTATTTTAACCGTCTGTTCCGTCCTGTTTTTCCATCCGTGGATTTAGGCCAGGGATTTAGCTGGAGTTTAAAAGGCTCTCCGGCTTTTACCGATCTTCAGCAGTCTTTAAAAACCTTTGATCAATTAACAGATAAAGACAGTGTGACGGCTGTTGCCAATATCCATCGACGATTGATGGCAACCTTGCGTTACGCTCAAACAGAATTGGTGCAAAATTTTTCTGATACTGTGCGTATTCCCGGTTCAGAAGCTTCTATCAAACTTGCAAAGCTATCGTCATTGTATACCGATCACTATTTTGCTTTGCAAGGTCTGCAGGCCTGGGTTAATGAGACTCACCGTGACTGGTTTCCACAAGGATTGTCTGAACATCTCCAGACCGTTGCTACTCCAGAGCCTCACGATATCTTGCAGGCGTCTCATGTGTCGTCTGTCCATGAGGTTACAGATTTAACGGATAGTCATGCCGACCATCTACAGCTTGAAGCAGCTTTTGGATGTTGTGCCGTTGGATTAACCTCCTGTTTATGGATGATGTTTCAATCCAGCCGTACAAGCGCCGAAAGACAGGCTATTCTTGGTGATATTGGTACCTACCAACAGTCCTTAAATGAAGTCCGCATAAAAATGGATGAGGCCGCTCACAAGGGTAAAGTTTTTGTTCCTCAGCTTAATTCCGAAAATCCGGTTGAGCAGTTTCTGGCCATTACACAGATTTCGGCCGCAACAGGAAAATCCATTGATGAGTTATTAAATTTCAGATACGACGGACGTGATACCTGGTTAAGTCAGACTGGGCTTCAGAAGGTTACTCAGGCTTTTTCAAGCTTCCTGCCATCCTTCCTTCAATCTGCTCCATCGGCAAACGCCAACGTGCAAAAAAATCCTCTTTTAGGTTTGGAACACTGGGGATCTTTTGGTGATTTGTTTAAAGATTTTGCACCCCAATCTTTACAGAATAGACGTGCTGAACTTTTAAATCTGTATAAAGAACATCCTAAAAAAGCACAGTTTATTATTGTATTAGGCATGGTTTATCTGGGAGCTTCCGTCCCTGCTGCCGCAAAACTTCTGATGTCCTGGGGTATTCAAAGTCCTTTGGCCCTGGCCGGTGCGTCAGCAACTGCTCGGGTTGCAACAACAGTGGTTAACCAGGCTCTCTCTAAAAAATTATTAGCTCCAGCACAGCAGGAAAATCAAGCGTTAGCCCAACAAAAAAGACTCTTGATGCAGTCTATCCAAACATTTGCAACTGAACATTCCGACGATCCGATAGCCCTGTCAGCAACCTCACAATTACAGGCGTTGATCGCTTAATTATCGTGCTTTAACATTAAAGCTTGCTACGTAGCTTGAGGCTAAAAAGTCTGTTAATGATCTGGAATATTGATTAAAGGGGATAATCAGCAGGTTAATTAAATAGAAATGTGACCAAAGATATTTAACCGTAAACCAATAACCGCCATACAGTTCGGATAAGGTGTTAATGCCTTTTGCATCCAGAAACAGTGGCGATTCTGGCAGATTTGCAATCAACATATATAACACAATAACAGCCAGTCCTGAGGTGATAATATGATCTGAAAGTCGTAAGAAAGCTTTTGATACGCTTAAATATTTCCCATGTTCATTGATAACCCGAAACTTGAGTATAAAACAACCGGGTGTCCCGCCCCAACGAACCAGCAAAATCATTAACAGTACGATAATGCAGCCTTGCCAGAATGCAAAAGGAATTACCGTATGTCTTTCAATGCTCATTTGCTGAAAAAAGTAAGAACCGCCCCAGGTTAGTGGTAAAAGAATAAGGGTATCCAGAATCAAAATAATGATCCGTTGAATAATGCCGGCAAGGTGAAGTTTCGGTAAGATGGATTCAGACATGCTGATACGTGGCCAGTAATGAAACGATCCGAGCTTCAATTCCTTTTGAATTTAGCTTGAAATGCTGACGTTGAGTGGATACTTTTCCGTGGTCAACAAATTCATCCCCAATGCCCATAATCTCCCACTTTTTCTCTGGAAATTCCGCGCTAAACTGGGTTTGAACATGTTGCCCTGCACCCCCAATTATCGAGCCTTCCTCGATAGTCAGAATGGCCTGGGCTTTTGCAATAAACGGTGTTAATCCGGCGATATCCAGAGGTTTTACAAACCGCAGATTAATCACCACGCAGTGAACCCCGGTTTCTTTTAACCGTTCAGCTGCCTGATACGCTGGCCACACCATAGATCCCACCGCAATAATGAGGCAGGGGATATCCAGATCCTGTGACAGGCGGGAATCAAAAAGGACTTCGATATTCTGATGAATCGGGGTATTGATCCGCCCGTTTTCCTCGGGGATGCTGCCTTTGGGGTAGCGAATCGATACGGCTTGCGGTTGAGTAAGGGCCCAGTGCATCATGGCCGTGAGTTCATCTCCGTCTTTTGGGGCCAGGATGGTGAGGTTTGGCACAGGGAGCATAAAGGCCATGTCAAAAATACCATGGTGCGTAGGGCCGTCTTCGCCAACAAATCCGGCTCTATCCAGGGCAAAAATAACGGGCAGTTTTTGAAGGCAGACATCGTGAATCAGCTGATCAAATCCACGTTGCAAAAAGGTCGAATAAATGGCTAAAACAGGTTTAATTCCTGCTCGTGAAAGCCCGGCTGCAAAGGTTACGGCATGTTCTTCGGCAATGCCGACATCAAAAAATCGATTTGGGAAGGTTTGTGAAAACTCATTTAAACCGCTGCCTTCTTTCATGGCTGGCGTAATCACAACCATGTCTTTATGCAGATGACCAAGTTCCGTAATGCTTTTTCCAAACACTTTTGTATAGGTCGGTAAAGTTGGAACAGGGGTTGAAACAACTGTTTGTGCATTCACTTTAAGCTGAGGTGCAATCCCGTGGAACTGAATAGGATCCTGTTCAGCTGGAAGATGGCCTTTGCCTTTTGTGGTATCAATATGGATCATAATCGGGCCGGGAAATTTTTTGGCATATTTTAAAGCCGCCATCAACGATGGTATATGGTGACCATTTATTGGGCCCAGATATTTAAAGCCGAACTCTTCAAATAAAACGCCGGCTTTTACATCTAAAACAACATCTCTAAGACGATCTACAAGCTTTTCAACACGACGTTTTAATGGAACTCCAATTTTAGGAATTTTATCCAGAATACGTTCAAATTGTTTTTTAGCCTGATCGTACGATGAAGACGTTCTGATTTTTGTCATGTATTCGGCCATATTGCCGACCGGTTTTGAGATGGACATGTTGTTGTCATTTAAGATCACAATAAAGTTGGATTTTAAACGCTCGATATTATTAAGCGCCTCAAACGACATGCCGCCGGATAAGGACGCATCTCCAATAATCGAAATGACATTGTTTGTTTCCTGTTTTAAATCTCTGGCATGTGCAAGTCCAAGTGCTGCTGATAACGCTGTAGAGGCGTGTCCTGCGCCAAAGGCATCATGATCACTTTCAAAAATATTTGAAAAGCCGCAAAGACCACCGTCCTGACGAATGGTAAACATATTGTCCAGTCGTCCCGTCAGCATTTTGTGTACGTATGTTTGATGCGATGTATCCCACACCATTACGTCTTTTGGGCTTTCAAAAACGGTGTGAAGGGCAAGTGTAAGCTCGACAACACCCAGATTAGAGGCTAAATGTCCGCCACAGGCTTTCCCGATTTCCAGCAATTCCTGACGAATTTCATCTGAAAGCTGGTCCAGCTCGTTGATAGACAGGTGTTTTAAGTCGTCTGGTAGTTGTAATGAATGTAATAATGCCGTCATAAATTTAATAATATAAGGTAAAGGCCGTGCCGATTCCAAGGAGAACACCCATCAAAACTTCAAAAGGTGTATGTCCTAAAAGTTCTTTGATTTTGTGAGTTTTCAGTTCACCTTTCTCAACAAAATCATCCAAAATATGGTTTAAAATAATAGCCTGTTTACCAACAACCTGTCTAACACCTGCCGCATCATAAAGCACAATGAGGCTGAAGACGATGCAGATACAAAACGACGAGCTTGTAAATCCCTCTTTTAACCCAATCGCTGTGCTAAGCGAGCTGACCATCGCCGAATGTGAAGACGGCATTCCTCCCGAGGAAAACCACTTTTTTAAGTCTACTTTTCCATCATGAAGGTAGCAGAACAATGATTTCATAAATTGAGCTAAAACCATGCTGACCAATGCGGAAACAAGCGGGTAAAGTGAGATTAAAAGCGGGATGACTGAAGGCTTCATTAATGTGTCCTTACCACCAGATAGTCGATCATCTGGGATAGTGCGGTTGTGTTAAGGCCTAAATCAGCAAGTTCTTTGAGATGATTGTGTGCAAGTTCTGCCTGATGCAGGGCCAATGCTTGCGCTTTTTCAAGACCGTAAAGAGAGATAAACGTGAGTTTGTCTTGAAGGATGTCTTTTTGAGGGGTTTTTCCAAGTTCTTCTTTTGTTCCTATGATATCCAGGATATCGTCTACCATCTGGAATAAAACGCCGGCATGGTGGCCAAAATGATTTAACGGAAGCATGATTTCGGGTGAGGCTTCGTTTAAAAGGCCGGGAAGAATAAGAGAGACGCGAATTAAGGCGCCGGTTTTTAGGGCGTGAAGTCTGTGGATGTAGGTTTCATCTGGCAAGTCGTCTGGTTTTTTGAGATCCATAACTTGGCCGCCGGCCATGCCGAAGGTGCCGCAGGCCTGTGCCAGTTCTTTTATGGCTGACAGAACCAGTTTGGCTGGATAATGCTGAGGGAGTTGTTCCGCAATGATTTCAAAGGCGAGCGTGTTCAGGGTATCTCCGGCGAGAATGGCGATATCTTCGCCGAATTTTACATGGCAGGTCGGTAGCCCCCGGCGGAGGTCGTCGTCGTCCATGGCTGGGAGATCATCGTGGATCAGGGAATAGGTGTGGATCATTTCTATGGCGGAGGCCAGGGGTAGAATTTTTTCGATGGCAGTATCAAACAGCTGATAAGAGGCAATGCACATTAGCGGTCTGATGCGTTTGGCTTTTGCGCTGAGGCTGTATCGCATAGCCTGGGTCAACAACTGCCGGGGATCATGAGGATCTTCAGGTAAAAAAGACAGCAGGGTAGATTCGATTAACGGTTTATGCAGGTCAGAAAACGACTCAAATGGATTCTTCACGAGAGATCCATTTTTCACCTTCTTTATGAAGGATTTGTAGTTTGTCCTGAGTCTGTTGCAGTGTTGTCATGATTTTTCCAGAAAGTTCAATAACAGATGCGTATTCGGTAAGTGCCTGATCCAGATCAACCGTCTCGCTTTCAAGGCGTTCAACCAGTTGTGTCAGTTGTGATATATCCTCTTTTAAGGTCATAGGCATTGTGCTGAAAACTGTCCGTCCTGAACAGTAATTTCTAGTATATCTCCTGTTGAAATCTCATCCCGTTTTGAAACAATTTTCGAGCTGCTTTTAAGCCTCGCTATACTATAGCCTTGCTTTAGTTTGTGCAAGGGATTGGCCAGTTTTACGCGGTGTAAAAGAGCTGAAAAAGCCGTATCACAGGCTCCCATTTGTGTGTTGAGCGCTGATTGTGCCAACAACAGCATGTCTTCCGTATCCTGAAATAAAGACGCCACCTGATCATCCAGCATCTCTTTATGATCCATAAGCTGTTTTTGAATGGTTTCACGAAGATGAATAAACGGTGCCGCAATCCCTAATCCCGCAGCTGTTGGAGTAGGGTAGCGAAAATCTGCAACAAAATCCGTCAATGTGTAATCAATTTCATGTCCAATGGCTGAAATAACCGGCGTTTTGCAGTTAAAAATTGTGCGAATCAGTGTTTCGTCATTAAATCCCCACAAATCTTCCATCGAGCCGCCACCTCTACAGATAACGCAGCAGTCAAACTCTCTTTTATCAATTTCTTCAAGAGCATCACAGAGGGAAAGTGGGCTGTTTAAACCCTGCATAATGGTTGAAAAAACAGTGATATTAAGATGAGAGCCTCCGTTTTTTATACAGGTTAAAAAATCGATTTGTGCGGCAGAGCCCGGCGCTGTAATAACGGCTATATTTTGTGGGAATTCTGGAATTTTTTGCTTGGCTGCAGGATCAAATAATCCTTCTTTTAAACATTTTTCTTTTAATTTTTCCAATTGCTCAGATAACGTTCCAACGCCTTTTTTCTGAACCGCAACCACCTGAAACAGCAGCTGGCCTTTTTTTCTCAGATAACTTAGTTTTCCTTTAATAAATAAATGATCGCCGTTTTGAAAGGTTTGTTTTAATCGGGAAACCGCTGTGCTGTACATCACACAACTTAGCTGGGCGTCTTCATCTTTTAGCGTGAAATACAGTTGTTGCCCAAGTGCATACTGTTTAAGAGAACTGACCTCACCGGAAATCCAGACCTGACTTAAAACAGGTTCCTCTTCTATCAGATCCGACAGATAACTGTTGGCCTGACTTACCGTAAAATAGTGGATATCCATGGCCCCATATTTGCAAAACATTTTCTAAAAGTCTATACTTTTTGACACAAGTGCCGAGAGGGTATTTTTCTTCGTTACTCTCGGGTGTTCCTCTCTAATAACCATACTAAATTGTTTTTTTAGGTAAAAAACCGAAGGGTACTTCTATATCCCCCCAACTGTTTTTTTACCGCTAAATTCCTTAGTTCAATATTAAAGTGAAGGGGTCCCTTTATGGCACTTAAGTATCTTCCATTTTCAGGTCAGTTATCTGAAGCGGTTTTATTGGCACAGCACTCTATCAGGCACGTGGAAGGCTATAAAAAATTCATCGGTCAATTTTCGGATTGGGAGGATGATTTTTTTTCATTACCTGTTACCTCCAAACAAACCTATGTCTCACACTACAGTTTTGCAGAACGAATGATCGAGCAACCTTATGACAGTTTTGGATTAATTCGATCCTCGGGTTTTTCCGGTATTCCGTGTTACTGGCCACAGTCAAAATCCAATTTTAAAATGTTGGATCATATCATTAAAATGCAGCTTGAAACGGTGTATAACGTGCATCAGAAAAAAACGATGGCTGTTGTCGGTCTGGCTCTTGGAAGCTGGATTGGCGGAGAATCGCTGTCGTTTCTGTTTAAAAGTTTTGCAAGGCAAACGGATTATCCATTTCTTGTGTTTTCACCCGGTAATCAGTTTGATGAAATTATAGAGATTTTATCTGTGTTTCAGGATCAGTTTGATCAGTTTTTGGTCTGCATTTGTCCAAGTGCCATCCGTTATTTGTTTTTGAGAGCCAAAGAAAAAAATACAAAACTTCCGTATCAAAAAATGAAGTTTATTGTTTTGGGAGAGTCGTTTTCAGAATCTTTGAGAATAGGGCTTCAGGATGAATTGGGATTGCCTTACGATCCATCGTTTATGTTATCGATTTACGGAAGTGCTGATACAGGGCTTTTAGGATTTGAATCGCCGCTAACATCGGGGATACGCTCTATGTTTCATCTGTACCCACAGATAGCAAAACAGTTTGGGTTTGAGCATGAAAACCCCACTTTTTTTCATAATGCCGATCCTGCCCATTTTTTAGAGGATTGTAACGGAGAACTCCTGGTTACCGCCTCAAAAACCATGCCTTTAGTGCGATATAATTTAAAAGATAAAGTAAAGCTGGTGAGTGGAAAGCAGTTTTTTCAGCTTCTCAATGATAAAAAAACATCCATTCCACAGCGATTTTCCTGGATTTTAAATCCAGAGTTTCAACAGAGTTTAGGCGATTTGTTGTTGTTTTTTAATCGATCAGATCAGGCTTTGTTTTTTTTCGGAACAACCTATACCTGTGAGATGTTTAACGACATTATTCATTCCCAGGAGTTAAGTCCGTTTTTAACCGGCTTATATAAAGTTTCAGTTGATGTGATTGAAAATCGGTCGGTTCTGGTTTTTCAACTGGAGGTTTTTCAAACGACACTGGTTAATGCCGAGCTGGAATATTTTATATTAACCTACATCGTAAAACGTCTCTGTGAGTGTAATGCCGAGTTTAAAAATGACTGGGAACACGTGTATTCATCATTTATTTCAGATCAAAAAACAAAGCCTATTTTAATTCGATTTCTGACGTATCCGTCTTTATCGGACACCCTTCACTTAAAGCCCAAGATTTTTTCTGGATTCAAAAACCTGACTTTCTAGATGTTGTTTGTAGATTTCAAGTTTTTTATACAGAACTTTGTTTGATGCAGCCAGAATCTGTACGGCTAAAAGGCCTGCGTTCTGTGCTGCATTAAGCGCAACCGTTGCTACAGGAACACCGTTTGGCATTTGCAGAATGGATAAAATCGAATCCCATCCATCGATGGAATTTGACGATTTGATAGGCACTCCAATAACAGGAACCGATGTTAATGACGCTACCATTCCCGGTAAGTGTGCTGCACCACCTGCACCCGCAATAATCACTTTAAGATGTCTTTCGTGTGCGGTTTGTGCGTATTTAACCATTTCCAGCGGTGTTCTGTGTGCGGATACCACGTTAAATTCAAACCCTACGGCAAAATGATCTAGAATTTCTGCGGCTTGTTTCATAATGGCAGAATCCGATTTGCTGCCCATAATAATTCCAACGGAAATGGTGTTCATGAACGTCTCCAGTTTAAAAGATAAGATTGAATCTGCTTCACAAGCTCAGTGTCTTTTTCGGCAAGTATTGTAACATGTCCCAGTTTTCTCCAGGGTTTTACGGTTTTTCCATATAAATGCAGATGCACCTGCGGCTTGCTTAATGCCAAATACAACGCATCTATGTCTTTAGATGTATTTGGACCTAAAATGTTAATCATGGTTGATGCTTTGCAACCTGATGCTGAAATCAATGGTAAATTGGTCACAGCACGTACAAACTGTTCAAATTGAGACACCGTACACGCCTCAATCGTATGATGACCGCTGTTATGAGGCCGTGGCGCACATTCGTTAATCCATACTGATCCATCTTTATTGGCAAAAAACTCTACACATAATAATCCCGTATAATTCAGTTTTTCTAAAAGTGTAACCACCATGGTTTCTGCTTTTTTCAGCAGGTCTTTTGGTAAAAGAGATGGGGTATGTAAATAATTTAATAGGTGAGTTTCAGGATGAGCAAATAAATCACTTGCCGGAAATACCTGAATATCCCCAGATACATTTCTGGCTCCAATAATAGAAAACTCCTGAAGAATATCGGCTTTTTTTTCCAAAACCGATGGTGTATCAAAGGCATTCTCCACATCTTTTTCCGAGTGAATCATATACACACCTTTTCCATCGTAACCCTGTGTCCGGGTTTTTTGCACAGCCGGAAAAAACGACGTAAACCGTCGAAGATCATTTTTGCCTTCAATCTGTTCAAAAGGTGCCGTTTCCAGCTCTGCCTGCCTGTAAAACTCTTTTTGCGTTCCCTTATCTTTTATCAAATCCAGATGATCCGGATCCGGAAAAACCCCAATCCCATGTTTTTTCAATAACCGAAGCCCTTCGCTCGACACATGTTCGAACTCAACGGTCACCCATCTGCAGTGCTTCCCAAAATTAAACACCGTTTCCGCATCTAAAAAAGAGCCGGTTGTCAGGTCATCACACACCCCTTTGCAGCAGCAGTTCGGATCTGGATCCAACACATGACATTTTATTCCTAGCCGATGTGCCGCCTCAACGGTCATTCTGCCCAGCTGTCCGCCACCAATAATTCCTAAAATCTGAGTGTAATGTTTAGTCATTGTTTTCCAGCGCGTATTTAATCTGACTGATGGCTGCAAGTCCTGCATGCTCCACACGTAAAATCGTTTTACCTAAACTTACACTAAGTCCGCCTTTTTTTACCAGATAATCTACTTCTTCGGTTGAAAGCCCGCCTTCAGGCCCAATAACCACCAAAATCCTCTTAACCGAGTGACTTTGAATCGTATTTAAAACATGTTTCAGTGGCTTTTTTTCCACTTCCCAGAATATCAGAATACAATCGTAAGGGGCTGTATCAAGCTCTTTTAATGTGGCAAACGGTAGCATTTTTGGACATTTAAACTGCTTGCTTTGACTGGCCGCACTGTTTAAAACCGATGTCCATCGCTGGATTTTTTCTTGCTGTTTTTCAATTTTTGGAATGCTTCTATCCGAGGAAACCGGGATAAACGCCGACACGCCAAGCTCTGTGCAGCAGCGTAAAATATCTGAAAACTTATCCTGTTTGGGTAAACATTGTGCGAGAGTAATATGAAAAGGCTCTTCTTTGGGTAGTTTAGCCTCATTTTTTATGATGAATTCAAGGTGTTTTTTACTTAAAAGAAGATCTGTTACGGTTAACAGTCTTGTTTCAGTGACCAGTTCCAGGCTGTCTTTTGGGCTAAGTCTCACCACATTTTTTAAATAATGACTGTCGTCCTGAGACAGCTGCAGGGTGTTCTGTTGGATATCGGATTCAAGGCAAAACAGTCTGTGCATACTAGATGTGATACATCGATTCGCGCTGAATTTTACAACGCTCGGATTCATTAAGAATATCGGCAATGGATTTGGAATCCAAAACCGATGTTGTCGCTTCCCTGGCCTCAATCATAATGATTTTTAAGCCGCAAATGCTTTCATCTTTGCATTCATCGCAGGGTGAATAGGCTGTTTTGCTTGCACAGGGAACCAATGCAATAGCACCAGACATCATGCGGATAACAGCTCCTAAAGTCACTTTTTCCGGAGCCATCCTTAAAAAATAGCCGCCACCTTTTCCTTTTTTGCTGTCCAGAATATGGTTCTTTTTAAGTTCCAGTAAAATCTGTTCCAGAAACTTTTTAGGCACATCGGCCTTGGTTGCAATATCGGCAATCTGCAGCATTTCCTGATTATAATGTTCGGCTAAAACAATCAGTGCATTGATGGCATATTTTGTTTTTTTAGATAGCATGATGCCAGCATTATAATGGCTATGAAACGACTTGGCTATTTAAATCGTTAGCGATTCTTTCTCCAGTTTTGCCAAACAAACAGCAGCCACACAGTCGCCCATCACGTTTGTTGGGGTACGAATCATATCAAGAATTTTGTCTAAACCTGCTATCAAAATGATGCCTTCGGCTGGTAATCCGGCACCGTGAAGTAACATGGTTAAGATAATAAGTCCGGCTCCGGGAATGCTGGGGGTTCCAAAGGACATCAGCAGTGTTGTGGCCAAAATCGTGAGATATTGTTCGGGACTCAAAACAACGCCATAGGCCTGGCTAATAAATAAAATCGTAATAATCTGATAAATAATGGTTCCGCCTTTGTTTACAGTGGCTCCAAGTGGCAAAATAAAGTGAGCA
Source organism: uncultured Candidatus Marinamargulisbacteria bacterium (assembly GCA_964517775.1). Lineage (GTDB taxonomy): Bacteria > Margulisbacteria > Marinamargulisbacteria > SXXA01 > JAHFDB01 > CAZFCP01. The sequence continues at coordinate 54,541 of CAZFCP010000004.1, read as the reverse complement.
ATTTTTTTGGATATCCCAAAATTTTCCTGAGCAATTTTAAGGCTAAAGGGCAGGGCAGCACCGGCACTGGTGGTTGTGAAAGCTACAATCAACGGTTCGGATATATTTTTAAGAAAACGAAAAATATTGGTGCGTGATACTGCTAAGGCCCCACCGTAAACAATAATAATATGAAGGAGACAAGCGGCTCCAACTGCAGAAATCAAGGCTCCAAATTTATACAAAATTTCTATCCCCTGTGTCCCAATCAAAATAGCGACTGCGGCACAAACCCCAAGTGGTGTGATTTTGATAACGATATTCGAGAAAAATTCCATAATATGAGTTAGAGATTCGAAAAAGGCAAAAACAGGTTTGGCTTTTTCTCCAGCCAGTACCATTGAAAACCCGAATAACAACGAAAAACACATAATTTGTAGAACATTTCCTGTAGACATGGCCTCGATAGGATTTTGAGGGATAATCGCCACCAGCTGTTGTCCGATATGCGTTTGAGGTTTTTCAATAGGTGCTGATGCGGTAAGGTGCAACATGGCGCCTGGTTTTATAACCGTTCCAATCACAAAAGCTGTAAGTAACGCTAAGCTGCTAAACGTTAAAAAAATAAACAGGGTTTTTTTGGAAAGCCGTTCTAACGTCTGGAACGAATTGATATTTTTGATAGAGACAATGATCGACGAAAATATCAGAGGAACCATCAGCATCTTTAAACTGTTTAAATATAAAGTTGCGATAGGCTGAAGCAGGGTAGTTTTTTCATTAAATATGATGCCGATGAGTACGCCAATAACCATTCCCGCTACTATTTTTTGCCACAATTTCATCGTATATCATCCTTAAAGATTATTAATCTATTAAAACTATAGACATAATATATTGTATGGATTAAAATGACCATAGTTAACTAATACTATAGACAATGTATGGTTATATTGTAATATACTCAAATTTTAAAAGGGAATACTGTTCGGGAGGGACACTTATGACTACTTTAAAATTTTTCTTTCAACTGCCCTTCTGTTGTATGTGTACGTTCTAAAAAAATCCGATTCACTCTCATTTTTTTATTGAAAACACACACAGGAGTATTCGTCCCATGATTTATCATAAAATTCTCAGTCTAAGCCCAATAAACAACCCTTTAACGCTTATCCAGTCTTTTGTTCAGGATTTTTTTGCACATCCTTTACCAAATGGAACCTATGACTGGTCTAACTATTTATCCGGTTTCCAGCAATTTTTACCAGCCGTAAAGTTGGAGCATCTACCAGAAAAAGCAAGAAAACTTATTAGTGAGAATCGACCTGGTTTTTCTGCCGTAACGCTTGTTGAAGTTCCCGTACACATTCCGGGTTCACGTGAACGGTTCTTTTTCAAAGTTAATATTTATATTGCTAATTCAGAAAACGGTAAAATTGTGATGGTTCCACCGCATCGCCATGTGACACATTCCGACAGGTTGCTTGTAGATCTTCCTCAGGCAATCACCTATCCGGTCTATGCTCAATCGGGAGCAAAACCTGGGGAACAGATTTATGAAACTTTTGGCGACAGAGCCATTTTTAAAGAAGATATAGACCGTAGATACAGACCGTTTAACCACAGCAAAACCCACAGTTTATCTGTTTCAGGTGGTTCTGGTGCTTTCCTTGCCTGTTACCTTCTTAAACAAAAAGATGCTGGCCAGGGCCCGGATTCTCAATACTATTCCGAATTTATTCAAACCCAGGACAGACTGGAAGCTGTTGCCAGACTTATTGAAGGTGGTTTGATTCCTTTTAACGGCGCAAAAAGCGAATTGATTGATTACCCGTTTGTTGTTCATCCGTCATTACATACGGATAAAAATGCCGACCTCATTAGAATTATAAACAGTGTCTCTGTTAAAGAACTTCAGAAAAAAGCTCTTAAAGATCAGTTTGTGATGACTGCGGCTACAACCTGGGATGATGTTGAAGGCTGGCTGAAAGATCGGGGAATTTTAAATAGCTTTAATGAAAAAAGCATCAAAGCCTCGATTTTACCTTTAATCACTGCGTTGGAAGACGGAGAGTTGGAAAAAGTGATTTTGTCACCTAAAAAGCAGACGATAAATTGCTACGAGTCTGTGTTGCATCGGGTTCAACCAACGGGTGATAAAATCGGAACATCGTTGGAAAACGAAATTAAAACTCTGGTTACTCAGGATAAAGATGGCCAAATTCATGTATTTATCAGTCCTGCCTCTTATGATGTGGCTCCAGCTGCCATTCGTGAACATACTTTATTTGATCTTGCTACTGCCGGTTGTGTGTCTTTGGCTACAAATCCGTTTAATCTTGTTGCAGGTCTTGCCGAAAAAGGATTGAAGGCCTCAGTTCATGTTCATCCCACCCTTAAAGCCGTTTCGTTTGTAACCAACAACGGTGGCGATAACAGGGTTTCTGTAACGGCTGTTTCAGCTACCCCAATATCCAAAAATGGATATATTCAACTGGCGATTGATACATTTCAAAGACATGGTTTTACAGTTATACCCGATCATACCTTGTTCCAATTTACATCATCAGATCCATTATTAAGCCGAGCTCAAAAAAGAGAACGTGTTAAAAAAGCAAAAATACAGTCATCCACACATAGTGGAAAGTTAGAGCAAAGACGGTTGTTACAGGTCAGGCTGAAATCATGGTTATTCAAACAGGATACAGGTAAAGTTCAAGAGATTTTCACGCTTCTTCAACCTGTTGCCGGGCATTTTGATCGTGTAAAGTCTGCTGCACATGTTGTGGCTTTTCCAACCTATGATGTCTCCTCGTTGTCCGAAAGACTTCATTCTGTATTGTCACAGCGTTTAGCTGTGCTTGATGCCTGGGAAGACCGAGGTAAAACCAAGCCGACGTATGGGCCCAACTTGATATCTGCACAGGAAAACCTGGTTTTGTTGGATACTAACCTTAAACAACTCTTGCCATTGCTTCCAGAAGAATTCCAAAAAATAGATATCAGAGTTTTGGTACAGGTTATTGGTGCGCTTAAATTTGAGTTTGCTTCCTTTTTAAACCACTCTCATGCGGGTGACTCCCGTTTAACTAAAGATCAACGTGCCTATAATCTGTTGTCATCGCTTCGATCTGTTCAAGTGGAGTTTTTGAGAGGCCATCTGGTTTTGCCATAGGTTTTGCCCCACTAAGTATTGTGTCACACTGTTTAGCCTAAAGGTCAGAGGTACCCTTTGGCCTGAAGGTTAAACAGTTTGGCGTAAAGGCCTTGCTGAGCAATGAGGTTTTCGTGACTGCCTTGCTCGAGGATTTTTCCTTTTTCCAGAACCAGAATGGTATCTGCCATTCTTACGGTTGGGAATCGGTGAGAGATTAAAATGCTGGTTTTTCCCTGGGTAAGGGCCGAAAATCGTTCAAAAACAGCCTGTTCGGCTTCGGCATCTAAAGCGGCTGTGGGTTCATCGAGGATTAAAATATCGGCGCTCTCACGCATGAAGGCTCTGGATAAGGCTATTTTTTGCCATTGTCCCCCTGAAAGCTCCATGCCACCTTTAAACCATTTTCCAAGCTGGGTATCCAGTTTGTCTGGCATGTCCTGTAAAAAATCGGTTGCGCCACCTTTTTCAATAGCCGTTTTTATGGCCGATTCATTCTCCATCAGCTTCGAATATCCAACCCCCACATTTTCTTTTACTGGCAGCTGATACTCGTTAAAATCCTGAAACACCACGCTGATTCGCTCATACAAGGCTGTTTCTTCCCACGCATGCAATGGAACGCCATCCAAAAAAATCTGTCCTTGGGTAGGTGCATACAGCCTCAAAATAAGCTTGATTATCGTAGATTTCCCAGCTCCGTTATGCCCAACAATCGCTAACCGCTGTCCTTGTGGAATAAAAAAAGACAGGTCTTTAACCGCCCAGACATCGCTATTTGGATAGTTAAATCCAACATTTTGAAATCGTATGCCGGATTCCTGATTAATCTTTATATCTTGATTCACTGTTTTATCTGTTGCTTTAACATCCAACTTTAAAAAATCAAATAAATTAGACATGTATAAATTGCTTTCAAACATATTTCCAACAGCTGTTAAAGCACTTTGAAAGGCCTGTTGACCCTGGCGGAACGCAACAATATATAAGGTTAATTCACCCAAGGAAATCATCCCGGTGGCAGTCAGCAAGGCCAGATGTGCGTAACATCCATAAAACATCAAAATGGCAATCAGAGATAATCCATAGGCCCATCCTGACCGTTTAATGGCCAGTTGGGTATCTTCCTTTAAGAATCGGCTGGACAGTGTTTTAAAACGGTTTAAAAACAGAGACTGAAGCCCGAAAGTTTTAATTTCTTTGACGTGGCTGTCTGTGGCTAAAACATATTCTAAATAATTCAATCGTCTTGTATCAGGTGAGCGCCAGTTTTTTAACCTAAACGCTGCATTTGAAAACCGCATTTCCGAAACTGTGGCTGGAATAGCGGCACAAATCAAGCCCAGAACCATCCATTTATTCACCAGAAAAATCAGCCCGATATATCCAAAAAACGTTAAGGTATTTTGCACAAGCTGCAAACTGTCCGTTACCATGGCCACCGGCCGGATGGAGGCCTGCATTCTGGCTTTTGTCAGAGAATCATAAACCTCGGAATCCTCAAAATGACTTAAATTTAAGGTGACTGCTTTTTCAAGAATCAAAATATTAATGTCGGTTCCAAGTTTGGCACCTAAAAGAGACTGACATAAATACAGCAGCCTCAAACAGCCACTTTGCATGATGATAACCACACCTTCACACACCACAAAAAAGAAAGTTTGTGAGGCTGATTTTAACAAAATGACATCCACAATCTGTTTTCCAAAATGTGCAATCACAAGTGGAAACATGGCCGCAAACAACGTTAAAATTCCAACGGCAACACAAATGGCAGGGGACGATTTCCAGGCTAATTTTAAAGAGGGAATACTGTGTTTGAAGCTGTTTTTAAGCGTGTTGACCATGAGTAAGGTTTAACATTTGAGCCTTTATTTTGCAACATAAAGCCCTTTCATGATAAAACTATGAGCTATGATACTTTCAGATAAAACCTTAAAGAAGCTTTTGGCTTCCGGCGAACTGGTTGTGGATCCTCTTGTTGAAGAGTCGATTCAACCGGCTTCCATTGATTGCCGTCTCGGCTCTCATTTTTTGATTTCAAAAGAAGATTCTGGTCTTTTAACTTTGGATAAAGAAGTATCGTATACAGAAGTTGTTGATGAGGGCTTTATTATCCAGCCTCAGTCTTTTGTATTGGCAACAACGATTGAATATATCAAATTACCTAATAATTTAACGGCTTTTGTTGAAGGCCGAAGCTCTATCGGACGTATGGGCCTTTTTATCCAAAATGCAGGGTGGGTGGATGCCGGTTTTGAAGGCCGTATCACGCTGGAACTGTTTAACGCCAACCATATTCCTATTCGTCTCGATTCAGGCCGCCGCATTTGTCAGCTTGTGTTTTGTACGATGGATCAGGATCCTGATATGCCGTATCGGGGTAAATATCAGGGTCAAACACAGTCGGTTGGCAGTCGGGTTTTTAAAGATAAAGAGGTTAAATAATGGAAGAACCCATTATTCATAAACCATGTCCGTCCTGCCGAACAGAAAATTCTGTTGTGATTCGGCGAAATGAATTGTGCTGCACAAACACCGATTGTCATTTTTCTGTTGGATATTGTTGTCCACTTTGTGACAGTGATTTAAACAACGCCGAGTTTAAAGACGATGGACGAGGCTTAAGCTTTACCTGTTCACGCTGCAAAAATACAGTGCCTCTTCAAAAAATTGAATATGTGATTGAAAATGCCATGGTGGTTGATCATCACAACCGTTGTACATTTTGTAATGGGCCAACCATTCATCGGTCGGATATGAATTTGTCTCATCGTTGCTTCTTTTTCCCTAAATGTTCAGGTCAGGTCGATTTATTTGGAACGGTTAAAGAATCTTTGGTTTTTCTGGATTTTGAGACTACCGGTTTAGAGGCAGGCCGCGATTGTATTATTGAAATTGGAGCCTTAAAAATTGATGAAGATGGCTACGAACACACCTTCCAGACCTTTATAAAGCCTCCGGTTGAGCTTAGCCCGCATATTACGCAAATTACCGGAATTACCAACGACATGGTTGCCGATGCTCCTGAACTGGATGCTGTATTCTCACGGTTTATCCAATTTATCGGTCAATCAAAAATTGTGGTGCATAACGCAGATTTTGACATGTTATGGCTACTTACGGCCTCAATTCAACGTCAGGTGAAATTGCCAGATAATCAGGTGATCTGTACACTTCGATGGGCCAGACAAAGTGGGGAAGCCCATTGTTCGTTGGGTGCTTTAAGTAAAAAATATGCCATTCGTCACAGTAATGCTCACCGTGCTTTAGCCGATGCTGTTGCAACTAAAGAGCTGTTCTTTATTTTTGAAGGCTTTAAAAAGAGCCCAAGACCTCAGCTGACATTAAATGAGTTTATGGGAATGGCTGAAAAACTGGTTGCAAAGTACCCAACCGGAACTACGGCTTTACCGCGCTAAAACAATATAACGTCCCTTTGGGTGTTTTTAAATGGGATACGTTCCAATGATGCTCTGTGGCGTATTCGTAACAGGTTGTAAAAAACTGTTGGGATGGATCGCTGTTATACAGTGTCTGCTTTAACCCTGATGTCGGAGATGTTTTTAAAAGCAAAGCTTCCCAAATAACCAGACTGTCCACATTCCCCGAGTTTAAAAACGCCAACAGGTCTTTTTTGTCTCTCAGGTTCATACCGTCCTGTGTATCGCAATACATCGTTCTGTCCTTTACGGCAAACCACAGCTGTATAGGAACCAGAACCCTGGCATCTTTAGGTAAAGAGGCCGACACAAAGGTTTCTACAAAACTGTAATCCGGGTTGTTTTTTTGTTTGAGGGTTACAACCGCCTGCCCCGCAATACTGTACCCGATATAGCCGAAAACAGCGGCATAAATCGCATATTTTTTGAGTGACGAGGACGTTTGTTCACTGATGATCAAGGCGCTTAAAATGCTGATAAACGGAATCAATGCCATATACCGAATTAAAAAAGGTGCGAGGACTAAACATCCAAGGCCTAAATAAAACAGTCCAAATAAGGCCAAATATCTTGATTTTCCTTTTAAAAATAAAGCTCCTGTTCCTAAAAAAAACAGTTCGAAAATAACCAAAGGAAGCCGTTTTAATCCTAAACTATAACCTAGATAAAGCCTGTTTATATTGGCCAGGAATGTGTTGATCATCAATGATTCTGTGCTTGAACGATGTAAAACAACGTTTATAAGATGTGAAACCGTATGGGATTGAAGGTAAATGACACTCCAAAGCATTACCGTTAAAAGTCCAGCCCCACACAGAAGGGCTGTTGTCGTAATTCCTGATTTTAAAGACATTTTTAATCGGTTTGAAAGCATCCAAACTCCTGAAAAAAAAAGCCAGAAAATACCAATAGGGTGGGCTAGAACTGCAAGCCCCGATAAACATCCCGATACAAAACCTGGCCATTGCTTTTTTGTATCCAAAAACACCATCAAAGCCACCATACTCCACAGGGTTAAGGCCAGAACAAGACTTTCGGGTCTGCCGGATCTGAAAATAATAAAATGAACATTGCAGCTGATGAAGAAAACGGAGGCAAAAATTTGATAAAATGATGACAGCTTAAATTGTCTGCAGAGCGTTAAAAATCCACCCAAAGCAAGAAGCCCACAAACCAGAGATAGAAAGCGTATTGTCCATAAACTACAGCCGAAAAGTGTGTAAAAACCTGATAATAAAAGGGGATAAAGAAAAAATTCCTGCCCGCTTCCCACCCAGATGGTATTAATCATGCCTTTTCCCTGGGCAAACATGTACGCGGTTTGTGCATACGCTGGCTCATCCATGGCGATTAACGGGATTTTATCCAAAAATGGCAGGTAAATCAGTATAAAAAGGATGCTGATCCCAATAAAAATCCGTTTCACTTTGGCGGATAAATACTTTCAATAATATACAGGGGTCTGTACTTGGTTTCATCGTGGATCCGGCTCAGATATTCGCCGATAATACCTAGCGCCAGAAGTTGTATCCCACCTAAAAATAAAATGACAATAATAAGTGATGACCAGCCTTGAATAGCTTCTGTTGTAAATAACCGTATATAGAAAATATAAAGGCTGTATAAAAATCCAAGACAGGCACATCCCATACCCAGGTACGAGATAAATCGTAAGGGGACTGTAGAAAAACTTGTAATGCCGTCCAAAGCCAGGCGGATCATTTTGGATAGGGGGTATTTGGTAACTCCGGCAAAGCGAGGATCCCGTTTGTATAAAACACCGGTTTGTTTAAAGCCTACCCAGCTTACCATGCCGCGCATAAACCGATGTTGTTCTCTCATGGTTTTCAAAACATCCACGACCCTGCGGCTCATTAATCTGAAGTCGCCGGTATTTACGGGGATATTGGTTTTGGTTAGCGATTTTAAAAGCTTGTAAAACAGTTCGGCCGATTTCTTTTTAAACCAGGTTTCTCCGTCCCGTTTTTCACGTACGGCGTATACGACATCAAATCCATGTAAATAAGTTGCATACATTGTTAAAACAAACTCAGGTGGATCCTGAAGATCACCATCCAACACAACAACTGCCTGACCTTGTGCATAATCAATCCCGGCAGAAATCGCAATCTGATGTCCATGATTGCGTGATAAATGAATAACCTTAAAAATAGGATGCGTTTTACAGATTGTCTGCATGAGCTCGTAGCTGCCATCGCTTGAGCCGTCATTGACCCAGATACATTCAAACTGATTGGGGTTGATACCGAATTTTTTTTCACATTCGGTGGCAAGATCAACAATTCTGTCTCGCATTTGAGGCAAAATGTCGACTTCATTAAAAATAGGAATCACAAGAGATAGTTGCATAAGTGTTAGTATACTTGATTATACCGATTTGGGGAGTGTTATGTGAAATGCGGTTCCAGTGGTCTCACTGCTACTAATTTTAATCTTTCCTTTATGACTTTCAATAATCCACTTAACCAGTGCTAATCCTAACCCCATTCCAGACTCATGTTTAGCAATTCTGTAGTAGGGATCAAAGATTTTTTTCTGAAGTTTTAATGGGATCCCAGGCCCGTTGTCTTTGACTTCCAGGTGCAAATGATGTGGAAATTCCTCAAGATGGATGTCAATTTTTCCTAATCCCTGCGTATATTTTGCTGCATTATCCAATAAATTGTTGATAGCTTGACGTATTTTATCAGGGTCGGCGTAGATAGAGGAATTTTGAGATAAGGTCAGGCTGATTTGAACATCGGGAAACCGTGTTTTAAGCGCGGTAGAGGATTCAATCAGCATTTCACCCAACATACAATCCTGCATGTGAAGGGGTTCTGTTCCCGTTTTACTTCTAAAAATGAGCAGTAAATTATTTACCATCCGTGACATCCATACCGATTCCTGCTGGATAGTTTTAAACGCTTTTAACGTGGATTCCGACAAGGTTGGATCTCGTAGCGCTACTTCAGCATGACCTGAAATAATGGCTAATGGCGTTCGTAATTCGTGTGAAGCAAAACTGAAAAACAGCCGTTGATTGCTCACGACATTTAAGTTCATTAATGCATTAATGCCTGTTCCTAAAATAATCATGGTAGAGAACATAACGGCAATTAAAATGTTGCGTACTTTATTTAAGTTTTGGTACATCTGTGTTGTTGAAAGTCCCACAACCACATAGCCTAGAAGGCGTTTGTTAACCATAATTGAGCTTTGGCAGGTTTTAATCCGTGTTCCATCGATAAACTCAATATCATTAATGGTATCGGTGTCTTTGATATCAAAAGGAAGGCTATTGGATTTTAAACCTGGACTTTTTGCTAACACCTTACCGTTTTTGTCCATAAACTGTACTAAAACACCGGCCGAAATAATTTCGTTTTTTGAGGTAAGAAATAAAAATTCCTCTGGATTTGATTTGAAGCCGACAGGATTTTTTGCAATTTCAATAATCAGATTGTCTGCCCAATGATCCAGCCTGATTTCAATGTTTTCGTTCAATGTTTTTTTAAAGAGAATAAAGAGGGTGATGGCCGATACGGCTAATATCAACATAACGAAAAGCATCACCAGTGAAATAAATTTTAAACGCAAAACTTATACCCTAAACCATGAACCGTATGAATAAGCTGAGGCGAGTATTTTTTATCGATTTTTTCTCTCAGATAATTGATGTATACCTCAACAATGTTACTTTCCGGGCTGAAACTGAATCCCCAGACATGCTCTAACAGTGTAACTTTACTGATAGGTTTATTGGGATGCTCCATCAGATATTTGAGAAGTTTGAACTCGGTTGCAGATAGTTTGATGGGATTTTTTTCCCGAAACACTTCAAATGTTGTCGGATTAAGCGACAGGTTTTCGTAAACAAGGGCTTCTGATTCTGATTTTTGAACTGTATTACGACGTTTTACAGCACGAATTCTGGCTAAAAGCTCGCTAAATGAGAAAGGTTTGGTCATATAATCGTCTGCCCCGGAATCTAATCCAAGTATTCTGTCATCGATCGTATCTTTTGCTGTTAACATAATAATGGGAACATTGTTTTCCTGTGCCCGAAGTGTTTTGCAAATCTGAATGCCATCCATTTTGGGGAGGCGGATATCCATGATGACCAGGTCAAATTCTGATTCCTGAGCCATATACAGCCCGGTTTCTCCGTCATTGGCAACGGATACCGTAAAGCCTTCTCCCTTTAACCCCTGCTTGAGGAAACTGATGATTTTTTTCTCATCTTCAATAAGTAAAATATTCATGACAGGTATTGTACCAGTAAGTTCTAAGGAATTTCTAATATTTTTTTAATGGATTTTTAAACTGACCTTGTTATACTGTGTCCAACGTTACAGATAAGGAGGTGAATCAAACGTGAAAAAAACTGCACTTGTTCTTGCACTAGTATTAATGACAGGAACTGTAGCATTCGCTGGATCTGGTGAAAAATGTGAGAACTGCGAAAAAGGTTCCGCAAAAAAATCTGTAAAAACAGTTGAAAAGAAAAAAGCAAAAGTTAAAGGATCAACTACTGCACCTGCAACTTCTGCAAAACCAGACCAAAAAAATGCCCAATAACTTTTAATAAAAAAATATATCGATTAAGGAAATAATTATCATGGTTAAATATGTATCAGCATTCATCGCAGCAGCATTCGTAATGACTTCAGTTTCTTTCGCAGCTCCTCAACCAGCTCAACCAGAAGCAGCAGCTCAACAACAAGCTCAACCACAAGCAAAAGCTAAAGTTTCTAAAAAAGGTCACAAAGCTAAAGAAGCTCAACAACAACCAGAAGCAGCAGCAACAAAAGAAGCTCAACCACAAGCTAAAACTCAAAAAGCTCCAAAAGTAAAAGGTCAAAAATCAGCTCAACCACAAGCTCAAACACAACAAACTCCTCAAGCTCACTAAGCTTTAGTTAGTTTTGATGTAAAAGAAAGGCCGAAGCAATTCGGCCTTTTTTTGTTTCTAAAATTGACATTTTTCTGCCCGGCTCCTATCCTAAACACAGCTTATTTCGGGTGATATAACCTAAGAAAAAACCTGTAAGGAGTCTCTCTATGGACACAACATTTTCACCTATTACCGGTGATATCCAAATTCACACCAATAACATTTTCCCCATTATTAAAAAATGGCTATATTCAGATCATGAGATTTTTGTGCGCGAACTGGTTTCAAACTCTTTTGATGCCATCACAAAACGCAACACAATCTCTGTAAAAGAAAGTCTGGGAGAAACCCCGGCCGGAAAAATCGAACTGATTATTGACACCGAATCCAGAACCTTAACCATTCGTGATAACGGCCTGGGCATGGATGCTGAAGAAATCCAGACCTATATCAATCAAATTGCCTTTTCCGGTGCCGAAGATTTTGTAAAAAAGTACCAGTCCTCAGATGATCAAAACCCGATTATTGGACATTTTGGATTAGGCTTTTATTCTGCCTTTATGGTGGCGGATGTTGTAGAGATTCAATCCTTATCCTTTAAACCCGATGCCCAGCCTGTACACTGGCGCTGTGAAGGAAGCACAACATTTTCCTTAAACTCAGGATCAAAAACAACTATTGGTACTGATGTTATTTTGCATATCAATACTGAAAACGATGTGTATTTAAAAGAAGACAAACTGGTAGAACTTGTCCAAAAATATGCTAACTTTTTACCTTGTGATATTCAAATAAACGGTAAAACCGTTAACGATCAAAACCCATTATGGGATAAAAACCCTCTGGACATCTCAGAGGACGAGTATAAGGCTTTTTATACAAAGCTGTTTCCAATGGCTCCAGAGCCATTGTTCTGGATTCATTTGAACGTGGATTATCCTTTCCATTTAAAAGGAATTCTCTATTTTCCTAAACTCATGCACGAGCTTGATACGCATAAAGGTCAGGTGAAATTATTTTGCCAGCATGTGTTCGTATCCGACTCCACACAGGACATTTTTCCGGAATTTTTAAGCCTGCTTCAAGGTGCTGTAGATAGCACGGATATCCCGTTAAACGTCTCAAGAAGCATGCTTCAAACCAATGCTGATGTTCAAAAAATCTCTCGTCATATTGTAAAAAAAGTCGCCGATAAACTTCAGGAACTTTATAAAACAGATAAGGAAAAATTTGAGACTTACTGGGCTGATATTCACGCGTTTATTAAATACGGCATGATGAATAATTCTGAGTTTTTTGACAAGGTAAAAGATGTGGTGGTTTTTGAATCTTCCAATGGATTTTCAACCTCAATTCCAGACTATATCGAAAGAAATAAGGAAAAATTGAAGCAAAACATTATGTATTGTGGCGATAAAACGGCTCAGGCAGGTTATGTTCAGCTGTGTCAGCAGCAAGGGCTTGAGGTGATTTTTCTAAAGTCCATTATCGATACACATTTTATTCAGTTTTTAGAGTCCAAAGATCCAACCATTAAATTTATTTCTGTAGACACGCAGCTGTCTGATCATTTGATTGATAAATCGAAGCAGGCGCTTGAAGATCCTGAACGGTTAAAGCAGCAAAAAGAAGATATAACCTCTTTATTTAAAGAGTTTTTACCAGATGCGGATCAGTTGAAAATCCAGGTTGAATCGTTAAAAACCTCTGATGTTCCTGCCCTTGTTCTGGAATCCGAAACCATTAAACGGTTTAAACAAATGAGCAGCCTCATGCAGCGTGAGGTTCCAAATTTTAATGATTACACCTTGATTATCAACAGCGAAAACACCTTGATCCAAACGCTTTTGAGTAAATATAAATTAAATCAGGATAAAGACGATGTGAAACAGATTGTTTTACATGTCTATGATCTGGCCCGTATGAATCATCAACCGCTTGTCGGACAAGAGCTTCAAACCTTTATGCAACGCTCGTTACAGCTTCTGCAATTGATGAACAAATAGCCACCCTTTTCCCCAGGAAAAATGGATAAAGTGTTTGTTTTTTAAGATAAACGCTGGATGAAGAATAGGCTCTGATGTGGTGATAACAAACGCATTGGAGCTTAATTCTTCGGCTAGTTTTGATACGATTCTGGTTTTGGTTTCTTTAAAAAAACAAGTCCATGTGAGATAAACGACTGTGGCTTCGGATATGTCCGTAGAAAAAATATCCTGTTCCTGAAAATGGACATAGGGAACCCTGTATTTTTTTGCTAAAGTGCTGGCTGTTTTGATAAATGTTGGAATGATGTCTATTCCATACGATGAAACGCCATGGCGGATGGCCATATAAAAGGTTAGTTTGCCTTGTCCGCAGCCTAAATCATAAAATACAGTCTGTTCGGATATGGGGATGTTCTGTAAGGCGATTTCAAAACTACTGTAAGGAGTTTCTCCGTAGACAAGCTCCTGTACATGTTTTTTTGTTTTTATTTTTTGGTAAGTGTGTCTGAAAAACGGAAAGAAAATATAATAGTAGCGCCAGAGTGCAAAATCTATAACAGCCAGTTTTGGAAAATGTCTGTAGAGTCTGCACTCTTTTAAAAATAATCTGAACGAATAAATAGGGTGGGTGAGTGTAACCCAGATAAAATCGAGGATCTGTTTCAATCCCTTACCCGATAAAACGTGCTACGTAATCTCCCACATCGGTGGTACCCATGCCCATTTTACCTGCCGCCATGGAACTCATGGTTGCGATGGTTTTCATGATAGCCTGCTCCACATCGTCAGCGGCTTTTTCTTCGCCAAGGTGTGCCAGCATCAATTGGGCAGCACCAATACAGGCCAGCGGATTAATTTCATTTTTCCCCGTAAAAGCCGGAGCTGTTCCCCCGATCGGTTCAAACATGCTCACACCTTTCGGATTGATATTACCCCCCGGAGAAACCCCTAAACCTCCCTGCGTAATTGCTGCAAGATCCGTAATAATATCCCCAAATAAATTTTCAGTAACAATCACATCAAACTTTTCAGGACAGTCCACCATGTAAATACACATGGCATCTACGTGTACATAATCTGTTTTAATAGTCGGAAACTCTTTCCCAACTGTTTTAATGGCTCTTTCCCATAAATCAAATACGTAATTCAATACGTTGCTTTTTCCGCAAAGGGTCAGTTTTCCGATAAAGCCCTGACTTTTTTCTTCGGCTGTAAGGCCTTTCCAGGCACCGTTTTTGTGTCTGTTTTGGGTGTATTCAAATGCAAAACGCACGCAACGTTCAACCTGATGCCAGGTGTAAATCATGTTTTGTACGGCTGTTTCATGAACGGTTCCAGCCATGCTGGTTCCACCACTTCCGGTGTATAAACCTCCGGAATTTTCACGTACAACCACATAATCGATATCGGCTGATGTTTTATGTTTCAGTGGGGTTTCAACATTTGGAAACAATTTTACAGGTCTGAGGTTAATGTATTGATCCAGCCCAAATCGTAGTTTTAGCAAAATGCCTTTTTCAACGATTCCTGGTTTGATGTCCGGGTGCCCAATGGCACCCAGCAGTATAGCATCATAGTTTTTTAAGGCTTCGAGTTCGGCATCGTCCAGGGTTTTGCCGGTTTTAAGGTAGCGGTCTCCGTTGTAGTCCAGCGGTGTCAGCTGGATGGAAAATCCATGTTTTTTTTCTACGGCTTTCAAAACTTTTACAGCTTCACGAACGACTTCTGGGCCTGTGCCGTCTCCGCCGATGGTTGCTATGGAATAGGTTTTCATAAAATTCTCCTGATAGGTTAGACGTTGGCTTTAATCGTTTGAACATCTCTAAATGATAACATTTTGTTAATGGCGGCAATATAGGCTTTTGAGGCTGCTGTTAAAACATCCAGATCAGATCCTCTACCCATAAATACTCTGTCTTTGTCCCGAATTCTTACCGTGACTTCTCCCAAAGCATCGGTGCCTCCGGTTACGGAATGTATGGAAAAATCCACCAGATCGATGGCCTCTCCCAAAATAAAATCAATGGCTTTATAAATCGCATCAACAGGCCCCGCTCCGGTGGCTGTTCCTTCAAGCGTTTCTTCGTCCCGGATTAACTGTACGCATGCTGTTGGACGCGTCGTATTTCCAGCCGTGACCTGAACATAATGCACCTGGAAAATCTCCGGCGCATGGTACACCTGATCGGCAACAATAGAGGCGATATCTTTATCGCTGACTTCTTTTTTCTGATCAGCCAACGCTTTAAATCGTTCAAAAGCTTTGTTTAATTCTTCTGTTGATAATTCAAATCCCAATTCTTTAATCTTGTTTCCAAACGCATGGCGTCCAGAGTGTTTTCCCAAAACCAGTTCGGCGGCTTTTAATCCAACCATTTCCGCATCCATAATCTCGTAAGTGCGTCGCTGTTTTAAAACCCCATCCTGATGAATTCCCGATTCATGAGCAAACGCATTGGCACCCACCACAGCCTTATTAGCCTGCACCATGGAGCCTGTAATATTACTCACCAACCGTGAACTTTTCATAATTTCCTGAGTCACAATATTGGTTTTGCAGTTAAATAAATCCTGACGTGTTTTAATGGCCATCACCACTTCTTCCAGCGCGGTATTTCCAGCTCTTTCACCAATACCGTTAATAGTACATTCAATTTGAGTGGCCCCGTTTAAAACCCCAGCCAAAGAGTTGGCCGTGGCCATTCCAAGGTCATCATGACAATGCACAGACACATCCACTTTATGAATGCCGTTTACGTTTTCCATCAAATACTTAATTAAATCCCCAAATTGGTCAGGTGTTTGATAGCCAACCGTATCCGGAATATTCACTGTTGTGGCTCCGGCTTTAATCACTTCATTTAAAATTCTAACTAAAAACTCACGGTCGGAACGTGCGGCATCTTCGGCTGAAAACTCTACATCTTCAACGAAGCTTTTGGCCAAAGTTACAGCCATAACAGCCCGCTCAATGACTTTTTCAGGCGTCATTTTTAATTTGTATTCCATATGGATAGGGGAGGTGGCGATAAAGGTGTGAATCCTCTTGTTTTTTGCTTTTGCCAAGGCTCCGGCAGAGGCTTCGATGTCTTCCTTTAACGCGCGGCTTAAACTGCAGATAATGGGTTTTTTAACATGTGCAGCAATATTTGAGATGGAATCAAAGTCGCCTTTTGAACTGATGGCAAAGCCAGCTTCGATAACGTCCACGCCCAATTTTTCCAATTGCAACGCAACTTCCAACTTTTCTTCCTGATTCATCGAACAGCCTGGTGATTGTTCGCCGTCACGCAATGTAGTATCAAAAATTTTTATGGTTCTCATAAAATGTCTCCTAAGGGTTATAAAGGTAAAATACGACTAAATGGTATACGTGTAGGAGCTCCCCTTAGGGAGGAGG
>CAZFCP010000004.1:11588-37670 GCA_964517775.1 uncultured Candidatus Marinamargulisbacteria bacterium | reverse complement strand
GAGGAGGTGAAGACATAAAGAAGCAAAAAATGATGATTGACTGATTTTCATGGGTTTAATGGTTTCAGGTTCCAGTTGTCGGAACGTATGAAAGTAAATAAAAACAAACCATACTAAGAAAGTCAAGACAAACAGCTCTAAAAAAAGAAGCCAGAATTTGATAAAGGTCCCAACAGCCTGGCTGCGTTTATGCAGATATTTGATGATTTTTGCGTTGTAAAACAGAAATACGCAGGATAAAAAAACGATCAGACAATACGTCGCAAAATGAGAATGAAGCGGATTGTAAATGACTGAAAAGATAGAGAAAAAAATCCCTTCTACCATTTCAATCATACTTGAATGATACCGCCACCGATGACCCGGTCTTTCTGATATAAAACGCCGGATTGCCCAGGTGTAATGAAGGTTTGTTTTACGGGTAGGGCTAAGGTCATTGTGGATCCATCAAAGGTTTTTACTTTGGCTGCAAATGGCGTCATGTTGTATCGCGATTTCATTTGCACGGTTTTGCCGATAATAGGTTCATTTGGGCTGATCAGAACAACGTCCGTTATCGTTAAAGTTCCACTGGCCATGGCATCTTTTGGGCCAACGATAACCTGTTGGTTAAACCCATTGATTTTCAACACGTAAACAGGTTCCTCAGTAGTTAATCCCAGTCCTTTTCTTTGACCGATTGTTACTGTGTGAATCCCTTTATGTCTGCCTAAAACCTTGCCGTTTAGATCAATAATATCTCCTTCAACAACCGGGCGATCTTTAACCTGTTCTTCAATAAAATCCTTATAGGTTTTCCCCGTAATAAAGCAGATATCCTGACTTTCCGGTTTGTTGGCATTCACAAGCCCAAATTGCTGAGCCAGCTGTCTGATTTCAGATTTTAAAAGATTTCCAAGCGGAAAAAGGGTGTAGTTCAGTTTTTCAGGAGTCATCATATACAGAAAATACGTCTGATCTTTATGCGAATCTTTAGCTCTATTTAATAAATATTGTTTTTGTTTGGCGCTGTATGTTTTTTTGCAGTAATGCCCGGTTGCCACATATTCGGCATCCAGTTCCTTAGCTTTAACGTAAAGCTCGTCAAACTTGATATGACGGTTACATTCCACGCAAGGATTTGGTGTTTGACCTTGAAGATATTGATTTACAAACGGATCAATCACATGTTTTTTAAAGGAATCTCTGATGTTAATGGTGTAGTGGGGGATTTTGAGCTTGCTGCATACCCGCTTTGCATCGTTCACCGATGTAATGTTACAGCAGGCCGATTGCTTTTCATGATCCTGTTGAAGCATCTGCATGGTAATGCCGATAACATCGTAACCTCTGCGCTTTAACAGTGCCGCCGCAACGGAAGAATCCACACCGCCGCTCATTCCCAATACAACTCGTTTTTTCGTTTTCATGGCAGCATCAGTTTACAGGATTTTTGATGTTGTGCCTATCATCTATCCGGCAATCATGGAGTTAGGATTGGTATTTTTTTCAAGAATCATGTTGAAAAATGCAGCAAATTGTCTGAATTGGGCACACTGTTTTTCATATCCCTCCAGCCTGTCCTTGAAAAATGACGAGCTTTTTACACCAGATGTTTCGATTGACTCTACTCTGCTTATAAAGTCTTCTGCATAGTCTTTTAATGTTGAAAGTGTTTCCATGCCGACTGATAAAGCAAACTGTGGGTGCGCTTCAAAAAACTGTGTCAGACAGTCCATATCCAGTGGGATGGCGAACATGTTTCTGGCATGATCCTGAAGAGCGTTGATAATATGTCTAAAAACTCGTTCTGCGAGTTTGTTTAGGAGGTGTTCGGGCCATGGTTTTAATAAAATACAGGTAACCTCATGAATTAAATCTGGATTAAGTATCGTGCAATTTCCAATAATAGCCCGTGAAAAATCTTTACCGCTTACGCGAAGTATGGGCATATCCAAAAAGTCGAATGCACGAAAAACATCCATGGGATTTGATGAGCTTAACCAACAGGAAATCGTTTTTTCCAGACTGACAGTCGCCATCCTTGTTTTAAAGAGATAAATTTCTTTTGATAAAGCGTCTACGGCTTCTTTAGATAGATTAGCCTGAAGTTGTAGGTGTGTATTTGTTGCATGCCCAACAAATCGTTCCGACATGGATGCTGATGACGACTCGGTACAGGAAAACCCTTTTACCTGAAAAGGTGTATATTGATTTGTGCTGGGGTTCATCATCATGTAACACCTGTAATACCGATGTGGTGATCCTGTCTTAATCCATTGTTCAACCATAAATTCGTTAAAACGAGTACTCACTAGATGCCTTAGTCCTTGATAAAGGTGCTCATGTGTTTCCATAACCTGTATACCAATGCCGCGGGTATTGTTTACTGGTTTTAATCCAACACGTTCAAATTGTGCAGCAAAGCTCATGGTTGCATTTACAGTCTGTTGGCCAAGCATTGTTTGGGAAAGCACCAGGTGCTGTGGCGAGTGTTGCGGCGAAATTAGGCGTCGTTGAAGTTGTTTGAAATTGAAAAAAAGATGACAGGTATCATGTGTTCCAAAATCAATATAAACAGTCTGAGGATGTTGTTGTATCGTTTTTAGAAGATGCTCGCTAAAAAATTCCATAAATGGAGAGTGATTACAGGAACTGTCTATGTAAATAATGGTTGGGCCCGTTGTTGAAAGAAAACCTGAAATATCGGGGTTATTTTTTGCAATACTGAATTCTTTAAAATGAGGTTTGGAACGCGTAGTGTCTTTTATGAAAAAAGTCTCTGCCTCGGTTGTTGAATTCATACTTAAAAAATGCATGACTCTGGGTGCTGTACACACTATAAACATACCGCGTTGCTGATGGATACAATCTAAAAGAATCTCCAAATCGGCTCGCTTATGATCACATTCCCAAAACGACTGTATTTCACAAATAACAGGATGTACTGATCCTTCCGGGAAAACTACATCAACTCCAACAATAGGTGAGAAATTGGGACTAAGCAAAAGTTTGTCTGAAGTACGTGCCGGATTAAAATTAGCAATCAATGGGATATCGCTGGAAGCCCCAAGCCCGATAATGCCCTTTTTAATCCCTCCCATTCCGATAATTTTAAACACTTACACTTTCCCGTTTAGCCTTTTGATATAGTCAAAAATATTTCGTTTTAAATCCGTGATATTTCCCAATTTGTCTAGACTGATAATACGTGGATCATCAATGCTAAGGGGAGGATTCTGGTTATAAGCCGAGTGAACAAAAATAATGGTATCCACACTTTTTTGTCTGATAAGAGGAATCAACTCTACACCTTCACTGTCTGGAAGATGTTTGTCCAAAAGAATGGCATCAAAAGGATTGGATACATTGATCAGTGCTGACGCTTCACAGAAGCTTTCTGCGGACGATACGTTACAGTCCTGCCCGATAAGTTCAATCAGACTGTCTCTGTAATCAAGTTCGTCTTCAATAATTAAGAGTGAAAACATGTGAGGCTTTTTTAAAGGTAACTTTCACCTAATTGTCCGCAGGCAGCGGAAACATCCTGACCTTTTCTAAAACGTACTGTAACAGGAATCTTTGAGATTTCAATCCAGTGTTTTACAAGATGTAGATGTTTGGTTGAAACCGGTTTAAATGGAATTTTAGGATGAGGATTAAGGTTAATCAGATTGATTTTTGCCTTTAGAAATTTTGCCAGTGCGCATAAATCACGAATATCTTCACTGGAATCATTTTTGCCTTCCAGAAGCGTATATTCCAGCGTTAATTTTCTGTTATGCATGTTCTGATACATGCTTAACGCCTTTGAAACTTCCAACATCGGATTGCGTTTTTCAATAGGCATTAACACTGCACGTTTTTCCGGATTTGCATTTCCAACCGAAAAGGCCAGGTTGATAAACCGCTTGTCGGCAATCAGTCGTTTAATACCTTGGAGATAGCCGGATGTCGACACCGTAATTTTCCGTTTACTGATGTTAAATCCGTATGGCGCCTGAAGAATATCAATCGCCTTAAACACGTTATCGTAATTTAAAAGTGGCTCACCCATGCCCATAAACACAAGATGGGAAATATCGTGACCATCCTGCATGGTTTTAAAAATCTGTCCGACAATTTCATGTGCGTGAAGGTTGCGTTTAAAGCCAACAACTCCGGTCAGACAAAATTTACAATCCACCGGACAACCCGCCTGAGACGACACGCATAAGGTTGTATAGGTTCTTTCCTTAAGCACAACGGCTTCGATCATGGCGCAGTCATCAAGTTCAAAAATATATTTAATAGCCAGTTTGTCTTTTGAAGGTAAAACCGTCACATTTTTATAGAAGGTTGTGCCGATATGGGCATCTAAAAGTATCTGATTGGCTTTTGAAATATTGCTCATTTCAGAAAAAGACAGTACTTTTTTGGTATAAACCCATTCCAGAATCTGCTTGGTGATAAATGATTTTAAGCCTAGCGATGTTACAAGGGTGTTGAGTTGGGAATCAAAGAGTCCTAAAATATGCGGTTTTGGTGTAAGCTTTTCCATACAAGCTGCATCATAATCGATGAGTAGATTAATTCGCAAGAGCTTAAGGAGCTTTTTTATGGGATTAGACCATCCTGGAATCAACGACGACGACCTGTCTTTAAAAGTAAAACACTTAATGGAAACTCTGGATACGCCTTATCAAAAACTGGGTGCAGATACAGTAACGTCTCTTCTCAGATTAATTGCAGATTCAGGTGATTTTCATGATTTAAATTTAATTAACACCACTTTAAATGAGCTTAGACAGGCCTTTAAAGTGTTTTTACCATACCGGGATGTGAGAAAAGTCTGTATTTTTGGTTCGGCCAGAACTCCAGAAACTGATCCCAACTATAAAATGACTCAGGAATTTGCGTCCAAGATTACGAAAAAAGGCTTTATGGTCATTACAGGCGCAGGTCCTGGCATTATGGAAGCTGGCAACCGTGGATCAGAAGTGGATATGAGTTTTGGTGTAAACATCAAACTTCCTTTCGAGCAACAGCCGAATACCTATATAGGAGATTCCTCCAAACTGGTTTCCTTTAAATACTTTTTCAACCGGAAATTATTGTTTTTAAAAGAGTCTGATGCCACTGTTTTATTCCCAGGCGGTTTTGGAACCCACGATGAAGGTTTTGAGGTCTTAACCTTGATTCAAACTGGCCGCTGCGCTCCAAGACCTTTGCTTTTAATGGCCGATTCCAATGATACCTACTGGGAAAGCTGGAAAGCCTTTATTCAAAAAGAACTTTGCGACAAACGCTTTATTTCTCCAGATGATATGTCCCTTTTGGTTTTCCCAAAAACTGTAGATGAAGCCGTAGAGGAAATCGAAAACTTCTATAAAACCTACCATTCCATCCGTTATTTCCACGACTTGGCGGTTATCAGGCTGAATCACGCCTTGAAACCATCGACTATGAGAGAACTAAACGCCATGTTTTCCGATCTGGTCACAGTAGGCACTTTCGAGATGTGTGATCCCGATCAGTTTACACTGGATCATAACGATTATTCCGATAAATACAGGCTGATTTTTAGGTTCAATAAGATCTCTTACGGACGCTTAAATGAGTTGATACGCTTTATCAATAAGGTTGAAAACCAAAAGTAGTTCCGTTATCATACTCTGACTTTATCTATCACTATATAGGAGAACATTATGCTGCAGTTGTTTATTCAGGGTGGGGTTATGATGTATCCGTTGCTTTTGTGTTCGGTATGGGCATTGGCAATTATTATTTGGAAGTTTTTATCACTTAGAAGTCATGCACTTTTAGACGATCGTTTTATCGAAAAAATCAAACAGACACTTTCTTCAAAAGGTATGGAGCAAACCTTGCAGGAAGTACAGTCTGCAAACACCATGTCTGGAAAATTAATTGCAACTGTTATCACATCAACAAAATTCCCCAGGGAAGAAGCTATGGACAGATTGCGTGCTGCTCAACACCGAATTGCCATGGTTCTTGAAAAAAATATGAATATCCTGCACAGCATGATTACCATTGCTCCGATGATTGGGTTATTGGGTACGGTTTTGGGGTTAATGGAAATTTTTAGAGGCATTGCCAGTGCGGTAACCGGCGATCCCAGTGTGATGTACGCTGGAATTTCAATAGCCTTAATTAACACGGTTACAGGTTTGGCGGTTGCTATTCCCTGTGCTTTCTTCTATCAATATTTTTCTCAGCGTATCGACACTGTAGTAACTGATATTGAAGATAACATGATGGAGCTTCTTGATTTTTGCAGGCATCTTGAAGGATAAGCTATGAACCGTTTTACACAACGCAGAAAAAGATCGGAACTTCGTTTTGAAGTTATTCCCATCATCGATGTTATGTTTACGCTGCTTATTTTCTTTGTTATTTTTTCAAGCACGTTGGCGGCCTTATCTCATAAGGGGATGACTATGAATCTGCCGTCAGCTTCTTCTGTGACAACTGAAAAGAAAACAGTGTTACTAAGCATCGACAGAGATTTTCATTTTTATATTGATGACAAACAGATTCCACAGGAGTCGTTACGAAAAACAATTTCTGAAATGATTCGTGAAAATCCAACCCTTAGAATCATGCTAAGTGCCGACAGAGACGTTCCGTATGATCTGGTTATTCGCTCGCTGGATGATGTGCGTTTGGGCGGTTGTTACGACATCGTGTTAAGGGCAAAACAAAAAGATTCTCATGCTCAACTCTGATAAAGAACAAAAAATTGCTGCATTATCGTTCAGTTTAGCTATACACGCCGTTATTCTTTTTTTCACACTTCCGGCTGTTGAGCTGAAAATTGATAAATCCATGCAATATGCTGTTCCTGTTCGTTTGGATTTTGATCAGGAATTTGTCGCTCCAACCCAGGAAGATCCTGGAACTGGCGATCCCAAGCTTCCAAAACATAAAGATTATGACGGAACCGCAACGCCAAAGCCATCCAAAACAGCCTTGGATAAAAAAGAAGATACGCGTCCCAGTTCGAACTCTATCGTAGGAACTCCGAAGCCGTTGGGTCTTCCGGGGGATAGACCTTCGGCATCAACGTTAAATGCCGTTGCTCCGATTTATCCGAAAGAGGCTTTAAACAACAACTGGCAAGGTACCGTTGTACTGGAAATCACCGTGGGCGTGGACGGGAACCCTAAGTCTATTACGCTTGTCAAAAGCAGTGGCTATACGGTTTTGGATAATTCGTTTATCCGCACAGTTACCCACTACTACACCTTTAAGCCAAAGCGTTTCTTAGGTCAAAACATAGAATCTACGCTTCGTTTATCGTATACATTTTCTTTGGAATAGGATTTTTATGACTCAGGTTTCAGGTTCGTTTTTTTCAAAATATCTTAAAGTTCTAGGGGTATTTTTAATTGCATGTCTGTTTTCCAGTGTAAGTGTTGCTCAAACACCTGAACATAAATCTTTAAGCATTCAAAATGAATTTATCAAACTGATTGTAAATGACGGAAAAGAAGATCAGGGGCGTTTCGCTGTTGAAACAACCGGTGGAGATCCAAAAAATAAACTGGATGACTATAAATCCCTGATTTTTGGACGTCCGATTCCATGGACATCCTATTCAACAGTTATGATTGACGGTCAACTTTTTGTATTTGGCGGTCCGAATTTGAAAATTCAAAAAAGAGCCGGGAAAATCGTTACCTTTGGTGAAGTATTATCTCAACGCATCAGTTCTGAAAATATTATTACGGTATGTAAATTTGGTCCTGTTCTTGTGACACAAACCTTAACGTTTTTTAGAAATCCGTCTTCAAAAGTAAAAGACTCTGCACTTATTTATTATGATATTTTAAATACGGATTCACAGCCTCATTCGGTTGGATTCAGGCTGATGATGGACACAAAACTTGGCGAAAACGATGGGGCTCCGTTTCGTATTGGTAGCCGATCTATCGAATCCGAAGTTATGTTTAATCAATCCGAAATCCAGGATTTCTGGCAAGCCTTTGACAGTCTTGTAACGCCTAACGTTATTGCTCAGGGAACCCTTCGTTTTCCTGATGTAGGGGTATTTCCTCCGAACAGACTTTATCTTGCGAACTGGGGTACGCTTGTTGATAATCCATGGGAATTTGATTACCAGCCGGGACGCAGCTTTGTCAGACAGGGTGAGCTGGATAAAGACACGGCCATGGCCCTGTATTGGGATCCAGTTACCGTTAATCCCGGTGATCATCAACGTTTAAGAACTGTTTATGGCTTGGGCGGTGTGTCCATGTCAAAAGGTGCTTTGAGTCTTGGTTTAACGGCTCCAGCTGAAATTTATGGCTCCATGAGAGATATTTTAATGGTAGGTTACGTAACCAATACAGGCGCTTTTGATTCAAGAGACACCAAGGTATCCTTCGAGCTTCCACCATCCTTTGTGATTACGGACGGACAGGCGTCACTGTCGCTTGGCACCTTGCAGGCAGGCTACACCCGTCAGATTCCTATTAAAATTAAACCTGTAGCTGGTTTTTCAGGACCTCAAACCATTACCTTTAAAGTGACATCCTCTACCTTTTCTTCCAACAGTATCAGCCGAACCATCGATATTATTGCGCCACCTGGCATACAGGCAAAGCTTGATTTTCCTGCCACCAAAAAAATCGAACTGAACTATTTTGTGGATGGAAAAGTCACATTAACGAATGACGGAACGCTTCCTATTGATCGTATTCAGGTTCAAATGAATCCTGAAAATGGTGTCTCTCTACCGGAATTTGAAACCCCTATCAAATATATTTCACGCTTAATGCCTCGCCAAACAGAAACGGTTAACTGGAAGCTTCTGGTCACCAGGCCGACAGCTTCAGAGCGTTACGCCTCTGTTACCATCAAGTCATCTGTAACTGAGCCTAAAACCGTTCGCTCTTCTTTCCAGACAACGTATCCTCAACCTAGTTTTGTGATTATTCCAAGCACACAAAATATCACTGAAGGTGACTACTTTTATATCTGGGTAGATTCAAACTTTATCGAACCTTTCCAAAATCAAAATCTGTCTCTTCAATGGGATTCGTCCATATCCTATCGCAGATACAGTGCTGAAGAATGGATTCAGCCTTATACGTCCACAAAAAACATGACCATTACTTCTGATACTGTGTCGTTAACAGGTGTATCAAATCCAAGTAAAATGTTCCAAAAGCGTTTTCTAAAGCTGCATTTTAAAGCTGTAAAAGCAGGTAAAAGCACGGCGAAACTTTCTGTAAATGGAGTTACTGCTCAAGAGCTTGAGCTTAATATCCAGCCAAAAGCTGTAAGTTCACCATCAACACCAAATATCTCTGAAGGAGACAAAAATGATAAGAAAAATTAGTACGGTTTTATTAGCGGCCTTATTTACAGCCTCTTTTGCCTATGGCCAGCGTATTTCGGATGTGTCCAAACAGGATCCATCATTCTCAGCTATTTCAAAAGTCGTAAAACAAGGGTATTTATCCTTAAATGATAAAGACCAGTTTGATGCTCAATCGCCTGTTAATCGTAAAGAGCTTGCGCTGATTTTAGACAAGCTTACCTCAGATACCGACCAGACATCTGCAGGACTTACACGCATTGATACCCAGGAAATTAAATCTTCTATCAAAATTTTTAAACAGTATTTTTCAGATTACGAATCCACCTTAACAAAAAATGCTACCGTCATGACACGCCTTGCAAACGAGCAGAAAGTGATTAACACGGATTTAACAAAAATTAACGACGAATTAAATGCTCAGATTCAGGACATGAAAAAAGAAAATGAACTGCAACGCCAGTACATGTGGTATGGTATCATTTCTGCAGCGTTGTTAGGTATGATTATCCATTAATGATTTCTCAGCGTATTTCTACCTTATTTAAGGGTATTCTTGAGAAAGAAACCTTATCAACAGGCTATCTGTTTTATGGACATTCTAAAGAGGCTCTTGATTCTACGGCTCGTTTTATTGGGACCTGGATTAATTGCTTGTCACCTCAGGATGGGCCTTGTTTTCAGTGTCAGTCCTGTTCACTGATTCAGTCTCAATCCAGTACCGGCTTTTTTTTCATTAAAACTGAAACCGAAAAAATGTCCATAGATACCATTCGGGATATTTACAGCACTGTTCAATATGGCGCTGCTGAAAAAGATAAACATCTGGTGGTTATTGTCAGTGATTGTCACAAACTCACAACCGAGGCAGCTAATGCCTTTTTAAAACTTCTTGAAGAACCTCCTCATGGGGTTATTTTTATTCTTACAACACAAAATCTGTTATCTGTGCTTCCTACCATTCGCTCACGGTGTCAGATTTTAGATATTCCGGCTGAAACGGTAATTCCTCAAAACGAGGATTACGCTTTGTCTGGCATTATTCACATGGATATTATTCAAAAACTTGAAACAGCCGCTGCGCTTGCCTTGCAAAAAGACGAGTTGAAACAGTTGATTTTAAACTGGTTGTATACCTGCAATGATCTGTTGCGCTCAACCTCACAGCATGATGTGTATATTAAACTGGCTGATGCCTGTCTGGATGCCTTATCGTCATTGAGATACAACGTAAATGTACGGTTATTATGCGAGTCGCTTTTACTATCGATTCATACGATTTCTTTTGATCAGAAACATTTGTTTCAGCCTGCTAGCGAAACTCAGAAGATTGCCGTATAATAAAAAAAATGGATTGTTTATTCTGCAGGATTGTTAAGGGAGAAATCCCTTCCGAAACCGTGTATGACAGCCCTGATGTATTGGTTTTTAAGGATATTTTTCCTAAAGCTCCGGTACATTTGCTGGTTATACCTAAAAAGCATATTCAATCTATTTTAGAACTTTCAACTTCAGACTCTGCACTCCACTCTGCTTTGTTTGAAGCCATACAACAGGTGGTGAATACATTTCAACTTAAAGAATCAGGATTTCGTGTTGTTACCAATACAGCTTCTGATGGTGGGCAAACCGTAGGACATTTGCATTTTCATATTCTTGGCGGCCGGCCGTTACAGTGGCCTCCAGGGTAAATTTAAGGAGAAAGTCATGGCAAAGCAAGAGAAAAAACCTGGTGAATCAATCGATTCGGTTTTAAGAAAATTTAAACGTAAAATTAAAAATGAAGGCATTCTACAAGAGTTACGTAAACGTGAGTTTTTTGAAAAACCTTCAGAACTTCGTAAACGTAAAGCTAAAGCTGCAAAACGCAGAACACTTCTACAACAAAAAGCAGACGAATTATAAGATTCTCTGTCTTTGATAAATATCTACTGCGCCAGTTTTTAGGCCCGTTTATACTTTCTATTGCGGGTTTCACTATTGTTGGTGCAGTAGATATTTTGTTTTTATTGATCGAACTCGCTGTTTCTTCCAAACTGTCTTTCCTGGTTGTTTTTAAACTTCTCGCTTTTAAATTGCCCAGTGTCATGTTGTTGTTTTTTCCCATTTCCGTATTGTTCTCCATTATGTTGGTGCTTATTAGAATGGCAAAAGACAACGAGTTGCTGGTGTTGCGTACGACCGGTGTGCATTATTTACGGCTTGTTTCTCCGTTGTTGGTATTTTCATTTGCGGCCACTCTTTTTGCGTATTATTTCAACGATATTGTGGTTCCCTTTGCGAACCGTTCTTACGAACAGACGCTTCGTGTAGAAGTGCAACGTTTACCTGCTCCTGATCTTATCGAAAACGTGGTGTTTAAAGATTCTGACCGCTTTTTTTATATTAAATCGGTTCAGAAGAACAAGCTTCGGGACGTGATTATTTTTGAAAATTCTCTATCGTTTCCTCGCATTACTACGGCCAAACAGGCACAATGGTCGGGACAATCCTGGATTTTGGAAAACGGCACGGTGTATGACATTCAGCATGATACCGGGCAGCTAAATTATGTGAATCGATTCAACAGCGCAACCATCTATGTGAATCAGCAGCTGGCTACGTTTTTATTGCCTCAAAAAGCACCTCATGAAATGGATTCCCAGGAACTTCAAAAAGAAATTGCGAATTTGGAAAAGGGTGGAGGGAACCCTCAGGTGTTAAAGGTTGAGTTTCATTTAAAAAGAAGCCTGCCTGCAGCCTGCTTGATTTTTGGATGTATGGGCGTTGGATTGTGTATGTGGCTTGTCCAGACCGGGCGAGACTGGTGGGGTGTGATTATTGCGATTGGCACCGCTGTGTTATTAACGGCTTTTTATTTCTTCCTTGTTGCGGTTTTGAGGGCGCTTTCAAAAGACAATGCGTGGAATCCCATGTTGGGAATGTGGCTTCCTAATATGGTTTACTTTATAATCTGGTCTGGGGTTATTACGGTTAAAGGATGTTTCAGGTCGTGACAAAAACGGTTTTCGGACAATTAAAGCAAAGTAAACACTACGGTTTGGGAACGATGTATTTTAAACAGGATCGTTTCTCCGAGGCTCTGGAGTGCTTTAAAGAGCTTTTGCTTGAAAATCCACTTTATATCACAGATCTTCTGATTTTTTTATATAAATCCATTACGGAAACGCCTCAGTCTCAGCCGTATCGCTATGTTTTGGTGGATATTTTGATTACGTCCCGTCGTTATTCCGAAGCACTCGAAGAAATTGTAGAGTTAATCGAACGGGATAAAAAGAACTCGGAGGCTTATAACTTTTTAGGTCGGTTATATAAAAAGAACATGTTTCGTGATCGTATAAAAGAGCTGTTTGAAGATGCCTTTTATGCTGGATTTCACGAGACTGTCATTTTAGATATTTTGCCAAGCTTATATCTGGATGAAAAAAACATCTATAAAAACATTTTATTGTATGAAAAATTAGTGACTATGCAGCCCGATGCCTACCATTTTCAGAAAAATCTGGCAGGTTTGTATGAAAAAGCAGGCCGTTATGAAGATGCCGCCAAATTATTTGATGCTGTCGTTCAAAAATCCCCTGCCTCCATAACAGAGGGCATAGAGTTTTGTGAGATGTTATGCAAATACTCACCTCAAAGCTTATCCATCAGAAAAATTTTAATTCATTTTTATTCAAAATCCTGCAATCCGGTTAAAGCGGCGTTTCATATCAAGCTTTTATTGGAAACAGAACCTGGTACCCTGTCTGAGGCCGAACAACTCTTTAAACATTTATTTGAACTTTATCCTGAAACATTGGAATTAAACGTAGGCTATGCCGATATTCTCGTAAAAGAAACCCGTTATTCCGAGGCTGTTGTTTTTCTTCAAACCGCCTTTAAACAGGATCCTGACAGTGAAACCCTGGTTCCACTTTTAAAACAAATTCTCGAGCATTATCCGAAGCAAGTGCTGGCGTTGCAGCTGCTGTGTGAAATGATGGTGTATAAAAAAGAGTATGAAGAAGCTTTATTCTGGATTGAAAAGCTGCTGGATAAAGAGTTGACTCTGGATTTTAATCTAGAGCCTCTTATTTTAGCCATCCAAAACGAGTCTCCTTCTCATTTTTTGCATACGCAATATCTGTTATCCAAATTTTTCCTTGTAACGTTTCAATATGAAAAAGCTGTGTTTGAGGCAAAGCGGTTGCTGGAATCCTCGTTTGCAGGGGATGCCACACTGGTTATTATTGAGGCTAATATGGCGTTGGATCATTTTCTGGAGGCCTGGTATCTTTCAAAAGAGTTTGTGTGTACGCCTAAGGGGCAGGGTGCGTTATTTTATTTGAAAGAAAGTCACACCCGTTATCTTCAAAAACATAGCGAGATGTCGCAATCGATAGTGTCACAGGCGTTTATACAGTATCTCTCAGGTGATTTTGAAGCCGCCTTAACCTTGTTGGATCAAACCGATCACATGGCGTTAGAGCCTGTTATTTTAAAACATCTTTGCTGGTTTGAGCAGGGACGTTTTAAGGAATGTATCACCTCTTTATCCTCATTTTTAGCCGAAGATGAATCTGAACATCAGGAACTTTTACTCTATATTTTAGCCTCCTCATTTTATTTTTCAGGCCAGTTTTCAGACGCTGCTCCTTATTTTTCAACCACTTATTTTTCTGAAACGGATAAGCCGTTTTTGTCGGTGTTTTTGAATCCGTCAGGGTCTTTTATTCCGTGTTTCTACGCAAAACCTTCTGACATCTCTTCCGATGATCAAACTCTAAGTTTTTCAGAGCCTTATATCAAAGAAGGTCTTGAGGCTGCTTTTGATGGCCAGTATGAAAAAGCGTCCCAGTTATTTTCGGCGGCCCAGAATCTGGATAATGAGTCTGGCGTTTTATACTCAAATAAGGGTGTTTTGGAATTGTTGCAGCAGCTGCCTCAATCCGGTTTGCAGCATATGGAAAAAGCGCTGACACTGGATGCCGACAACGCGTATCTGCATGTGAATCAGGCGTGGGCGTATGTGGCCTTAAACCAGTGGGATAATGCGTTTGAGTGTGGGTTGCAGGCCTTACAACAAAAACCCGATTTTGAACCTGCCTATTTTGTGTTAGGTGTGGTTAGTTTTTTACAGGATAAATCTGCAGAAAGTATATCGTATTTTAAAAAAGCAGGTGTTTCTTCATTGTTTTTGATAGGAATTCGACGATTTTTAATGCCTTTTTACTCTCCCGATGTATCATTAACAAAATGGTTAGAGACATTCAAAACATTCTTAAACGATGTGTGATTTTTTGTGGGTTTGCGATAACGGTTCTTTCATCACAGTCATACTCAGCTGACCGATATTTTGATGGACGTTTACGAGCAGATTCACTTTTATCCAGTAAAAATATTCTGATTGCTAAGGGCAATGTGTTTTTGGAGTCTCCAGAGATGTCCATTTCCAGCAGTATTTTGAAAATTGATACCCAGAAAAACATGTTGTGGGCAAGCCGGGATATAAAAGTGATGTATCGAAAGCAGGAATGGGCTCCGGGAAAGCTTTTTGTTGATTTGGATTTAAACGAGGTTTATTTGCGAAATTTGAATGTGTTGATGGTTAACCCAGCCTCAAAATATCCTATTTATATGAGGGTAAAGGAAATGAAACTGCTGGAAGATTATCAGTTTGGGAGAGAGTTATATCTGTCTACCTGTGTGGATGATCCTCCTCATTATGCGTTTACGGCAAGGCAGTTTTTTTACTATCCCGATCAATATATTCTGGCCAAAGATGTGACCATTCGCCACGAGTTTTTGGGTGTCCCGATTTCCGTGTGGTTTCCGTACTATAAATACGAAATAGGGAAGCGAAACATGATTTGGAATATTCCGATTATTGGCCGAAAAGAAACGCCGGGTTGGGGCTGGTTTGTTCAAAATACCATCGATTACGATGTTATCGATGGCCGTTTATCCAGTTTGTATCTGGATGTCTTTCAGGGGAAAGGCGTTGGAGCCGGAGTGAAGCATCAGTTTTCTCAATCGGGGCATAGTGGAAATGTACAATATTATCGATTGGACGAACTGGATTCTGGTCGATTAAACGAAAAAATAGGCTTAACAGATGGTTTCTGGATTACTCCTCAGCTGGGTGTGACTGTTAATTATCAGAAAGTGAACGCTGAACGCATTAATGCTTCAGGCCGCCAAAGCAATGAAGTAAAAGATGTCGGTATCGTCTATGATCTTAAAAATGAACGTTATGATGTGTCTTTAAGAGATAACCAGGATGATAACCAAAAAATACGTGTGACAGGTTTCGACCTTAAACATCAGTCCGGTAAACAGGATGATTATGTGATGTCTGTTACTCAAAAAGATAATGATGCAGCTTTAAGAAAAGATTTGGATCTGTTCGTTCAAAACAAAGCTGTTTTTTTTACGGATATGGCTGTTCAAACTCAATTTCAATTTAATAAACAAAAATTGTTTTTAAAGCCAGAAGATCAACGGTTGGAGTCTCGGTTTTCGCTGTCAAAGCCTCTTAATAATTCCATTCAGATTGCCATGAGAGTCGATCATTTGCTGGATTTGGACAGGAATCAGATTTCAACCAATAATGCGTTAAACAGATATTTTTTTAGATTGCCTGAAGTCACCATCACCCATAAACCTGACCTGAAAGACTTTTCTTTGTCCCAGACCTTTACAATTGCCCGGTATCAGGAGGTCGAATTTCAAAATCAGTCCCAGGTATTACGTACCTTTCCAAAAGATCAGGATTTTAACTTTGCACCAAATACCTACGCGTATTCCCATGTGGTTTCCAAAACCTTTTCCGATGCCAAACCTAATACTTTTTTTAAACTGTCTTCGGGATTTTCCCAATATGTTTTCCAAACCCCAGGCCGAACTTTATTGGATGGAGATGCCTTTTATACCTTTGATTTAAGCGCAAAACATAGCTTTGAATGGACAAAAGGCTGGATTATAGAAACAGGGTATTCGTCTGTATATGCGCCGAAAGAAAATAATTCGCCTTTTTACTATTTTAATGACCGAATTCAGGCTCAGAATATTTTTTCTGAAAAATGGACTTTTTACTGGGCTGATGTGTCGAGGTATCAGTGGACTCATGAAACCGGATTTGATATGCTCAATCAACGCTGGCAGGACTATAGAACTCAGTTAACATTGAAGCCGTCGTATTGGGTTTTTGTGGTGAATACCGGAAAAAAACTAAGCCCTCTTGAATTAGAGCTTCAGAAAGATTTTTATCCTTTTGTATTTTCATCAACGTATACGCATCCCGGGCAAAAAACAAAACTTGGATTTTCAATTGCCTTTGACACCAACCAATGGGTGTATAATCGGCAAACCGTGATTCAAAGTTCGTTTGCGTCTCTCTCGACACCGTTTGGTTCAACTGATCCCAATGATCAGTGGGAAGCTGCTGTGGCGTTGGCTTATCAAAATCCAGCTCAAAGTACAGGGTTTTCTGTGGACAGATATCAAATCCAAACGTTTCAAATTACCAAACATGACCATTGTCGAAGCTTTACGCTTAGCTATAATAAGCTCACCGAAGAAATTTCGTTTCGTTATACTATCGATGCCTTCCCGGATGATTCACTTGAAGTTATTAAGTCCAGAGAATCATGGCGTTTAGGCGGCCAGCTCAATATGGCTTCCCAGGAAAGATTTTAATGTTAAAACGGCTGTTTGTTATTGCGATGCTGTTGCTGCTTTGTACCGGTTGCGCGAGGCTGGTTACGGATAAATCCAAAGGCCTTATTTTTGATTTAACACTTACAACCCGGGATACTATCGATTTGTCGAAATATCGCTATTATCTGGTGATGTCTTTAACTCAAAATCCTGTCATTGCTCCGTTTTCCGAATACTTTCCTGCACCAGGCGCACTTTTTGATACCGATAACTCACTTTTAAAAGCCAAAACCGGTGGATTGCAGTTCTACTATCAAAACTATTTTTCAACCTGGTCCGATTATATTGTTGTTTCACAGAAAAATGGCACAGCGAATGCTCAGTTGTTTTCCTCAGGCGGAGTTCGTTTTGATCCCAATACAACCTTAAACTCTACCTACACAGCGTCTACCAGTTTTACTCCAATTTTATTACAGGTTTCAGGAAACCAGCTTAGGCTACAGTTTTCGTTAAATTTTCTCGCATCAGGTGTCCGTGTCAATTATAATCTGGTAGCTGTAGAAATTACGGATGGATCCGAATCTGGAATCGTATGGGACAGTATCGATAACGCTACACCTACCGTTTTGATGTCCCAAACAACAGGCACTCCATTTACCGATTTAACCTCCTTTGAAATTCCTGGCCCAGTTGATATCGTTTCGTATCAGGTCTCTATTTTATGAGCTTAAAATCCATACTAAAACCGGGATGGATGATGTTGGGTTTATCCTTACTTAGTGGCTGTTTATGGGCCTTGGCGTTCCCATTGTGGTCATTCTGGTTTGTGGCTCCTCTAGCTCTGATTCCTTTATTGTACGGAATTCTTGCTTATTCCCAATCTTCCAAACAGGTTTTTTTCTGGACATTTTTAACGGCTTTAACAGCCATGATCCCTATTTTTTCCTGGATTTTACCCTTAAAAACCTGGGTTCCTCTTCCTTATATTATTTTATTATGGGTGGTGTTTTCAGCGTATCAGGCGTTGTTTTATAGCAGTGGCCTTTTTCTGTGGCGGTTATTGTATACAAAACGTTCTGATATTTTTTTTCTTCCTGTTTTTTGGTGTGCAGCAGAACTTTTAAGATCATTTGGCCCTGTTGGCAGTACGGGTGGCGTGCTTGGAATCCCGATGGTGTCCTGTTTGCCTGTGTTGCAATTAGCCTCAGTTTTTGGAATGTTTGGCGTTTCGTTTCTGGTCGTGTGTGTTAATGTTTGGTTTGTTTATCTGCTAACCGGATTTCATAAAAAAGTGTTTTTCTGGGGAGCGGGCTTAGCTTTAGTGATGAGTTTATTTGGATTTTTTCACCTGAACGCTATAAAAAAAGAGGACTTCTCGTCTATTAAAGTTGCGATCATACAGGGCAATCATTCCCAGCAGGAGAAGCTGAATATTTTTTCAGGACAGAGTATTAAAAAACTCTACCTGTCTTTATCTGAAAGTGTCATTCACGATTACAAACCCGATTTGATTGTCTGGCCGGAAACCTTTACGCCTGATATCAATCTTTATGACTCTGGCTTTGTAAAAACGCTTCAGCATCTGTCTGAAAAAAATAATCTGTCGTTTTTATTCGGAACGCCTACGCTGCGAAACGGCCAGTTTTTTAATAGTGCCGTATTACTTTCCAATAAAAAAACGGTTTTATATGATAAATGGAAATTAATGCCGTTTGGTGAGTACTGGCCTATGCGGGCTTTGTTACAAAAAATGGGTGTTGTTCAGGTAGATGGAACATCGGATTTTTCACCGGGATCAGGTGCAACCCTTTTAAAAGAGTCGCATTTTTCAATTGCGCCGTTAATTTGTTTGGAGTCTGTTTACCCGGCTGTAACTCGGGCTTATATGGAAAAAAATGCCCCGGATTTTCTTGTGATTATCTCGAACAACGCCTGGTTTTTTAACAGCAATGCGGCTGATCAGCACCATCAGTTTGCCCAATTTAGAGCGGTGGAATCAGGCCGATATGTGGTACATGCTACCAACACAGGAATTTCTGCTCTTATTTCGCCAATAGGTAAAACTCTGGCCAAAACTCATCAGGATGAGCGAGCTGTTTTAGTAGGGCGAATTGAAAAAAAGACAGGCTCTACTGGCTATACGTTTTTGGGTGAGAGCTGGTTATATTTGGGAATTTTAGTTGTTGCTGGAGTTTATTTAAAACGGCTTTTGCCAAACAGAGTCTAAAAGGAAAAATCCGGCAAAACTGGCTGTTTCCTGAGAACCGTCTAAGAAATAATCGTAAAAAACTGTTTCGATGTCATCAAAATGACCTTCAAACGGTGTGTTGTACAGCTTATCTCCATTTGTATAAAAAATAGCGCCGTTATCTACAAAAACCATAACCACGTATTTGTTATTAAGCACATCTTCTTCACTAAGATAAACATTTACAAGTCTGTAAACAGGTAACCCTGTAAATTCAGATGGAACTTCAAAAGAAGCAAGCTGTTCCGGCGTTGTATAATGAACAAGTCCGGAACCGTTGTCTATTAGATATGTAACGAAGTCAGCAAAGGTAAGCTGCTTAGTGGTGATGGTGTCCATGAGAGTGCACATGTCCGTGATCAAGTTCTTCAGGCGTGGCATCTCGTAATGTTTTAATTTCTACTGAGAAATGTAACACTTCTCCGGCTAGCGGGTGGTTTCCATCCATTAATATGTCTTGATCTCTAATTTCTCTTACAACAAATACCATCGGGCCTTGTTCCGTATCGGTTTCAAGTTCCATACCTACTTTTAAAGAAAGATCAGGTGGGAAACTTGTTTTTGGGAAAGCCACGATAAGATCATCATGGATTAATCCATAACCGTCTTCTGGCTGAACAACAACGTCTTTTTTATCTCCGATAGTAAGTCCTTCAAGTTCCTTTTCTAAACCTTGAATAATGTTTTTGTGACCGTGAAGGTATTCAAGCGGGTTGTCTGACTGATCCAGAATTGCTCCGTCGGAATCCTTTAATGTGTAGCTAAAACCTGCAACTGAATTTTTTGAAATTTTTTGTGTATTCATAACCCAAAAGTATAGCGTGTTGTTAAAAAAAGCACCAACTGGAATTTTGAATCCTTTTGTGATAGCCTAACGTCACTATGAAAAGAAACCAAAGCTGGGGAGCGGTCCTGAGGTTTTTAGTTTTTTTTGGGGTTATATTCTTATTTTCTACCTCTGTTTTCTGTGAAAGAAGACCCTTAAATGACGATGAAATAGCTAAAAACAAAGGTGCCGTAGAGCGTTTTGAAACCTTTGTAAGCAGCCTTGATGCTTCAAATGAAGAAGCTGATGTAAATGCTATTAATGCCTTCGTCAGGAAGTATCATCCGTTAATATCCAGTGCTGATGCCCGTGCTATTTCTGTAGAGCTTGTGTCACAATCACGCGAGCATAAACTGGATCCTAAGTTTATGGCTGCTATTATTTCTGCTGAATCTGGATTTAACAAAAAAGCACAAAGTCCTTCCGGTGCAAAAGGGTTGGGGCAGCTTATGGGGTCTACCTATCGTTTATTTAATGTTACCAATCCTTTTGATATTTCTGAAAATATAAAGGCAACGATTAAATACACTAAAAACCTGATGCAGATGTGGGAAGGTCATTCCCTTCAACTGTCTTATGCTTTGGCAGCCTACCTTCGTGGAGAGGTTGCGGTTCAGCGTTCCGGTGGGCATTTTACGCCGTTTACTATCAATTATATTCAGGCTGTTTTAAAACGGTACAAAACCATTTGTGATTTGAGCGAAAAACCAGCTCCATCTATTTAGGATAGGTTTCAGGATTTTTCGAGTCAAATAAATAAAGCATAGGCGACTGTAAAAGTGGCGGAGTGTTTTTCCCAAGAACACTTGCAAAACACGCTCTGATAAATGGGGCTTTCATGCCAAACATATAGACAATCGGTTTTGCGTATGGGTAGGGTACAAAGGTTTTTAGAGGTTTTTTTCCCATTGGCATGGTTTGAAAATTGCCTTGTCCTTTTAGAATGAGCAGCGTTGATTCTGCAAAGGCTTTTTTATAGGATTCTGATGCTGTTCCCAAAAACTTTCCGGCAATAGTGGAATTGGTATGAATCAGACGACACTGTTTACTGGAAATATAAGGGTGAAGCGATTTAAACGGGTCTGTTTTAAGCAGATTTTTTAATTCGTCATAGGTTACATCATTTAAAACGGGTTGGGATTTGCAGGCTAAAATAACGGAATGCCCTTGCTGTAACAGCTTTTCTATAAAAATAAGATCGAGGATAATTTCACCGTGGTTGTCACACTCAAATAAAATGGTCTGTTTGGAACTTAGCTTCTCTTTTACGGCTGAGTATTGGAAGTAGTGATTGTAGAGTTTTTGCTGCTCGATATCGGTTTGGTCATCTAAAAGTTCTGACACTTCATCAAAAAAGCCGGGCAAAAACTGATCGGCATGGTTATCTACGCAATCGATCCAGTTGCTTCGTAAGGAGATATACAGGGCCAAATCAAACGACTTTGGATGTTCCAAAATGAGTGTTCTGCAGTGCTTATAAATAGTCAGACAGGTTTCGGCATGCTGTTGTTTTTGGGCCAGAAAAAGATCGGGATTAAGTTCGGAAGCTTTGGCGAATGTGTACAGACAATCATTTAAAAAGTAGTACAAGTCTGTAAATGTGGAGTTATAGATGGTGGGGAAGGGTTTTTCTAAAATAGCTGTCATGGCTGTCATACAGGCTGAGTGGTGATCACTTGACGGTTGATTTGTTTGTGAGAAAAGCAGCGGTAAATAATGATGATGAATCTTTGAGAGTACAGCATTTTTGATATGAGGCCAGGCGATGGTTTGCCATAAAAAAGAAGAATGAATAAGGTGCTTATTGGCAAAGGTTTTTAATGGTGACGCTCCATATTGATGCAGCTGCAGATAATCAGGCTGAAAGGGAATATTTGCGGTTTTATTGTAAAGCCATGAATAGGTATACTCTTCGTTTTTATGAGCTAAAACCCTGTTCTGAAAGGCATTAAAATTTTCAGCAATATGTTTTTGTAAATGATGTCTATCCATTACACTCGAACGGGAAGAATCATAAATGGAATGCCTTTTTTGTATAGTTTTTCCTGTACAGTAAATACAACAGAGTTATGAAGCCATTTTGTAAATAAGGAATCTTCAGGGAATACCAGTTGACCACCAAAAAAGATGGTTGATGGGAATTTTTCAAGGATTTTAGGTGTAATTTGTGAGATTTCTTCAACAATATCTACCCCTGAAATAGCAATCCCTTCAGAATAATAGCCGTACGATTTCATCAGATCCACGTATTTTTTGATTTCTGAATCCGAGCGTTTTTTAAGACGATCCATTTCTTCCTGACCTTTGAATACGCCAGCATCGATTAGTGAAATCTGTACAAAAACGAAGTTGTCGAAAACATCAGGGAAGGATTGATGTATTGCAGACAGCGTATGTAATCCAAGTCCTGTAAATCCATTTACAAACAAAACGGCTGTTCTTGCTGTTGTAACGCAGTGTCCTGAAACGTTTACAGAATGTGACGGGATAAATTCCGGCGTGTTTAGAATCGTCATGATTTTATCCAGTTTTCTCAAAGATTGAGCGGTTTGGATATAGTGACGTTTTATCAACAACATAATGCCTACAAGAGTTCCTGTAATCACCAGGGTAATCCATGCACCGTGGTTAAATTTTAGGATAATCATTGAAATCAAGATAAAGACACTTAAGGCTAAACCAAGAAAGTTAATAGCGAATTTTCGTCTCCAATGATCCAGCTGGTGACGTTTTTCTATCCAGTATTTAGTCATACCAAGCTGAGACAGTGCAAAGGTGATGAATACATTGATACTATAAAGAACAATTAGAAACTCGACAGATCCTTTGGTGAAAATCATCGTCACCATGGCGGCCAGACCCATCATTAACACGCCTTTTTGGGTTACAAGTCTGTCGCTTAGCATGGCAAATTTGCTTGGGAACCAGCGGTCTAAAGCCATGTTGGATAGTACTCTTGGGCCGTCAAAAAATCCGGTTTGTGCGGCTACAAATAAAATGGCGGCCTCAGATATTAACGTCACCAGTGTAAAAATATGCCCGAAAGGTGCCGGCCATCCCAGTGTGATTCCGTTTAAGAGCAAGGCATTCAGTGTTTTTCCTACCTCAGGTTTTACGTTGAAAAAGATATAGGCCAACATTAATCCCAATACCATAAACGATAAAGACCAGGTCATGTACGACATGGTGCGTTTGGCGGTTTGTACTTTGGGTTCCCTAAGAATACCAACGCCGTTGCTGATGGCCTCAATTCCAGTGTAAGTTCCGGCTCCCATGCTGTAGCCTTTTAGAATCAGGGCCAGCATTCCCAGGACGCCCATTTGGGCACTGGCTTTGCTGACTTCTCCAAGGGTTGTGTTTACAGTTTCTGGAATATTGCTTAAATGACCAAACAGCGCATATAAAATAATAAAGGCATGAGTAGCAACAAAGATAAGAAAAATAGGAATAAGAGGCGTAACTGATTCTTTTGCACCGCGTAAATTTAAAATAATGAGAATAACAATACCGGCAAGCCCCACCCAGATTTTAAGGTGATGATATTCAAGCGGCAAAAAACTGAAAATAGCATCGGCACCACTGGCAATGGAAATGGTGATGGTTAAAACATAATCGATAAGAAGGGCACAACCCGAGACCATTCCCAGCGTAGGGGATAATAATTTGCTGGCGACTACATATCCGCCACCACCGTTAGGAAATTTTTCGATGATTTGCGTATAGCTTTGGCTGATTACAAAAATAGTGAAAACCGAGGCAAGTCCAACAAAAATAGCTAGAAAAGGATAGGTATGAAGGACGCTAAAGGCTTCGGCTGGACCGTAAACGGAGGAGGATAATCCATCGGCACCTAGGCCGACCCAGGCAAAAAAGGCGATTAAGGATACATGGTGCAGCATTCCGGAATCGGTGGGATTTAATGACTTTCCGATAAAAAATCGGCGAACTTTTTCTACTAGTGCCAGTAATTTACTTTCCATGTGCCATCATTCCTTTCAGGACCGTTTCGCAGTGTGTGAGTGTTACAGCGTCTGTTGTTAGTGTTTTTCCTATTTGTGTAGGGAGAATAAATCGGATTTTTCCGTTTTTGATCTTTTTATCGTTGAAAAGTGGTGTCAGTAGTTTGTCCATTTCGATGGCATCCAGTTTTGTTTCAAATCCCAGGTTATGCAACAGATTTTCAAGTTCAGTTAACTCTGCCTGATTCCAGATATCCAACGCCACCGCGATTCTGCCAGCTGCAATCATGCCCAAAGCAACTGCCTCGCCGTGAAGATAGCGGGTATAGTCAAACGCAGATTCAATGGCGTGACCAATAGTATGTCCAAAATTCAGGGTTTCGCGTCTATCCGATTCCTTTTCATCTTCCGATACCACCTCTGCTTTGCATGTGCATGAGATTTGAATCAATGACGTCCAAATGTCAGGTCGACCCTGTGGTTTGCATTGAGAAAGAACAGGGGCATGTTTTTGAAGCGTTTTAAATAAATCAGGATGCTGAATAACCCCATATTTTACAATTTCAGCTAATCCGCACCGTACTTCCCGAACAGGAAGTGTTGATAATACGGATGGATCAATAAGAACTGCTTTTGGCTGATAAAACGTCCCAATTAAATTTTTTCCAACAGAGGTATTAACGCCAGTTTTTCCACCGATAGCGGCATCAACCTGAGCCAGCAGTGACGTCGGAACCTGAATAAGCGCTACACCGCGAAGCAAAATCGAGGCTGCAAATCCGGCCATATCGCCAATAATTCCTCCGCCAAGGGCAATGACGGTGCTTCCACGCTCGAACTGTTTTTCCAAAAGCTGATGAAGGATTTTTTCTACCTGCTCCAGCGTTTTAAAGCTTTCACCTGCAGGCACAGCAATTTCTGTGACATCAAAGCCTTTAGTCTCTAATTCTTTAGTTATAGTTTTCCCATAAAGCGGTTGTAAGTCCGGGTTTGTAATCAACGCAACTTTTTTTCCCTTAATAAAGGAGACAAGCGTATCTAATCCTGTATGAAGTAGTTCGGGTTGGATAATAATCGGGTAGGAACCTGATGGCGGTTTTACCCAAATGGTATGTGAGAGAGGGTTTTCAAGACTGCTGTCTATCATCTTTTTTCCAAAAAATTTGTGTAAATCTCCATAGAAATCTGATCAATATGTTTATTGTCAGTGTGAATGATATAGTCTGCTGTTTCCTGATACAAGGCTTGACGTTTTTCTAAAATGTCACTAAGCGTTTTTGAAAGAGGTTTATTGTGCAGCAAAGGCCTCGATTCATCAGCTGCCAGCCGTGTTTCAAGTGTTGCTATGGACGCATCCAGCCAAAAAACCCAGGCGTTTTCCTTCAGCTGTTTTCTGTTGGATTCTGATAATATAATGCCTCCACCTGTAGAAATAACATGTGGCTCCAACGCTGATAATGATTCGCAAAATCCAGCCTCAAGACCTCTGAAATAGGCTTCACCTTTTTCTTCAAAAATTGCTTTGACGGACATCTGTTCCTGCGTTTCAATCTCACGATCAGAGTCCAGGAAGGGCAGGGCCAGTTTCTCACAAAGGCGGCTTCCCACCGATGTTTTTCCACTGCCCATAATCCCCACTAAAACCAGATGTTTTTTATTCAACGGTTACACTTTTAGCTAAATTTCTTGGCTGATCCACATCACAATCCAGTTTTTTTGCAATGAAGTAAGACAACAGCTGCAACGGAACCGCTACAAGAATAGGGGTGAGATCTTCAGGTACATTTGGAATGTAAATGATATCGTCCGCGTACTCTTTAATCTCTGTGTCGCCTTGAGTTGCTACAATAATGGTTTTACCTTTTCTCGAGCGCACTTCTTGAATATTGGACAACATTTTTTCATAGGTTGGATTTTGAGGACAAATACACACAACCGGAAGATGTTCATCAATCAACGCAATCGGCCCGTGCTTCAACTCTCCAGCCGGGTAGCCTGTAGCGTGAATGTAGGAAATCTCTTTTAATTTTAAAGCACCTTCCAAAGCGGACGGGTAATTTACACCTCTTCCGATAAATAAAAACTCTTTGCTTTTGTGATATTTATC
>CAZFCP010000004.1:0-11578 GCA_964517775.1 uncultured Candidatus Marinamargulisbacteria bacterium | reverse complement strand
AAGATGATATCGATATATTCCGGAATCCGTTTTAACTCCACAACAATCGATTCAACCTCATCATTGGACACGGTTTTTTTCAATTTACCCATAAATAATGAAAACAGGGTGATGGTTACAAGCTGGGCAATATAGTTTTTTGTAGAGGCAACACCAACTTCCTGACCTGCGTAGCTGTACATAACGCCGTCAGATTCCCGGTCAATGGAACTTCCCTTAACATTCACGATGGCCAACGCTTTAAAAAACTTGCTTTTAGCTTCCCGTAGGCAGGCAAGAGTATCTGCTGTTTCGCCTGATTGTGAAATGGCTAATACGATGTCTTTATCCTGTGTCAGCATTTTTCTGTATCTAAACTCAGATGAAATATCTACTTCTGTTAAAATGTGTGCGTATTTCTCCAATAAATATTTTCCCAATAAACCAGCATGCCACGATGTTCCGCAGGCTTGAATAATAATTCTATTAATAGAGGCCAGCTCTTTTTTTGTAAGTTTAATATTTTTTAGATGGATGCTGTGATCATCTTTTATCATCTTCGAAATGACCTGACGTACAACCTGAGGCTGCTCAAAAATCTCCTTCAACATGAAGGTTTCATAGCCCGATTTTTCCTGTGCAAGCGCATCCCAGGCTATTTTTTCAACTTTTTTTGAGACTGTTTTTCCGCCTTCACCTTTTACGGTTACTTTGTTCTGTTCAATAATGGCCATTTCACCATCTTCAAGATGAATAATTTCTTTTGTGTGAGGCAAAATCGCATTAATATCAGATGAAATGAAGTTTTCGTTTTTCCCTTTTCCTATATATAGAGGACTTCCCTGTCTGCACACGATGATTTTATTTGGATCAGCTTCAGCAATAACAGCAATCGCAAAACTGCCTTTAAGCTGGGCCACGGTTTTTTGAATGGCTTCCAGCAAATTGCCGTGATAATGGCTTTCGATAAGATGAGGAATAACCTCGGTATCGGTTTGTGAATTGAAAAAATGACCATTTTCGATAAGCTCGTGTTTAAGTGTTGAGAAGTTTTCGATGATGCCGTTGTGAACAACTGCAATTTTTTTATTAGGACTTAAATGAGGGTGAGCATTGGTTTCGTTGGGTTCACCATGAGTGGCCCAGCGTGTGTGTCCAATTCCAATATTTCCTTTTAAGGAAAGATTCAGCAGCATTTTTTCAAGCTCTCTGATTTTTCCGGTTTTTTTCCAGTAGCTCAGCTCGCCGTCATGCAGTACCGCAATGCCTGATGAATCGTAGCCTCTATAGCTGAGGCGTTCTAACCCTACCAGCAAAATCGATTCAATATTTTTGTCACCAACATATCCAATAATTCCACACATAAAATTTGAGGCTCCAGTAATCAATTAATATAAAGAGTGTAAACTTTTGAAAAAAGCAAAATCCGATTATAGCAGACCTAGTCAAGTCCCGGGTAATATCAGCTCCTGTAAAACGGCTTCGCCTCCAAGCATACGCTGAAGTTCCTGTTTCTTTTCCATTTCGTTTAAAGCCTGAA
Organism: uncultured Candidatus Marinamargulisbacteria bacterium; assembly: GCA_964517775.1. GTDB lineage: Bacteria > Margulisbacteria > Marinamargulisbacteria > SXXA01 > JAHFDB01 > CAZFCP01. The sequence goes on along the minus strand of CAZFCP010000004.1, from coordinate 10,059 downwards.
TATCTGTACTTGTGGATTGTTTTTGATGTGTTTTTTTAACATAAAAATGACGATCAGCCAGCCTCGCAATTTGAGGCAAATGCGTAATACAAATCACCTGGGATGTTTCCGACAACGTTTTTAAATGTGTCCCGATGGTATTAGCCGTCAATCCGCCGATGCCGGTATCTATCTCGTCAAAAATAAGCGTCTCGGCCATGTTTTGAAACGCAAAAATGGATCGCAATGCCAACATGATTCGCGACAGCTCTCCGCCCGAGGCTACCTTCGACAACGGCGAAAGCGGCTCTCCCGGATTCAAACTGATATCAAAGCTGATGGAATCTGCTCCGGATAAGCTCAACTTTTCAGGTGTAAATTGCAGAGAAATCTTAAAAACCGGATTAAAAAAATGAAGCGTTTTTAACAAATCCGTTATTTTCTTCTCAAGAATCTCCGCCTTTTTTTGTCTGTGATCATGCCATTTTTTTGCTAAAGCCACACAGTTTTTTTCAGCTTCTTGAAGATCATCCGCAATAGAGTTTTTTTGTTTGACCTGACTTTCCAAATTCTCCAACTCAGATGAAAGCGTTTCATACAGCTTTAATACATGATTCAAATCCGGCTGATGATATTTGGTTTTGTACTTGAAAATCGTATCCAGACGGGTCTCGATATCATCAATAGACAAGTCTGATTCCTGATTATGCTTCATCTGCTCATGTGCGGCCTGCTCAGCCTCATCCTTAATCGATTCACTGCAGCTGTTCAATCGTTGAGAAATTGGCTCCCAAACCGGATCCAAAGCCGCCAAAGTCGAACAGGCCTTTAAAGCCGAGGCTAAACCATCCAGCGTTTTATCCAAAGACTCCTGAAGCTGATGAAGCGATTGCGTTGTTTTATGATGATTCTGAACCCGTTTTTTAACAGCCGCTAAATCCTCTTCTTCATTATATTTAAATTTTTGTGACGCAATATCAGCCAGCTGAAACTTCAAAAAATCAATTTTCTGATACAAAAGCGTATCCTGATTCGAAAGCGTATGCTCTAACTCTTTTAACTGAGAATATTGCCGAAAAGCCTCTTCAAATTCCGTTTTTAAAGTTATATTTTCTTCCTGATATTTATCCAACCATGCCAGCTGCGTGCCTGAATTAAGTAACGTAATATGCTCGTTTTGCCCCACAACTGTAAAACAATCTGATAAATGCTGTTTTAAAAATTTTAACGGAACCGTTTGTCCGTTGATTTTGGCATTGTTTTCTTTGTTCCGATTGATTTTCCGCTGAACAATCAGCTGCCCATCAGATTCCACATAATCTTTTAAGGCCTCTGGTACAGTCGGTAGGTGGAAGATAGCCTCAACCCACGCAAAATCCTGATTGTTTTTGATGAGATGTTCTGAGCTTGGTTTTCCAGATAATAAGGAAAGGGCATCAATAATGATGGATTTTCCAGCGCCGGTTTCTCCAGAAAAGATGGTGAATCCGGCTTTGAAATCGAGCTCGCATTCATCGATGATGGTGAAGTTTTTGATGCTTAAGTGGGTTAGCATAATTAGGTATTATAGTATCTTTGGGTGTAAATCATAAGTCCTTTGGTTGTTTTTAGTGTGAAATAAATCTTCTTTTGATGATATTCTGTTATAATATAAAAAAATATCAAGAATTTTGTATGAAATTTATAGTCTTCATTTCTATATTACTTTTCTCCAGCCCTTTATTCTCCCACTCAAAATCGTTAGACCTATTAGCTGACTTACCCATTACATTCACTGAAACAACTCTATTTCCCAGCGGAAATGTCCAAAATAGTTTTTCATTTGCTAAGGTTATTGTCGGTAGAGAAGTAGGCTTTGTTTCAAATGAAAAAAACAGCTTGGACGCCTTATCCGATTTTACCCTGTTATATATCGTTTACGCCGGTTTTCGAGATCATAATGCAAAATCTGAGCTGGGTTCGTTTATATTAAAGCACTATAAAAAAACAGATTTTATACTGGATCAGTACCCATTTTGGAAACCAACTATGAGTTACCCACAAAAGGTATCCGCTGTTATGAGCTATTTAAAAGATACCTACAACATCCGAGGAATACTAACCAATTTTGATGAGGGCTATGAAATAGTAGGTGATTACCATTATGTCATGGACGAGATAACACCCGAATCTTTAAGCAATGTTACGAAAGATATCGAAGCAGAGTTGAAAAAAAGCGAGGGTGCTTTATGAAACTTTTAGCAACACTTTTCGCCTTGATTTTTTGTTTTAATGTTAATTCTCATGCTGAAAATTCTTTTGACTATCTGAAAAAAAACATTCCTTTTGAGTTAGAAAAATATAGGAGTCTTAATTCAAAGAGTCATGCTATTTCTATACAAATCAAACATGAAGAAAATAAGGCCGAACAATTATCAATGAAAAGTAATGAAAGCGACACTGTTTTGTTTGATTTTGCAATTTTATATGTAGTGTATGCCTCGGGGTTTAAAGAAAAAAATAAGGCTCCTATGGGATTTATCTTAAACTCGTATAAACATACAGACTGGCTTTTTGAGAAATACCATATTGATAAAACCAGCCCACAAATGGCAGAGGAAATTTCAAGTGTATTAAAAAAACTCAAACAAGAGCATTCTATTTCTTGCACACCGGTTGTGTGGGTTAATAATGAGAAAATTATGAATATTATGGATAATGATAAGCAGTTTGAGGAAATCTTGGAAACCAAAAACATAGAAAAAAACTGCAAGTGGATTGAGGGGTATTTGAAAATGAAACTATGATGAAACACCTTCTTTTTTTTCTACTTTGTCTTTTAAGTATCAATCACCTTAGCTTTGGAGAAAGTTTTGTTCTCACAAAGCCAAAATGCTTTGCCTATTTTCCATTGTTTCGGGTTGATGCTGATTCTGGGGATACTGTTAATACATCTGATTTTCCGCAAGCATTTAATGAGTATACTTCTTTTGATAACATCAATGATAACGTCTTGTTTGTTCTTTATTTTCCTAAAAAAATTGATATAAAGGTAGTTATTAATCTTGAAAACATAGTCGAAAAAAATGATGTTACGGGATATTTTGAGATTTTTGAAAAAGTTGGGCCTATTATAATGGATCCAAAGTTTGATATGGTCGATAGTGCTAAGGGTGAAGCAAAAGCCAAATTTAATACGGTTCCATCTTACAGGAAAAAAATTAAGGCTCCTGTTTTTAGTAAAAAAACTCAATTTTATTGTATGGAATGGAAGGATTTCGATTTGTACAAAATGATTGATTTACATTCTAAAAATGATTCGTGGCCTTATTCTATTAAAATAGTTGTAACAGTTGTTTCTAAAAATAAAAAATATATCTCAGAACGAATCGTTAATATTGTTCCAGGGTGTTAGTTAAATGATGATTTTAAATACTTTCTATACAGCAATCGCAGCCTGTCTGATTTCATTTTCAACGCTATATGGCGTACCGCCTTCTTCTAAATCGTACTTAAAAACTAAAAATTTGAGCTTGGTTTTTCAGCAAACAACTCACTATTATTCTAATAAGACTTTGCTTAGTTATGAGTACGGCGAAACTCAGAAAACTGAAAAAATTGTTTCTGAAGGAAAAGAAAGTTTTGATGCACTCAATGATTTTGTATTTTTGTATATAATTTTTGCTTCAGGCTCAAGAGATTTGAAGAGTGGGGTACTTGAATATGATAAACCTGTTGATTTTTCCTTGAGGCATTATCAAAAAATAGGTTTTCTATTGCAAAAATACGTAAAACTCACAAAAAGCACGGATAAAGATTCAAAAAAAATATCAGATATCCTTAATTTTTTAAGAAATAAATACAGAATTAAATTGTATTATGGAAATTATGATGAAGGTGAAGAAGTTTTGACTCAAGCTCCTGGTACTGACCTGGATCAAAAAATTTCGCCAAAGAATGTAGAGAAGAATTTTAGATGGATAGAATCCTACTTGAAAAAACATCCAACAACCTTCTAATCCCCATCCGGTCTTGCCTACCTTCCACCAATTGCGTTATGATAATAAGTCATTGGGTCTGGGAAATCGTGCGGGAATAGCTCAGTTGGTAGAGCATCAGCTTCCCAAGCTGAGGGCCGCGAGTTCGAGTCTCGTTTCCCGCTCCAATTATTTTTTTTAGGGGATTTTGGGAGAAATCGTTATGACAACAATTAATTTTGAAGAGTTATCTCTTTCGCAAGAGGTAAGAAAAGCCGTATTGGAAATGGGCTTTGAAGAATGTACGCCTATTCAGGCTAAGGCCATTCCTATTTTATTAGAAGGAAAAGACGTTTTGGGTCAGGCACAGACAGGAACTGGAAAAACCGCTGCTTTTGGTATTCCGGTTGTTGAAAAGCTTGATGCTAAGAAAATGGATGTTCAGGCACTTATTTTATGTCCGACACGTGAATTGGCTATTCAGGTTTCTGAAGAGCTTAGAAAGCTGATTCGTTTTAAACAGGGCATTCAGGTTGTTCCAATATATGGTGGACAGCCGATTGAAAGACAGATTCGTGCGCTTCGTCATGGGGTTCACGTGGTTATTGGTACGCCTGGACGTGTAATCGATCATATCGAAAGAGGATCGTTGCAGCTGGATCAGGTTAGAACAGTTGTACTGGATGAAGCTGACGAAATGTTGGACATGGGTTTTAGAGATGATATCGAAGCCATTTTAAAATCAACTCCAAGTACAAGACAAACCGTATTCTTTTCTGCGACCATGCCAAAGCCAATTGTGGCTTTAACCCGTGAATATCAAAATGATCCGGTTCACGTCACAATTGCTCATAAAGAGCTTACTGTTTCCAACATCGATCAAAAATACCTGGATATTCCTGAGCGTTCAAAAATCGAAGCGTTATCCCGTCTTTTAGATGTTCATGATCCAAAATTGTCTTTGGTTTTCTGTAATACAAAACGTAAAGTAAACGACGTAGTATCCGAGCTTCAGGCCAGAGGTTACTTCGCAGACGGTCTTCACGGCGACTTAAAACAGCAGGAACGAAATGCTGTTATGGATAAATTTAGAAAAGGTATCGTGGATATTTTGGTTGCAACCGACGTGGCTGCAAGAGGTATCGACGTTGATGACGTTGAAGTCGTATTTAACTATGATGTTCCTTTGGATGAAGAATCGTATGTTCACCGTATTGGAAGAACGGGTCGTGCAGGAAAAAGTGGAAAAGCCTTTACCTTTGTTGCTGGCCGCGACATTTACCAGCTTCGTGATATCGAGCGGTATACCAAATCAAAAATCCTTCCTCAAAAACTTCCTACTTTAAATGAAGTTGAAGAGAAAAAAATAAACCAGATGCTTGAGCGCTTAAAGGTGATTATTGAAGAAGGTCATCTATCCAAACAGATTGATTTAATTGAAAAAATGATGGGTGAAAACCACAGCTCTGTTGAAGTTGCAGCGGCTCTTTTAAAATTAATGATGGGTGATGTTGATAAACCAGCTGATAACACCAAGCAATCCAATAGAGGTGAAGCTGGTGGTGATCAAGGCGGTGCGGCTGAACCAGGAATGGTAAGACTATTTATTAACTTAGGTAGAAATCAACGCATCCAGCCAAAAGACGTTGTGGGTGCGATTGCAAACGAAACTGGAATTTCAGGAAAAAATATCGGATTAATCGATATTTATGAAAACTTTACGTTCGTTGAAGTGCCTCAGGATGATGCATCCAGAGTATTGGAAGTGATGCAGAACAGCCAGATTAAAGGCAAGTCTATCCGTATTCAGGTAGCCAGACGTAAATAGTGATTATTCAAATCTCGGATTTAGGAGTTCGCGGGGAGGGAATTGGAAAATCGGATGCCGGCTTTGTGGTATTCGTTCCAGGCTCTCTTCCCGGTGAAGTTGTTGAGGTAGAAATCGAGCAAAAAAATAAACGTTTTGCTCGGGCCTCTTTAATAAAAGTCATTGAGCCCAGTAAATATCGTGTAGAACCAACCTGCCCGCTATTTAGTAAATGCGGAGGCTGCCAGCTTCAACATCTTTCCTATAATGGTCAGGTGTCGTGGAAGCGAAATCTTGTCAAAGAAGCCTTAAGACGTATTGGCGGACTTGATTGCGATGTTTTACCTACAAAAGCGGCTGAACAGGAATGGTTTTATAGAAATAAAGCTCAATTTCCTGTCGGTATAACCTCTGATCATTATCCTGTAATGGGATTTTATGAATCTGGATCACACAACCTTGTGGATGTAGACAGTTGTCCGATACAGTCTGAAAAAATTAATCGTGTTTTTGCTGAAATCAAAGCTTTATTTCTTGAAACTCCGCCTTCCATTTATAACGAAGCTAACCACAAGGGCCTGGTGCGTCATGTCATGTTGAGATATTCAAAAAGTCTCGACAAGGTTGCCGTTGTTTTTGTGATTAACAGTCGTTCTTATAAATCACTTAATTTGTACGTGAAGCCGCTATCAAAGCTGGCTGATATTGCGATGATCAGTGCGAACATCAACACCCAAAAAGGGAACGTGGTTTTAGGTCAGGAGTCTGTGCTTCTTTTTGGCGAGGAAACCTGGCAGGAAACGTTTTTTGATACGCCTTTTTATTTGTCGCTTCAATCGTTTTTGCAGGTGAATACAAATCAGGCGGCTGTTCTTTTTCAAACCGTTTTGGATATGGCCGAGCTGTCTGAACACGATAGGGTCTGGGATTTATACTGTGGAATAGGTATTTTGACGCTTTTGATGTCCAGACAGGTTAAATCTGTTGTGGGTATTGAACGTTCGGATGATTCCATAGAATGGGCTAAAAAGAATGCCGAAAATCAGCAGGCTAGCAATGTGGTTTTTTTAAATGAAGATCTGGATGATGACGCTGTTTTTACCAAAACACTTAAGCCGTTTGATCCTACCTGTGTGATATTGGATCCTCCAAGAAAAGGCTGTTCCAAGGCTGTTTTAACTGGCCTTCTAACTTATTTACCTCAAAAAGTTATTTATGTGTCTTGTGATCCGGCAACACTGGCCAGAGATTTATCGATTCTGGCGTCTCATTACGAGGTTCGTTGTGTTCAACCTATCGATCTTTTCCCTCAAACGGCACACATAGAAACGGTGGTTTTATTGTCACGAAAGTGATATACTGCCCAGCCTTATGAAGTATCCGTTATCACGTGGAACAAAAGATATTTTGCCCGAAGAAATGCCTTTTTGGCATTATATCGAGACGGCTTCCCGCAGCCTTTTTGACCTCTACAACTATCAGGAAATCCGAACGCCCATTTTCGAAGTAACAGACTTATTCGAGCGTGGAATCGGGAATTCAACGGATATTGTTGAAAAAGAGATGTATACCTTTACGGATAAAGGCGACAGACGGTTAACGCTACGACCAGAAGGTACTGCGCCTATTGTGCGTGCCTACATCCATAACGGTTTATACAAAAAAGAAAAAACATCCAAGTTATATTATTGCGGCCCAATGTTTCGCTACGAAAGACCTCAGGCTGGCCGTTTTAGACAGTTTCACCAGATTGGTGTTGAAAACCTGGGTAATGCTCACCCGTTTTCGGATGCCGAGGTTATTTCCTTAGGCGTACATTTATTTGACGAGCTTGGTTTAAGCGGATTGTCCGTTTCGGTAAATTCCGTGGGCTGTCCGGTTTGTCGTCCAGTTATTGAAGAACGCTTGAAACAGTTTATCGGTGGAAGTCTTCCGTTTTTATGCGAAGATTGTCAGCGCCGTTTCCACACCAAGCCGCTTCGGATTTTGGATTGTAAAAAACCAACCTGTAAAACCTATTTTTCTGCGATGCCGAATATTCAAGATTCGCACTGCCACGAATGCCGGGATCACTTTAATTCGGTTATCGAATATATTGATTCATTGGGCATTCCTTTTAAAATTGATACACAGCTTGTAAGAGGTCTGGATTATTACACGCGTACAACCTTTGAAATCGTTTCGGATCAGCTAGGCGCGCAAAATACCATTTGCGGTGGCGGTCGTTATGATGGGCTTGTGGATCAGATTGGTGGGCCTCCAACTCCGGCTGTCGGTTTTGCCTTTGGGGTAGAGCGTGCCGTTATGGTTTTAAAAGAACTATCTGACCTTATCAAGAAAAAAGATCCTCTTATTTTTGTGGCGCCTCTTGGATTTGCCCAGCAGACCCGCTGTTTTTATTTGGTGGATGAGCTAAGACGTGCTGGCTTAAAATGTGAGATGGATTATTCAAAAAGTGACATCAAATCACAGCTGAAACAGGCTAATAAACTTCAGACCGAATTTACACTGATTTACGGAGAGTCCGAAGCCGAAAAAAATACGATTCTTGTAAAACACATGGTTGAAGGCAAACAAGTAGAAATACCCTGGGAAAATATTGTGGAGTACTTACACCATGAACATCAACGCTTACAGAACGCATCAGACCTCACAAATCGCTGATTTAACAGCCGGAACAGAGCTTACACTTTGTGGCTGGATTCATAAAATCCGCAACTTTGGTAACCTGGTTTTTATTGATTTAAGAGACCGCTGGGGCATTGTTCAGCTTGTCGTTGAATCCGAACAGACCGAGCTTTTAAAACAGGTGGAAGAATTCCGCTCGGAATTTGTGATTTCGGCCACGGGAACCTTACGTTTACGTGATGCTGCCGCTGTTAATAAAGATATGAAAACGGGTCATCTTGAAGTTGTTCTCAGTCAGATTACCTGTCTTAACAAAGCATTGCCTCCGGTTTTTTCCATTTCGGATGATACCCAACAGGTGGATGAAGTAAACCGCTTAAAATACAGATATCTGGATTTAAGACGGCCAAAAGTATTTGAAAAATTTGCCTTAAGACATACTATTGCCCAAACAATCCGGCAGGCACTAAACACCTTGGATTTTTTGGAAGTTGAAACCCCGATGCTGACAAAAAGCACGCCTGAAGGTGCCAGAGACTATCTGGTTCCGTCTCGTGTTCAACAGGGAAAATGGTTTGCGTTGCCTCAATCTCCGCAGTTGTTTAAACAGTTGCTGATGATGAGCGGTTTCGAGCGGTATTATCAAATTGTAAAATGTTTTAGAGACGAAGACCTCCGAGCTGATCGCCAGCCTGAATTTACACAGGTGGATATTGAAGCCTCCTTTGTAAATCAGTATTCGATTCGTTCAATGATTAACGGTGTTCTTGAAAAGGTATTTGAGGTTGCCGGTATTCCGTATGCTCAGCCACTGGAAATGACCTATGAAAAAGCCATGTCGACCTACGGTTCAGACAAACCTGATCTTCGTTTCGGCTTACAATTTGCATGTTTGAATGAGACGTTCAAACAAACGTCTTTCCAGGTTTTTTCCTCTGTTCTTCAACAAAGCGGTGTCATTGCTGGCCTTTGTGTTCCAAATGGGGTATCCCAGCTGTCCAGAAAAATCCTGGATTCTTTTACCGCGGTTGTAGAACCTTTTGGCTTGAAAGGTGTAGCCTGGATTCACCGTCAGCCTGACGGACAGGTAACGTCTTCGATTTTGAAATTTTTAACGCCGGATGAACTGGACTCGATTTTTAATCAGCTTCAGGTTAATCCTGGAGACACCGTTATTCTGGTGGCGCACCAACACCATGAGTCGGCATATTCGGCTTTGGGACAGGTTCGTCTGGCCCTCGCTGACCAGCTGAAATTGCGTGATGAATCGTATCGGTTATTGTGGGTGACGGATTTTCCTCTCTTTGAAAAAGATTTAAAAACGGGGGAGGTGATGTCTAAGCATCACCCGTTTACCTCTCCGCATCCGGATGATGTTGCGTTGTTGGAAACAGCCCCTGAAAAAGTGCGGTCTCTGGCTTACGATATTGTGTTGAATGGATCTGAAATAGGTGGTGGAAGTATTCGTATTCATGACAGTGCTGTGCAGGAGCGTATTTTTAAACTGCTGCAGCTAAGCGAAAAAGATATTTCGGATAAGTTTGGATTTTTTGTTCAGGCGTTACAATATGGGACACCTCCGCATGGCGGAATTGCATTAGGTTTGGATCGCCTGGTGATGATGTTGTCGGGTGCCCAGTCTATCCGAGATGTATTGCTTTTCCAAAAACGACAACAGCCAGCTGTCCG